>NZ_BMLX01000002.1:726659-1089989 GCF_014645535.1 Silvimonas iriomotensis
TAAATGCCCGGCAGCGAACCAATCAGCAAATATCCCAGAATGCCCCAATCCAGATTACCCAGCCCGGCATGACCCAGACCCGCCACCAGCGTCAGCGGCACGGCATGGGCAATTTCGGTACCGACAAGGCGGGATGTCGGGATCAGCGGGTACAGCAAAAACAGGGCGATGGTACCCAGCGCACCGGCACCAATTGATGACAAGGTCACGATCACGCCCAGCACCAGGCCGACAATGACCGTAATGACGCGGCGATGCATCGAATCGGCTTTCAGGGTCAGTTCACCTGAAAACGTGGCTTTCTGGATCAGTGGTTTGATCAGGATGGCGACCGCCGTCAGCAGCAGCGCCACGCCCAGCATATGTTTGATCAGGCCGTTGATGACGGCCTGGTCTGTTTGCAGACGGTGCAGGAAAAACACGGTGACCATGGCCGCCGGCACGCTGCCCAACGCCAGCCAGCCGGTGATTTTCCAGTCGATATTGCGGTTGCGGTGGTGCACCCACACGCCGCCGGATTTGGTAATGGCGGCATACAACAGATCAGTACCGACCGCCGTGGCGGGGTTGATACCAAAAAACAACAGGATCGGCGTCATCAAAGAGCCGCCGCCCACGCCAGTCATACCCACAATAAATCCGACCAGAAGGCCGGAAACAATGAAACCCAACGTCATCCAAGTACCCCTCACTTGAGGGATACACAGACCGTTTTTTCCCCCGGAACTGGCGATCATATCATTGGGTTTATAATGCTATAGACTGTTATGTTAAGATTTTAGAATGCGTGGTTATTTATTGGGAACGCCATGAAATTACAGCAATTGCGATACCTGGTTGAAGTATCAAAACAAGGACTCAACGTCTCTGAAGCAGCAGAAAAACTGCATACGTCACAGCCCGGGATTTCCAAACAGATCCGCTTGCTGGAAGACGAACTGGGTGTACAGATCTTTATCCGCAACGGCAAACGCGTGGTTGATGTGACCGCGCCGGGGCGCGAGATCCTGCACATTGCCGAACGCATCCTGATGCAGGCGCAGAACCTCAAGCGCATTGGTGAAGAGTTCGTGAACGTGGAAGGCGGCAGCCTGACCATTGCCACCACGCACACGCAGGCGCGTTACGCCCTGCCGCGGACCATCAAGGCGTTCCTGTCGCGTTACCCCAAGGTGCGGCTGTCGATCAAACAAGGCAGCCCGACCCAGATCAGCGAAATGGTGGTCGAAGGCGAGGCCGATATCGCCATCGCCACGGAAGGCATCGACCATTACCCGGAACTGGCCATGCTGCCGTGCTACGAATGGAACCGGTCCATCGTGGTACCGGAAGGCCACCCGCTGGCGGCGCTGGATCGCAAGATCGGTCTGGATGATGTCGCGGCCTACCCGCTGGTGACGTACGACTTTGCCTTTACCGGCCGTTCGCTGATCAACCGCGCTTTCGAAAAGCAGGGCCTGACCCCCAATGTCGTGCTCACCGCCATCGACTCTGACGTGATCAAGACCTACGTCACGCTGGGTCTGGGCGTGGGTATTCTAGCGACCATGGCTTTTGAACCGGAACGTGATCGCGGCTTGGTGGCGATTGATGCCGGCCATTTGTTCGAGCCCTCGGTCACGCGCATTGGCGTGCGCCGTGATGCCTATCTGCGCGGTTATGCCTTTGACTTTATCGAGCTGTTCTCGCCGCACCTGACGCGCGAAACCGTTCAGGGCTCTTTGCTGATGAGCGAGCCGGAAGGCGAAGAAGAGGAATAATCGCCCAGTCACCGGGCACAAAAAAAAGGCCAGCAACTGCTGGCCTTTTTTACGTCTGCGCCCTGCCCGCTCAGGCCGGCAGCAAGCGTACGGAGAACGGCTGACCACCCTCGGCCAGCGTCAGCAGGCGATCAATATTGGGATGCTTGCCCGGGTTGGCACGTGCATCGACCGTGTGTTCGGCATACAGGCGCAGGCCTTTGTCGGCGGCGACGGTATCGATGGCGCCAAATTCCTGGTACAGCGCGTGGTATACCCGCACGCTGCCGGCCTGGCCGGGTTTGTTTTCAAGGCGGGCGGCGACGGTTTCGCCATCAAGCAGTTCCAGACCAGCCAGGTGGTCAACGGTGGGCAAGCCAGCCAGTACTTCAGCAAATTGCATGGATCAGTTCCTGCGTTTCTTGTGGAATAAAAACAAGTAAAAAGAAAGGTAAGAGAACACGCGGCCTGGTCGGCACCGCTTACAGGCCCATGGCCGCAGCGCCCCAGACTTGTTCAAACTGGACACGCCCGACCAGCGCGGCCGGCTCCAGCATGTCGGTAATCGCAAACTGCGGTTTGCCGGTATCGCGATCAACCGGCTCCAGCAAGGGCATGTCGGCATCGTCAAACAAGGCGGTCACCAGCGGCGCGGATTCATTGGCGTAATGCTTCACCACGCCGCTCTCGCCGTTGGCAAGGCGCACCACCGCGCCCGGCGGGAACAGGCCCAGCGTATCGCCAAACAGGCGGCCCAGCTTGGCGTCCGCAGCGCTGCCATGGGCGCGCAAAGTGCGGAACAAGGCGCTATCAACCACACTGCCGCTACGCCAGGCCGACTGGGTCAGCATGGCGCAATAACGGTCGGCCAGACCGATCAGCCGCGCTTCAAAGCGCAACTCTTCCCCTTCCAGCCGCGCCGGGTAACCGCTGCCATCGGGCATTTCATGGTGTTGCAGCACGCAATCGAGCCACAACTGGTCCGACACGCCCAGCCGGCGCAGCATTTCCCGGCCAATCATCGGGTGACGATGCATTTCTTCGCGTTGTGCGCTGGAAAGCGGCGTGGATTGCTGCGCCAGGGTTTCCTGCAGCGCCATCATGCCCATGTTCATGGTCAGGGCAGCGCTGACGACTGACTGGCGATCCAGCGGGTTCATGTCCAGCCGCTCGCACACCAGATCAACCACGATGGCGGTATCGACCGAGTGCCGGATACCGTAACCGCCTTCCTGCGCATGCAGGATAACGGCCAGTGCCACATCGGCATCTTGCTCGCACGCCAGTTGCAGTTGCCAGACGATATCGGTCAGGCGCTGGGTGAAATCACCCTGGTCCGGGTGGCGCTCAAGCAGATCGAACAGTTTGAAGCGGGCATTAAGCACCAGGCTGGCGACAGAACGCGCGGCGGGAGGTGTAGTCACGGTGTCGCGGGCAGGTTGCGCGGCAGGCATGTTGGGGGTGGGTCCGTTCAGGTGGCCGGTTGATCCATCATTGTATGGTTCAATCCGGCCCTCTGGTCAAACCGGGTGCCAGGCAATGAGACACCTGGCGCGACGTGATGCAGATCAGACTTCTTCGATCCAGGCGGCCTGGATGGCTTCCAGGATGCGTTCGCCGCAGCGGGAGGGCTCGTCATCAAAGTCATCCAGCGCCATGACCCATTCCATCAGGTCAGTAAAGCGGATGGTCCGCGGGTCGATTTCCGGAAAGCGGTCCGCCAGTTCAATGGCGATGTCATGGGTATCGGTCCACTTCATACTGCACTCTCCTCTTTGATCCGGGCGACGCGGCCGGTGGTCAAGGCCACCAGCTCCGCGGGGGTCAGCCGGAATACGCTGTTCGGGGTTCCTGCTGCTGCCCACAGTTCGGCGTAGCTCAGCAGGTCTTCATCAATCAGGACGATGGGGTCTTCCAGGTGCGCCACCGGGGCAACGCCGCCAATGGCAAAACCGGTTTTCTCACGCACGAAATCGGCATCGGCCCGGCCCACCTTTTGCCCTACCAGTTCGGTCACGCTTTTCTCGCAGACGCGGTTGCGGCCACTGGTGACTACCAGCACCAGCTGATTGCTCTGGCGCGTTTTCAGGATAATGGATTTGGCAATTTGCGCCACATCGCAACCAATGGCCGCGGCGGCATCGACTGCCGTCCGGGTAGATGCATCAAAGGTGACGATGCGCGCCGCAATGCCATGGCGCGTGAGCACGTCGGCTACGCGTTGCTGACTTGCAGAGACATCTGTCATCAGTGGTTTTCCCGGGCGTGATTGATGGTGTACTTGGGGATTTCGACCACCAGATCGGTTTCTTCCACAATCGCCTGGCACGACAGGCGCGATTGCGCGGTCAGGCCCCAGGCCTTGTCCAGCAAGTCGTCTTCCAGCTCGTCGCTGGCTTCCAGGCTGTTGAAACCTTCACGCACGATGACGTGACAGGTGGTGCAGGCACACGATTTTTCGCAGGCGTGCTCGATCTCGATGTCATTTTCGAGCAGCACATCACAGATCGAAGTGCCCGGCTCGGCTTCAAGGACCGCGCCATCCGGGCACAACACGGGATGAGGCAGTACGACGATTTGAGTCACGTTACAGTCCCTTCGGGTTACGGGTGTTCAGTTGGGCGCGTTCAGAGTTCGCCAATCTTCTGGCCGGCAAGGCCACGCTTCACGGCAGCATCCATGCGGCGACCGGCGAATTCCACCGTTGCCTGGTTCAGTGCTTCGGCCGTGGTGCGGATCAGATCGGCATCGCTACCGGCCAGGCGCTGGCGCAGATCATCGAGCACGGCGTGAATGGCCGCGCGTTCAGCGTCATCCAGCAATTGGCCATCAACCTCCAGCGCGGCTTCCGTCGCCTGCAACAGGCTGGTGGCTTCCACTTTGGCCTCGGCCAGTTTGCGCGCGGTCATGTCGTCGGCCGCGTGGGTCATCGACTCGCTCAACATGCGGCCGATTTCTTCATCCGACAAACCATACGACGGCTTGACCGCGATACTGGCTTCCAGGCCGGTGGATTGCTCCCGCGCCGACACGCTCAACAAGCCGTCGGCATCCACCTGGAACGTGACGCGAATCCGCGCCGCACCGGCGACCATGGGCGGAATGCCGCGCAATTCAAAGCGCGCCAGCGAACGGCAGTCGCTGACCATTTCACGCTCGCCTTGCAGCACGTGAATGGCCATGGCGGTCTGGCCATCTTTGTAAGTGGTGAATTCCTGGGCGCGTGCGGTCGGGATGGTGGAATTGCGCGGAATGACCTTCTCGGTCAGGCCACCCATGGTTTCCAGCCCCAAAGACAACGGAATGACGTCCAGCAGCAGCCATTCATCATCGCCCTTGTTGCCTGCCAGCACGTCGGCTTGCATGGCCGCGCCCAGCGCCACCACTTTGTCCGGGTCCAGGTTGGTCAGCGGCGTCTTGCCGAAGAATTCGGTCACGGCGCGGCGCACTTGCGGCATGCGCGTCGCGCCGCCCACCAGCACCACACCCTTGATGTCATTGACGGTGAGCTTGGCATCGCGCAGCGCCTTTTTCACCGGCAGCAGCGTTTTTTGCACCAGGTGCGAAGTCAGCTCGTGCAGTTTGTCTGCGGTCAGTTCCTGATCCACCATTTGCCCGTCAGAGAGCATGGCGGTCAGGTGCGTGCTGTCGTGATCGGTGAGCGCTTCCTTGGCTTCACGGGCGCGCGTCAGCAACAGGCGCGAGTCTTGCGCATTCAGGCGCGACAGGCCGGTTTGCTCCATCGCCCAACAGTGAATGCGGTGATCAAAATCATCGCCACCCAGTTGCGAATCACCCGAGGTTGCGCGCACTTCAAACACACCGCGGGTCAGCTCCAGGATCGACACATCAAAGGTGCCGCCGCCCAGGTCATACACCACAAAGGTGCCTTCGGCGCCGTTATCAAGGCCATAGGCAATGGCTGCAGCGGTGGGTTCGTTGAGCAGGCGCAGCACATTCAAACCGGCCAGACGCGCCGCGTCTTTGGTGGCCTGGCGCTGGGCGTCGTCAAAATACGCCGGCACAGTAATCACCGCGCCAACCAGTTCGCCGCCCATGCTTTCTTCGGCACGATCTTTGAGCGTACGCAGGATATCGGCAGAGACTTCCACCGGGCTTTTGATACCAGCGGCGGTTTGCAGCTTGAGCATGCCCGGCTCATCGACAAAGCGGTAAGGCGTAGCCAGTTCCGCGATGTCTTTCAGGCCACGGCCCATGAAGCGCTTGACCGACACGACGGTGTTGGCCGGGTCCTTGTTTTGCTTTGCCTGCGCGGCACGGCCCACCAGCACACCGCCGTCGGCCGCGTAATTGACCACCGAGGGCAACAGCGCGCGGCCATCATGATCAGGCAGGCAGACCGCGCTGCCGCTGCGCACGGTGGCAACCAGCGAGTTGGTGGTGCCAAGGTCGATCCCGACCGCCAGACGATGCTGGTGCGGGGCGGTGGACATGCCAGGTTCGGCGATTTGCAGTAAGGCCATAGCTCGTAAAGTCAAAAAGGCGCGCGTTATTGCTGCCGCGCGCCTGGATTGAAACCAGAAGACCGGCTTCTGGCGATAACTCGCGTTTGCCTGCGCCGTTATCGGCCAGAACAAACGCGGTCAGATGGATTGCACGGGCCGCCCTGGGGCGACCCGTCAGTATCAGTACAGAACAGACTCGATGGCGTTGCCGATTTCCTGATCCAGCCGCTCCATGAAACGCATCTTGCGCACAATCATGGCGGCATCGTCATAGCGAGCCTCGTCGTCGATCAGGCGGGACAACTCGTCTTCCATGGCGCCGATTTCCTGGCGCAGTTCATGGTTGAGTTCTTCCAGCCGCTCCACATTTTGCGACGCCTTGCCCTCGGCAATGTGCTCACGCCAGATCATCTGGTTCATCAGAAAATCCATGGGCATGGCGGTGTTGGTTTCTTCCTGCGTATCCACACCATTGAGTTTGAGCAGATAACGGGCGCGGGAAACCGGGGACTTGAGGGTTTGATAGCCTTCGTTCAGGCGCGTGGCAACCTGCAGCGAGACCCGCTTTTCAGTGTCATCGCTACCGGCAAAACGGTCGGGGTGCCAGGTGGCCTGAAGCGCACGGTACTGCGCTTCCAGAGCTTTTGTATCAAGCGCAAAAGCGGCCGGGAGCTGGAATACCTCGAAATGAGTCTGGTTGAAGTCGAAATTCATCGGGCGGTGCTGGCCTGGGTCGCGTGAACCTGCAGATTAACAAGAAAACGGGCTATACCCGTTCTTTTTAACGCCGCCCTGCCCGCGTGATCGCAAGGCAGGGGTTCAGTCATGCCGCTCAGACGTGGAAACTCTCGCCGCAGCCGCACTCGTTTTTCACGTTCGGATTATTGAACTTGAAGCCTTCGTTCAGCCCTTCCTTGGCGTAATCAAGCTCGGTCCCGTCGATGTACGGCAGGCTCTTGGCATCGGTAAAAATCTGCACGCCAAAGCTGGTAAATACCAGATCGGTATCCGCTTGCACGTCCACGAATTCCAGCTTGTAGGCCATGCCGGAACAGCCCGATGTCTTCACTGCCAGACGCACACCCAAGCCCTTGCCACGACGGGCGAGGTAGCCAGAGATATGGTTCGCAGCGCGTTCACTCAAAGTCAAAGCCATTCAAAAACTCCAGTCCAGTCACGTTACGGATGCCGCGTCATGCCGGCATCCCGATCCAGCCGTGCTCAGGCGGTGTGCTTTTGCTTGTAATCTTCAACCGCTGCCTTGATGGCGTCTTCAGCCAGGATGGAGCAGTGGATTTTCACCGGCGGCAGGGCCAGTTCTTCGGCAATGTGGGTGTTCTTGATAGCCAGTGCTTCATCCAGCGTCTTGCCCTTGACCCATTCGGTCACCAGCGACGAGGAAGCAATGGCCGAACCACAGCCGTAGGTCTTGAACTTGGCATCTTCGATCACGCCATCTGCGCCGACCTTGATCTGCAGCTTCATCACGTCGCCACAGGCCGGTGCGCCGACCATGCCGGTACCAACGGTCTCGTCGCCCTTTTCAAAGGAACCGACGTTGCGCGGATTTTCGTAATGGTCGATTACTTTTTCGCTATAAGCCATGAGATTCTCCAGTGAGGTGTGAGGGCGAGGTGTCAGGGGTAAAACCCGTTGGAACCCCACCACTCACGACCTGATTTCAATCTGTTTTTACACCAAGGGATGTGGCGGTTTTTCTCCTCACGCCTCACCCCTCACGCTCACAATCAGTGTGCAGCCCACTGCACCTGGCTGATGTCCACGCCGTCCTTGAACATTTCCCACAGCGGCGAGAGTTCACGCAGCTTGCCGATCTTTTCATGGATCAACTTGACGGCGAAATCGATATCTTCAACCGTGGTGAAGCGGCCGATCGTGAAACGGATCGACGAATGCGCCAGTTCATCAGAGCGGCCCAGCGCGCGCAGCACGTAAGACGGTTCCAGGCTGGCAGAGGTACAGGCCGAGCCGGAGGACACCGCCAGTTCTTTCAGCGCCATGATCAGCGATTCGCCTTCAACAAAGTTGAAGCTCACGTTCAGGTTGTGCGGAACGCGCTGATCCATGTCACCGTTCAGGTGGGTTTCTTCGATATCAGAGATACCGGCCCACAGACGGTCACGCAACATGCGGATGCGTTCCAGTTCAGTGCCCATTTCTTCACGGGCAATGCGGAAAGCCTCGCCCATGCCAACGATCTGGTGCGTGGCCAGCGTGCCGGAGCGGAAACCGCGCTCGTGGCCGCCACCGTGCATTTGTGCTTCCAGACGGATACGCGGCTTGCGGCGGATGTACAGCGCGCCAATGCCTTTCGGGCCGTAGGTTTTGTGGGCAGACAGGGCCAGCAGGTCAATCTTGGTCTTTTGCAGGTCGATCACGACCTTGCCAGTGGCTTGCGCGGCGTCGACATGGAACACAATGCCCTTCTCGCGGCACAACTCACCAATGGCGTCGACATCCTGGATTACGCCGATTTCGTTGTTCACCAGCATGACCGAGATCAGGATGGTGTCCGGGCGGATGGCCGCCTTGAGCACGTCCAGATCAATCAGCCCGTCGGCTTTGACATCCAGGTAAGTAACTTCAAAACCTTCGCGTTCCAGTTCACGCGTGGTGTCCAGCACGGCTTTGTGCTCGGTCTTCACGGTGATCAGGTGCTTGCCCTTGCTTTGATAGAAGTGCGCAGCGCCCTTGATGGCCAGGTTGTCAGATTCGGTCGCGCCGGAGGTCCACACGATTTCCTTGGCGTCGCAGTTGAGCAGCGCGGCAACTTGTTCACGCGCTTCTTCTACGGCCGATTCCGTCTCCCAGCCGTAGGCGTGCGAACGCGAGGCCGGGTTGCCGAAGTGTTCGGTCAGGTACGGAATCATCTTCTGCGCCACGCGCGGATCAACCGGGGTGGTGGCAGAGTAATCAAGGTAAATCGGCAACTTGCGGTCCATTACAGGTACTCCGTGCTCAATCTGTGCGTATGGGTTTTACTGTTTTTACTGCTTGCTTCTGTTTCGATGCGGCCAGGGTTTACAGACCCGGCAACACACCAGCGGCTTCCGCCGTTCTGCCAGGGCGCTGGTCCATCAGGACCGCTTGCTGGCATTGCTCACGGCGGCGCTGTTTTTCGTGCTGTTGCTCTACCAGCTGCGCCAGGGTGACCGAAGACAGATAGTCGTAAATGGTTTTGTTCAGGCTGGCCCACAAGTCGTGGGTCATGCAGCGGTGGTCTTCCAGGCAGTTTTCCTTGCCACCGCATTGCGTCGCGTCGATCGGTTCATCGACGGCCTTGATAATCTCGGCCACGGTGATCAGTTCGGCGCCACGCGCCAGACAGTAACCACCGCCAGGGCCGCGCACGCTTTCAACCAGTTCACGGCGGCGCAGCTTGCCAAACAGTTGTTCCAGGTAAGAAAGCGAAATCTGCTGGCGTTCGCTGATCCCCGCCAGTGTCACCGGGCCTTTGGCCTGGCGCAGGGACAGGTCGAGCATTGCCGTTACGGCAAACCGGCCTTTGGTCGTCAGTCGCATCGCTTTGTCCTGGTTGATCGTTTAGCGGGCATCGTAAAATACCCTACAAATTTAGTCAACTAAAAACCCTGGTAGTTCAGTGGGTTTTTATCGTCAAAATACCGTCTGCCGAGGGCTTATTCCTCGACAATCCGGTTCAGATAATTGGGGTCAAATCCGTCTTGCGCGGCACGCTCTTTGGAGCAATCCACACCCAGTTGCTCCAGCCGCGCCAGGATCATGTCCAGACGCTTGTCGGTGGTGACTGAGTGATCCAGCAGGCCGTGAATGGCTTTCACCGTCGGGTCGTTCATGTCGTCAGACAGGCCATAGGCTGTAAAGCCCATTTTCTCTGCCTGCTCGGCCCGGACCTTGTCACGTTCCTTGTCGACCATGCGCGCCAAGTTGGCCACCATGGTGGCGCCCGCCGGCACCGGCTTGATCACCACAGCGTTCGGGCCGATCTTGGCGCCGCGCCCCACGGTGAAGCCGCCCAGCACTTTAGCCCCCGCGCCTACCACCACACCTTCTTCCAGCGTCGGGTGGCGCTTGCCTTCATGCAGCGAGGTGCCGCCCAGGGTCACGCCCTGGTACAGCGTGCAGTCGTCGCCGATCTCTGCGGTTTCGCCAATCACCACACCCATGCCGTGATCGATGAACACGCGGCGGCCGATTTTGGCGCCCGGGTGGATCTCGATACCGGTCAGCCAGCGGCCGAAATGCGACACGGTGCGAGCCAGCAGCTTGCAGTCGCGCAGCCAGAGGGCGTGCGCCATGCGATGCAGCGTTTGCGCCTGAAAACCCGGATAACAGATGACCACTTCCCACATGGAACGTGCGGCGGGATCGCGCTCAAAAATGGCCCGGATGTCTTCACGCAAGCGATCAAGCATAAGCTGGCTGCTTCGGGGAGGGTTGGAAAGCCGACTATTTTACTCGACTTTTACCGGCAAGACCAGTCAGAACAAAAATCACAAGCCATTGATATTCAAGGTTATTTCTAAAACAGATATGACTTTTTCCATCAGGCTGTCAGAAAACACCGGCAGACCTGCAATCCCGTTGCGGCAGGCCTGGCGCAGGAATGCGACAAGCGGTGGGCCGCTGGCCCATAAAACCAACCCAATGTCATCAACTGGCTGTAGGCTAAGCGCCCATTCAACCGGTCGGGGTGATCAGCATGCATCAAACCCTGTTGTCGCAACTCATGGCCTTGCCCAATCTGGCCGAGCGCACCTTTGTGGGTGGTGCGGCCTTGTTCCGCTTTCATCACCGCGTACAGGTGCAGCGCACGCCCTACTTTGTGCCGTGTCTGATCGCGGTGCTGGCCGGTGAAAAACACATCAAGACCGCCAGTGGCGAGTTCATCTGCAAGGCCGGCGACTGGTTTACGGTCAGTGCGGGCACCACCATCACCTTTACCAATGTGCCCGATCCGGAACGCGGTTATTTTGCGGCGGTGGTGATTGCCGCTGATGCCAGCATGCTGCAGCGATTCCGCCAGCGTTATGCCGGCGTACTGCCCGCGCAACTGGATGCCCACCCGCTCATTGCGCCCGACACCGGCAGCCGCCAGGCGCTGCACGATTACATCAGCGAAATCCTCATTACCCGCCACGACAAACTCTCTGACGCGCTGGTTGAGTTGCGCTGGGAAGCCCTGTGGCTGGCACTGGCGCGCCAAGGCGTGGCGCGTGATCTGGTCATGGCCCAGCCGGGCCGCTGGCGTGAACGCGTGGTGTGGACGCTGTACAGCAATGTGGCGGCAGACTGGCACGCTGACGACGTCGCCCGCAAGCTGGCCTTGAGCGAGTCATCGCTGCGCCGCCGCCTGCGTGATGAAGGCGTCTCGTTCAGCGAGTTGTTGCTGGATGTGCGCATGGAACGCGCGCTAGCCATGGTGATGGATGGCAGCACGCCGATCCAGCGCATTGCCGAGGCCTGCGGCTATACCTCGCCGTCGCGGTTTGCCGCTGCGTTCCGCCAGCGTTTCGGGCTGTCGCCACTGGCCTTGCGCGCCTCTTTCCAGACGCCGCAGGCAACGCACGCCGAGTCTGCGGCCGACGCGCTGGCCTGACCGGTTCGGGCCAGAATCTGACCGGATCGGGCGACACGGTCCGGTCCGCTTTTCCTATGATGGGTTGGCGCAGTGCACGCGGCAGACGACCGCATCCATCAGCACTGCCTTTTCACAGAGAGAAAAGGAACGCCACCATGAAACACCATCTGACCTGGGCCAGCGCGCTCTTGCTTGCCACCGGCATCAGCCACGCCGCCGGCTTTACCGTTACCAGCCATGATGTCACCAGCGGCGCCACCCTGAGCCAGAAACACGTGGCCTACGGCGAAGGATGCAAGGGCCAGAATATCTCGCCCGATCTGGCCTGGAACAACCCGCCTGCCGGCACCCAGAGCTTTGCCATCGTGGTATCAGACCCGGATGCGCCCGGTGCGCGGACGTGGTTCCACTGGGTGCTGTTTGATATCCCGGCCAGCGTCAACAACGTGGCCGCAGCGGCTGGCGAGTACAACAGCAAGACGCTGCCCGCCGGCGCGGTTCAGGGCCGCAACAGTGACTACAGCTTTTCTTATACCGGGGCATGCCCGCCCGCCGGCGACAAACCGCATCACTATCACTTCACCGTGTACGCGCTGAAAAGCGCAAAGCTGGGCGCGGATGCCAGCAACAGCAGCCCGGACAACCTGGTCGACAAGATCAAGGCGCAAGCGCTGGGCAGCGCAGAGGTCATGGCCACGTTTGGCCGTTAAGGCTTGAGTTGTTGTGCCAGCTGGAGGGTCGCGGCGACATTGCGTGCGGCCCGCCGGACATTGGGCGCAGCCTGGCTTAGTGCCTGCGCCAGATCGCCTGGTTCGTGCAGTACGCTGAATGCGGCATCCAGGCCGGCGCGCTGCAATTCGTCACTGCTGGCGGTGAGTGAGCCATTGAGCGCAATTACCGGCTTGCCATGACGTCTGGCCACTTGCGCCACGCCCACCGGGGTTTTGCCGCGCAGGCTCTGGCTGTCCATGCGCCCTTCCCCGGTGATGACCAGATCCGCGTCGCGGATCGCTTCATCCAGCCGCAAGACGTCCGCCACAATCTGCACGCCGGGCCGCAACTGCCCGCCCAGCGCCAGCATCATGGCGCCCATGCCGCCTGCGGCACCGGCCCCGGGGACATCCGCCACATCTTTGCCCAGGCCCTGTTTCAGGCAGATGGCCAGGCGGCCCAGGCACTCGTCAAGACGCGCCACCATGGCCGGGGTCGCCCCTTTTTGCGGGCCGAAGACGGCAGAGGCGCCTTGCGGCCCGGTCAGCGGGTTATCCACATCGCAAGCGACTTCAATCCGGCACCGGGCCAGCCGCGTATCCAGACCGGCCGCATCCAGCTGCGCCAGCGCCGCCAGGGCACCGCCGCCCGGGCCGATTTCGGCACCGGCCGCATCGACACAGCGCAACCCCAGCGCCTGCGCCATGCCGACGCCGCCATCATTGGTTGCGCTGCCACCCAGACCGATCACCAGATGCCGTGCGCCGGCATCCAGCGCGGCCATGATCAACTCACCCGTGCCGCGTGTGGTGGTCAACAGCGGGTTGCGCGCGGCAGCGGGCACCAGCGCCAGCCCGCTGGCTGCGGCCATTTCGATCACGGCCGTGTGGCCATCGCCCGTCAGCCCGTAAAAGGCCTTGACCGGGGTCCCCAGCGGACCGGTCACCGACACCTCAACCCGCTGGCCGCCGGTGGCGACGACAAAGGCATCGACCGTGCCCTCGCCCCCGTCAGCCATGGGCAGCAGGGTATAGCGGGCATCCGCAAACACTTCGGCAAAACCGGCGGCAATGGCCTGCGCCACCTGCCATGCAGAGAGGCTTTCCTTGAATGAATCCGGCGCAATGACAATGTGCATGAATGAAAACCGGTTGTGCTAATCGATCAGCGCACAGTACCAAAAACTCCGCCATATGCGCCAAGGTCCAGCATGCCGTTTTCAATCAACCCGCGCCCCAGACCATGGCCGGAGAGCGGAATGACATCGCGCAGCAGGGTCGGCAGTTTGACGCGCACTTTGGCGCTGCCCAGATTGAACGCCACCAGCACGGTGACATGATCGTGTTTGCGGGTGTAGAGCAGCACTGGCTCCGGCACTTTGTAAAAATGGATATCGCCACGGATCAGCGCCGGATAGCCGCGCCGCCAGGCCAGAAAATGCCGGGTGAAGTTCAGCACCGAATCCGCTGGCCGTTCCTGCACCGCCACCGCCCGCGCCAGATGTTCGCCCGGTATCGGCAGCCAGGGTTGCGCGGTGGAAAACCCGCCAAACGCCGCGTTCTTTTTCCAGGGCATGGGCGTGCGGCAGCCATCGCGGCCTTTGAACTCCGGCCAGAAGGCTTTGCCATACGGGTCTTGCAGCAAGGCGTACGGGATGTCTGCTTCGGGCAGGCCCAGTTCATCGCCCTGATACAGGCAACTGCTGCCACGCAAGGTGGTAACCAGCGCCAGCACCATTCTGGAGAATTGCGGGTCGTCCGTGTTGTGGCCCCAGCGCGTAAGCACGCGCGGCACATCGTGATTGCCCACCGACCAGCACGCCCAGCCGGGCTTGTCATGCATGGCCATGTGCGCTTCCAGGTCTTCTACCTGGCGGCGGATATGCTCGGCCGTATGCGCTTCGGTCAGCAGGTTGAAGCTGTACGCCTGATTGAGCTTGTCGCCGCCGGAGGTGTACTCCGCCATGCGCGCCAGCGAGTCATCGTCCCCCACTTCGCCCACGCTGGCCGCCCCGTACTGATCCAGCAATTTGCGGATTTGCTTGAGGAACTTGAGGTTCTGCGGCCGGCTTTTGTCGTAACGGTGCTGCTGCATGCCATACGGGTTGGAGAGCGTCACGGTCATGTCGTCTACCGACTCTGCGGCCGGGTTACTGCGCAGCTTGCGATCATGAAAATGATAGTTGCAGGCATCAAACCGGAAGCCGTCCACCCCGCGTTTGAGCCAGAACTCGATGTTATCCAGCGTGGCCTGTTGCACTTCTTCATTGTGGAAATTGAGATCAGGCTGGCTGGTCAGGAAATTGTGCAGATAGTACTGGCGGCGCCGGGTATCCCACTGCCAGGACGAGCCGCCAAACACCGACAACCAGTTGGAGGGCGGCGTGCCGTCGGGGCGGGCATCGGCCCAGACATACCAGTCGGCCTTGGGGTTGTCGCGGCTCTGGCGGCTTTCCACAAACCAGGGATGGGCGTCGGCGGTGTGCGACAACACCTGGTCGATGATCACCTTGATCCCGGCCTTGTGCAGATCTGCCACCAGCGCGTCAAAGTCCGCCAGTGTGCCAAACAGTGGATCGACATCCCGGTAATCCGACACGTCGTAGCCAAAGTCATTCATCGGAGAGGTAAAGAACGGCGAGATCCAGACTGCATCAATATTGAGCCGCTTGAGATAAGACACATGCTGGCGAATGCCGGGCAGATCGCCCACGCCGTCGCCGTTGCTATCCATGAAACTGCGCGGGTAAATCTGGTAGATCACCGCACCGCGCCACCAGGCTTTGGCAGATCTGGCCATGTCTTGCTCCCCTTTGAATCAGCATTCCGGTTTTTGTGAGATATGTCTGAAAGCGGATACTCAACCTCGTCTTGCAGCACTGCATGCGCGTAACCATTAGGCTATAAATTAATGGCAAGCGTGTCGTGCAGGTGGTGTGACGCCTGCGCACCGCTGCTTATATAGCACGTGAATCAGACAGATTTCCCGACAAAATCCACCAAGAGATCGTGCCCATGCCCTACCAGCTTGACGCAGCCACCCGCGACGCCCTGTTTGAAGGTGACCATACCGACCCGTTTGCCGTGCTGGGTCTGCACGAGAGCGATGAGGGGCTGGTGATCCGCACCTTTCAGCCGCAGGCCTCCGCCGTCACCGTGACCGATCCCGGTGGCCGCAAGATTGTGGCTTTGCCGTGCACCGACGAGCGCGGCTTCTTTGAAGGGCTGATTCCGCGCCGCAAGAACCGCTTCGCTTACCGCTTGCTGGTGACCTGGGCGCACGGGCAGTTTGATCTGGAAGACGCCTACCGTTTCGGGCCCAGCCTGGGGGATATGGACGTCTGGTTGCTGGCCGAAGGCACGCATACCCGCCCCTATGAAAAACTGGGCACGCACCCGACCACGCTGGAAGGCATTGGCGGCGTGGCCTTTGCCGTGTGGGCGCCGAACGCCCAACGCGTGGCGCTGGTGGGCGACTTCAACTACTGGGATGGCCGCCGCCACCCCATGCGGTTCCGGCCCGAATGCGGCGTGTGGGAGTTGTTCATGCCCAATGCGCAGATCGGCCAGATGTACAAATACGAAATCCGCGACCAGAACGGCGACATCTTTCTTAAATCAGACCCCTACGGCCTGACCATGGAATTGCGCCCCGGCACCGCCAGCAAGGTGGCACGCCTGCCCGCCTGGGTTGAACCCAGTGAAGCGCGGCGCAAGGCCAACGCGTTCGATGCGCCGGTATCCATCTATGAAGTGCATCTGGGCTCCTGGAAACGCGTGCCGGAAGACGGCCAGCGCTGGCTGACCTACCGCGAACTGGCCGACCAGCTTATCCCGTATGTGGAAGACCTGGGCTTTACCCACATTGAGTTGATGCCGGTCAACGAGCACCCGTTTGATGCGTCCTGGGGTTATCAACCGCTGGGCATGTACGCGCCGACGTCGCGCTTTGGCACGCCGGATGATTTCCGCCACCTTGTCGATACCGCCCACCGCGCCGGCATCGGCATCATTCTGGATTGGGTGCCCGGACATTTTCCGTCTGATGCGCACGGCCTGGCGCGCTTTGACGGTACGCATCTGTATGAGCACGCCGACCCGCGTGAAGGCTTCCATCAGGACTGGAACACGCTGATCTTCAACTATGGCCGCAATGAAGTACGCAATTACCTGATCGGCAATGCGCTTTACTGGATCGAGCGCTATGGCATTGACGGCCTGCGCGTGGATGCCGTGGCCTCCATGCTGTACCGCGATTACAGCCGCAAGGAAGGCGAATGGGTGCCTAACCGCTTTGGCGGTCGCGAGAACCTGGAAGCCATCGACTTTCTGAAGCGCATGAACGAAACCGTCGGCACCGTGCGCCAGGAAGCCATCACCATTGCCGAAGAATCCACCGCTTTCCCCGCGGTCACGCGCCCGCCGTCTGATGGCGGTCTGGGGTTCCACTTCAAGTGGAACATGGGCTGGATGAACGACACGCTGTCATACATGAAACTGGACCCAGTGCATCGCCAGTACCACCACAACAAGATGACCTTCGGCCTGATGTACGCCTGGCACGAGAACTTTGTGCTGCCGCTCTCGCACGATGAAGTGGTGCACGGCAAGGGCTCACTGTTGTCACGCATGCCGGGCGATGCCTGGCAGCAGTTTGCCAACCTGCGCGCCTATTACGCTTTCATGTGGGCGCACCCGGGCAAGAAACTGTTGTTCATGGGCTGCGAGTTCGGCCAGGGCCGCGAGTGGAATCACGAAGCCAGCCTGGACTGGCATTTGCTGGAGGTGGACTGGCACCGCGGCGTGCAGTCGCTGATCCGTGATCTGAACCAGGTCTACAAGCGTGAAGGCGCGCTGCATCAGAAAGACTTCAACGAGGAAGGGTTCCGCTGGATCAATCCCGATGACAACATCAACTCGGTCTACCCTTTCATCCGCTACGGCAATGCGCCGGGCGACGGCATTGTGGTGATCTGCAATTTCACCCCGGTCCCGCGTGAGGGCTACCGCATTGGCGTGCCGGACGCCGGCCAGTATGCAGAAGTCCTCAACACCGATTCTCACTACTACTGCGGCAGCGACGTCGGCAACCCGCCGCAATACACCACCACCGAAGGCTGCAACGGCCAGCCGCACTCGCTGGTGCTGACCTTGCCGCCGCTGGCCACCATCTACCTGAAACGGGTGGCGCCATGACGCTGCAGGACGGGCGACCGTTCCCGCTCGGGGCCACGCTGGATGAAGACGGCGTCAACTTTGCGCTGTTTTCAGAAAACGCGACCGGCGTCGAGTTGTGCCTGTTTGATGCCGACGGTCACGAAACCCGTCTGCCCATGCCAGTGTGCGAGAACAATATCTGGCATGGCTTTCTGGCCGGCGGCAAAGCCGGGCAAATTTATGGTTACCGGGTCAGCGGCCGTTACGCGCCGCGTGAAGGGCATCGTTTCAATCCGGCCAAGCTGTTGCTGGACCCGTATGCCAAAGACGTGATCGGCCATGCGCACGATCACTCCAACTTTCTGGGCGATGATCTGGAAAACCCCGGCCAGCCGGACCCGACCGACAGCGCCGAACTCGCCCCCAAGGCCCGTGTACCCGGCCATGATGATTACGACTGGGAAGGCGACAAAGCGCCGCGCGTGCCGTGGGCCCAAACCGTGGTGTATGAAGCGCATGTACGCGGCATGACCATGCAACACCCGGATGTGCCGGAGAACCTGCGCGGCACCTATGCCGGGTTTGCCCACCCGGCGGTCATCGCCCACCTCAAGCGGCTGGGCGTGACCACGGTCGAACTGTTGCCGGTGACCCTGCATGCCGACGAGCCCCGTCTGCAGCGCATGAACCTGAGCAATTACTGGGGCTACAACCCGCTGGCCATGATGGCGATCGAGTCTGCCTACTGGTCTGGCCGCGCCGGCACCACACCGCTCTCGGAATTTCGTGATCTGGTTAAAGCGCTGCATCAGGCCGGGCTGGAAGTCATCATGGATGTGGTGTTCAACCACACGGCAGAACTGGATGACAAAGGCCCGACGCTGTCCATGCGCGGTATTGATAACGCCAGCTATTACCACCTGGCGGGCGATGGCGGCTACGAGAACTGGACCGGCTGCGGCAACACGCTCAAGCTCAGCCACCCGCGCATGCTGCAATTGATGATGGACAGCCTGCGTTACTGGGTGGGCGTCTGTCATGTCGACGGTTTTCGCTTTGATCTGGCGCCCGTGCTGGGCCGTGGTCCTGGCGGCGGCTATACCACCTCGGCCGGCCCGTTTGCAGCGCTGGCGCAAGACCCGGTACTGGCGCACGTCAAACTGATTGCAGAACCATGGGATGTCGGCGGTGGCGGCTATCAGCTGGGGCATTTTCCGCCGGGCTGGGCCGAATGGAACGATCAGTACCGCGACACGCTGCGCCGCTTCTGGCTGCATGACGGTATCAACCGCGGACAACTGGCCCAGCGGCTGGCCGCATCAAGTGATCTATTTGGCGTGCCGGGCCGCAAGCCGTGGGCGTCGGTCAACCTGATCACCGCGCATGATGGTTTTACCCTGGCCGATCTGACCAGCTACAACCAGAAGCACAACAAGGCCAATGGCGAAAACAACCGTGACGGCCACAACGAGAATTACTCCTGGAACTGCGGCGAAGAAGGCCCCAGCGAGGACGAAGACGTGCTCTTGTTGCGCACACGCTCGCGCCGGGCACTGCTGGCCACGCTGATGCTGGCCCAGGGCACGCCCATGCTGCTGGCCGGCGATGAACTGGCCCACAGCCAGGGCGGCAACAACAACGCCTATTGCCAGAACAATGCCACCAGCTGGCTGGACTGGGCGCATGCCGATGCCGACATGATCGACTTCGTCGCCCGCCTGATTGCGCTGCGCAAGGCGTGTGCTGTTCTGGTTAACGGCCAGTGGTGGCAAGATACGCCCTCGCCGGACGGCCAGTACGATGTGCAATGGCTCAATCCATCCGGCGCAGCGCTGAAATCGCACGACTGGGACGACAGCGCGGCGCGCGCCATGATGCTGGCATTAAAAGACGGCATCCTGATTTTGATCAATGGCTCCGCGCACCAACTGGAGTTCCGTTTACCCCTTGGCTGCTGGCGCGTTGAACTGGCCAGCGCCGAGGCCAGGGAATCGGGCCTGCATCAAGGCGAGTACCGCGCCTCACCGCGCAGTGTGACCGTCATGATGACAGAGACCGAACCGGCGCAAGCTGCCGGCACGACAACACAATGAGAGCGACTGCACCCCTGCGGCATCAGGCCCGGCGGGCCGGCCGCTCACGACAACAGCTCCTAGAGAACGGGTTATCAATATGAGTACGCAAACCATCTCCACCCAGCCCATTGCCGGCCAGAAGCCTGGCACTTCCGGCTTGCGCAAGAAAGTCGGCGTGTTCCAGGCGCCGCATTACCTGGAAAACTTCGTCCAGTCGATTTTTGACGCGCTGGGCAATGTGAAAGGCAAAACCCTGGCACTGGGTGGCGACGGCCGCTACCACAATCGCGAAGCCGTGCAGGTCATCCTGAAAATGGCCGCCGCCAACGGTGTGGGCAAGGTCATGGTCGGCCAGGGCGGCATTTTGTCGACCCCGGGCACCAGCTGCGTTATCCGCAAGCACAAGCTCTCTGGCGGCATCATCCTGTCTGCCTCGCACAACCCGGGCGGCCCGGATGGCGATTTCGGCATCAAGTACAACATTGATAACGGCGGCCCGGCCCCGGAGAAAGTGACCGATGCCATTTACGCCAGGTCCGGCACCATCACGCAGTACCTGATTTCCGATGCGCCTGATTACGACATCGACACTGTTGGCAGTGGCACGCTGGACGGCATGACGGTCGAAGTCATCGACCCCGTGGCCGACTACGCCGAACTGATGCAGCAACTGTTCGACTTTGCCGCCATCAAGCAATGGCTGGATGCCGGCCACCGTATCCGTTACGACGCACTTTCTGCCGTCGGCGGCCCGTACGGCAAACACATTTTTGAAGGTCTGCTGGGCACGCCGGCTGGCTCGGTCGTCAATGGCGAACCGCTGGAAGACTTCGGCGGCCATCACCCGGACCCGAACCCGGTCTATGCCACGGACCTGATCGAACACCTTGATGCCGCCAACGCGCCAGACCTGGGCGCCGCCTCTGACGGCGATGCCGACCGCAACATGATCGTCGGCCACAAACTGGTGGTCACCCCGTCCGACAGCCTGGCGATCATCGCCGCACATGCCACGGTGGCACCGGGCTACCGGCAAGGCATCAGCGGCATTGCGCGCTCCATGCCGACTTCGCAAGCGGCCGACGTGGTGGCCAAGGCGCTGGGCGTGCCGTGCTTTGAAACGCCGACCGGCTGGAAATTCTTCGGCAACCTGCTTGATGCCGGCAAGGCCACGCTGTGCGGCGAAGAAAGCTACGGCACGGGCTCCAACCATATCCGCGAGAAAGACGGCATCTGGGCCATCCTGTTCTGGCTCAACATTCTGGCGGCCACCGGCAAGAGCGTGAACCAGATTGTCACCGAGCACTGGGCACAATACGGCCGCCATTTTTACTCGCGCCACGACTACGAAGGCATTGATACCGACGCCGCCAACAAGCTCATGGATGAACTGCGCGCCAGGCTGCCGCAACTGGCCGGCACGCAACTGGCACACCGCAAGGTCAAACTGGCAGATGACTTTGCCTACCATGATCCGGTCGACGGTTCGACCACGCAAAAGCAAGGTGTGCGCATCATTTTTGAAGATGGCGCCCGCCTGATCTACCGCTTGTCCGGCACCGGTACGGAAGGCGCGACATTGCGGGTCTATCTTGAAAGTTACGAGGCCGATGCGGCACGCCACGCCACGCCGACCCAGGAGGCGCTGGCAGACCTGATCACCACCTCGCGTGATCTGGCCCGCATTGCACCACTTACCGGCCGGACTGAACCCACAGTCGTGACCTGACAGACAAACCACCAAAGAAGGGGCAGAAAAATGGGCGCTCACCAGAAAACCGTGGAGACCACCATGCAATATCCGATCATGGACAAGATTACGCTGGCCCGGCAATTACCGAACAAATCGGTCGCGCTGGTGCTGGCGGGTGGTCGTGGTTCCCGTCTGAAAGCCCTGACGGATCGCCGGGCCAAACCGGCGGTCCACTTTGGTGGCAAGTTCCGCATTATCGACTTTGCCCTTTCCAACTGTTTGAACTCGGGCATCCGCCGCATCGGCGTGATCACGCAGTACAAGTCGCACAGCCTGCTGCGCCATCTGCAGCGCGGCTGGTCGTTCTTGCGCAACGAGATGAACGAGTTCGTTGACCTCTTGCCCGCGCAGCAGCGTATTGATGAAGAACACTGGTATCGCGGCACGGCAGATGCCGTGTACCAGAACATGGACATCATCCGCGGCTACCGGCCTGAATATGTGGTGATCCTGGCCGGGGATCACATCTACAAGATGGATTACTCGCGCATGTTGCTTGATCACGTCGAGCAAGGCGGCGAGTGCACGGTGGCCTGCATTGAAGTGCCGCGCGCCGAGGCCACCGCCTTTGGCGTGATCCACATGGA
Source organism: Silvimonas iriomotensis (assembly GCF_014645535.1). Taxonomy (NCBI): domain Bacteria; kingdom Pseudomonadati; phylum Pseudomonadota; class Betaproteobacteria; order Neisseriales; family Chitinibacteraceae; genus Silvimonas; species Silvimonas iriomotensis. The sequence goes on from NZ_BMLX01000002.1 coordinate 748,728, forward strand.
CGAATACCGCCGCATCATCGACTTTGTGGAAAAACCGGCGGACCCGCCCCCCATGCCGGGCAAGCCGGAATCCGCGCTGGCCTCGATGGGGATCTACATTTTCAACGCGGCCTATCTGAACCAGATTCTGGAAGAAGACATCCAGGACGATAAATCCAGTCACGATTTCGGCAAGGACCTCATCCCCAAAGCCGTTTCCCAGGGCAAAGCCTTCGCCCACCCGTTTGAACTCTCTTGCGTCTCGACCGACCCCGAATCCCCACCCTACTGGCGCGACGTCGGTACGGTAGACGCGTACTGGAAAGCCAACCTGGACCTCGCCTCCGTCACGCCGGAGCTGGATGTTTACGACCGCGACTGGCCGATCTGGAGCCATCAGGAACAACTGCCACCAGCCAAGTTTGTCCAGGACCGCAACGGCAGCCACGGCATGACGCTGAACTCGCTGGTGTCCGGCGGTTGCATTGTGTCCGGCTCGCTGGTGATCAACTCCGTACTGTTCTCCCGCGTGCGGGTGCATTCGTTCTGCACCATCGACTCTGCGGTGATCCTGCCTGACGTGGTCGTCGGCCGCTCCAGCCGCTTGCGCCGCTGCGTGATTGACCGCGCGTGCGTGATTCCGGACGGGCTGGTGGTTGGCGAAAACGCCGAGGAAGACGCCAAGCGGTTTTATCGCAGCGATGACGGCGTACTGCTGATCACCCGAGAGATGCTGGCGAAGCTTTGAGGGCTTTGCCGGCAACCCTGCCTGCGCCACCCAACCAGTCTGTCATTCCGGCGAAGGCAGCAATCCAGTACGGCCACCACAGGTGGCCTTGGGTGGAAAGGCATCACGCCGATTGATCTGCAGGATGGATTCAGCGCGCTAGCGATAATCCAGCGGGACCGGATTCAAGTCCTTCGTGAGCGCCTGCGGGCTCTTCATCAATCGGCAAAGTCCCTGAACGGGGGAAAGCGCAAAAACAGCGGCACCAACAGCAACAGCGACACTGCATTACGAAGCGCCGGTTTTATCGATCACTTTTATCTGCCTGCAACCTGAACGGCGCTCAATACGTTTGCCAACAAGGCAACGCCGGGAGAGATTTGACATGCAAGTGCTGCACGTATGTTCCGAACTGTTTCCGCTGCTCAAGACGGGGGGGCTGGCCGATGTCACCGGCGCCCTGCCGCCCGCGCTCAAACAACTGGGTGCGGATACGCGCGTGCTGGTGCCGGGTTTTCCGGCTATTCGCGCCGGGATTGAAGAAGCCGGCGAAGTGGCGGCAATCGATACCTTTGCCGGCCATGTCCGGGTGATCTTTGGTCGTGTGCCGGAAAACGGGCTTGAACTGTATGTGATCGACGCCCCGGGTTTGTATGACCGCAGCGGCAATCCGTATCTGGACCCGCATCAGGAACCCTACGGCGACAATCATCTGCGCTTTGCGCTGCTGGCCTGGGTGGCGGCAGAACTGGCCAGCGGGCTGGATGCTTACTGGCGGCCGCAGATCGTGCACGGGCATGACTGGCATGCCGGTCTGGTCCCGGCGTATCTGGCTGCGCGCGGGCGACCGGCCAAGTCGGTGTTCACGGTCCACAACCTGGCTTATCAGGGCGTGTTCCCGGCCTGGCAATTTGGCGAGTTGCGCCTGCCCGGCCATTTTTTTGGCATGCATGGCCTGGAGTTCCACGGCCAGATGTCCTTCCTCAAAGCCGGCCTGTTTTACGCCGACCACATCACCACCGTCAGCCCGACCTACGCGCGCGAGATCACGACGCCGGAACAAGGTTGCGGGCTGGATGGTCTGTTACGGGATCGTGCCGGCGCGCTGACCGGGATTCTGAACGGCGTGGACGATGCCATCTGGAACCCGGCGGCCGATGCGCTGATCCCGGCCAATTACACGGCGGACAAACCGCAGAACAAGACGCGCAACAAGCTGGCCTTGCAAGAGCACACCTCGTTGCAGTCAGACGCTGATGCGCCGCTGTTTGTGGTGGTCAGCCGCCTGACCGAGCAAAAAGGCCTGCACCTGGTACTGGATTTGCTTCCGGAACTGGTAGCGTCCGGCGCGCAGTTTGCCTTGCTGGGCAGTGGCGATCAGGGGCTGGAACACGCCTTTGCCACCGCTGCCTTGCGTGATCCGGGCCAGGTGGCCGTGCAGATAGGTTATGACGAGGCCCAGTCCCACCGCCTGATGGCGGCGGCCGACGTGGTGCTGGTGCCCAGCCGGTTCGAGCCCTGCGGTCTGACGCAGTTGTACGGGCTCAAATATGGTGCATTACCGCTGGTTCGCCGCGTGGGCGGGCTGGCTGATACGGTGGTCGATAGCTCGCTGGAAAACATGGCAGACGAGCAAGCCACCGGGTTTGTGTTCGACGAGTTCTCAGCGCACGGCATGCGACAAGCCCTGCGCCGGGCGCTGGCGTTGTGGGGGCGCCCCAAAGACTGGAAGGCGGTGCGGCAAGTGGCCATGAAACAGGATTTTGGCTGGGATGCCGCCGCCCGTTCGTATTTCACGCTTTATGAACAATTGCTGGCCTGAACTGCCTGCCTGGGAGATCCACAATGACCGTCACGTTCGTTCATGATTCCCCGAACACCGACGTAGCCTCGCTCAAACGCTCCATCGCCAACAAGCTGGTATTCGCGATCGGTAAAGACCCGATCAGCGCCCAGCCGCGCGACTGGCTCAATGCTTCGTTCCTGGCCGTGCGCGACCGGCTGATCGAGCGCTGGATGCGCACCACGCGCGCCCAGTACTCGCAAGACGTCAAACGCGTGTACTACCTCTCCATGGAGTTCCTGATCGGCCGTGCGCTGACCAATGCCTTGCTCGCGCTGGGGCTGTATGACGAGGTCCGTGGCGCGCTTGATGAACTGGGCATGGATTACAACGAACTGGTAGAACTGGAACCCGATGCCGCGCTGGGCAACGGCGGCCTGGGGCGCCTCGCCGCGTGTTTCCTCGACTCGATGGCCACGCTGGGCCTGCCGGGTTACGGCTATGGCATCCGTTACGACTACGGCATGTTCAAGCAGCGCATCATTGACGGCAACCAGATCGAAGCGCCGGACTACTGGCTGGCCAATGGCTACCCGTGGGAGTTCGAACGCTTTGAAGTGCAATACCTGGTGCGCTTTGGCGGTCATCTGCAACTGGAAGGCAGCCGCACGCGCTGGCTGCAAACGCAAGATGTCTTCGCCGTCGCCCATGACCAGATCATCCCCGGCTACGACACCACCGCCACCAACACGCTGCGGCTGTGGTCGGCCCGCTCGTCCAATGAGATCAACCTCTCCAAGTTCAACCAGGGCGATTACTTTGCCGCCGTGGAAGAAAAGAACTTGTCCGAGAACGTCTCACGCGTGCTCTACCCGGATGACTCCACCTACAGCGGCAAGGAACTGCGTCTGCGCCAGGAGTATTTCTTTACCAGCGCCAGCCTGCAGGACATCATCCGCCGCTATCGGCAAACCCATGAGAACTTCACGCGCTTTGCCGAGAAAACGTCGATCCACCTGAACGATACGCACCCGGTGCTGGCGATTCCGGAACTGATGCGCATCCTGATTGATGATTTTGAAATCAAATGGGACGACGCCTGGGCCACCACCCAGAAAGTGTTCAGTTACACCAACCACACGCTGATGCAAGAAGCGCTGGAAACGTGGCCGGTTGAGCTGATGAACCGCGTGTTGCCGCGCCACATGAAGCTGATTTTTGAAATCAACGAACGCTTCCTGGATGACACGCGTGAGCAGCATAAAGACGACGTGGACCTGATCCGCCGCATCTCGCTGATTGATGAATCCGGTGAGCGCCGCGTGCGCATGGCCTGGCTGGCGGTTGTGGCCAGCCACAAGATCAATGGCGTATCGCAACTGCACTCAGACCTGATGGTGCAGTCGATCTTTGCCGATTTCGCCAAACTCTTCCCCGACCGCTTTTGCAATATGACCAACGGCATTACGCCGCGCCGCTGGCTGGCCCAGGCCAATCCGGCGCTGGCCGGGGTGATTGATCACTACATTGGCAAAACCTGGCGCGGCAATCTGGATGAACTGGCCGAACTCAAGCAACACATGGATTTCCCGGCGTTCATCGACGCCGTGGCCGAGGCCAAGTTTGCCAACAAGCAGCGCCTGGCCCAGCACATCGCCCGCAAGATGGGGGGCGTGGTCGATCCGCATGCGCTGTTTGATGTGCAGGTCAAACGCATTCACGAATACAAGCGCCAGCTCCTGAATGTGCTGCACGTGATCACGCGTTACAACCGCATCATCAAGCACCCGGAAAAAGACTGGCAGCCGCGCGTGGTGATCTTCGCCGGCAAGGCAGCCTCGGCCTACAAGATGGCCAAGCTTGTCATCAAACTGATCAACGACGTGGGCCGCAAGATCAACAACGACCCCGCCATTGGCGACAAGCTCAAGGTGGTGTTCATCCCCAACTACGGCGTAAGCCTGGCGGAGCTGATCATCCCGGCGGCCGATCTGTCCGAGCAGATTTCACTGGCAGGGACCGAAGCCTCCGGCACCGGCAACATGAAGTTTGCGCTCAACGGTGCGCTGACCATGGGCACTCTGGATGGCGCCAATGTCGAGATGCGAGACCATGTCGGCCCGGACAACATTTTTATCTTCGGCAACACCACCGAACAGGTCGAAGCACTGCGCAAGAAGGGTTACAACCCGCGTGAGTTCTACGACCACGACGCAGAACTGCATGAGGTCCTCAACCTGCTGGCGTCCGGCCATTTCAGCCCGGATGATCCGGAACGCTACCGCATGGTGTTCGACGTGCTGGTCAACTGGGGCGACCATTACCAGTTGCTGGCCGATTACCGCTCTTATGTGGATGCCCAGGACAAGGTGGACGCCCTTTATCGCAACAAGGCCGCCTGGCAGCGCGCGGCGGTGATGAATATCGCCGGCATGGGGTATTTCTCGTCCGATCGCACCATCCGCGAGTACGCCGAACAAATCTGGAACGTGCAACCGGTCAAACTTTGATCTCACTCACCACGCAGCGCACGGGGCAGCCACGGCTGCCCCGTTGCTTTGTGTCATATCCTTCAGTGCATAATGCGCCTTTGCGCCACACCTGAGCCCAGACCCATGAAAGACGACCAGCATCTGATCGAAACCGGCATTGCCAGCGAACGCGTATTTGATGGCGCGTTGCTGCATATCAACCGCGACACCGTGCGCCTGCCCGATGACAGTACCGCCACGCGTGAGTACATCCAGCATCCTGGCGCAGTGATGGTGATCCCGGTCATGGATGACGGCCGCCTGCTGATGGAGCGGCAGTTCCGCTACCCGTTCAAGCGCGTGTTCCTGGAGTTTCCGGCCGGCAAGCTGGACCCCAACGAAGACCCGTTGACCTGCGGCAAGCGCGAACTGCTGGAAGAAACCGGCTATACCGCGCGTCACTGGCGCAAGCTGGGCGTGCTGCACCCGATCATCAGCTACACCTCGGAAGAAATTCACATCTTCCTGGCGCATGGCCTTGAGGCTGGCAAGGCCCAACTGGATGAAGGCGAGTTTCTGGAACTGGTCATCAAGGACCAGGCCGAACTGATTGCCGGCATTGTGGATGGCAGTGTGACCGACGGCAAAACCGTCGCGGGCATGTTCTGGCTGGAGCAACTGGCAAAAACCGGCGACCTGCCGGGCCAGCCGCGCTAAGCCAGAAGCGCGCCCAATAAAAAAAGGCCGGTCAAACCGGCCTTTTTTCATGCTGACCTCAGGCCGCCTTGGTGTGGCCCTTGGTTCTGGATTGTGTTTTCTTGGTTGAGCCAGACGTCGACTTCTTGCCAGACTTTTTGGCATGGCCAGACTGGGCCGCCGGTTTTTTCGCGCCGGACGATGCCTTGTGGCTCTTGCTGCCCGTGGCTTTGGCCGGTGCGGCGTTCTTCTTGCCGCCCTTGCTGCTCTTGCCGGTGCTGCTCTTGCCGGTGCTGCTCTTGCCGGTGCTGCTCTTGCCGGTGCTGCTCTTGCCAGTGCCCTTCTTGGCGGTCGTGCTCTTGCCCGTGCTGTCCTTGGCAGTGGTGCTCTTGCCGGCGTGCTTGCCAGAGGTCTTGCCTGAGGCGGTCTTGTGCTTGCCGTGTGCGGACGATTTGCTCTTGCCGGCGGTGTGGGCCGAAGTGGAAGTGCCCGAATGCGCTGCGGCGTGGGTTTTGCCTGCCGGCGGGGCGGAGGACGGATCATCAAACGGCAGCGGTGCATCTTCTGCGTAGGCAGTCATCGACACCAAGAGTGCGCTCAGGCACAGCGCCAGAATTCGTTTCATACAGATTCCCGAAATCGTTGGGTAAAAGCGCGGCCGTGGCCGGCCCGGTTCCTGGTTATAACAGGCGTTATGGCTAACGCGCGAATCGCAAAAAAGTTGCAGTATAACGAGGTGATCGCCTGAGCCGAAGTGCGTTCGTCCATATATACAAATGGCATACCGACGCAGGCCGATCCGCATCAGCCTGCCAGCAAGCGCCCGGCAATGGCAGACAAGGCTGCGGGCCGGTTGGCATACGCGGTCAAACGGCCACGCGCGGCGGGCGCCAGATCAAGGTCATACGGCAAGCGACCGGCCACCAGCCAGAGTTTTTCTGCCGGCAAAGCCGCAATCAACGCTTGCTGGGCCGGTTGCAAAATGGCGTTGTAACTCACCATCACCACCTGCGCGGCCTCAGCCGCCTTGTGCAACACGCGCATGCGGTCAGCTTCTGTCACCGCCAGCGGAATGCGGATTTCCTCCACCCCCAGCCCGGCGGCCCTCAGCGGTGCCGCCAGCGTATCGGGGCGGGCCTCGACCTCGTCAATCTCGGTACGCTCGCGCACTTCCACCGTGATCAGCAACACCGGTTGCTGCGGCTGCAACGGCGCCAGCGTGCCCGCCACCGTCACCGCCCGCTGGTGTACCGACTGCGACAACGCCAGTGCCGCCGGTTGTGCCAGCAAGGGCGCCGGATCAAGCGGCAGATCACGCCAGGCCACCGGGTGCCGCGACTTGAGCGCCAGAATGCGCGCCAGCGAGGCATCAATGCGTGACTCGCTGATCTCGCCACGCGTGACGGCATCAGCCAGCGCATCCAGAAAACCTTCTTGCCGCGCCTGGGTATGAGAAATCAGCAGCACATCGGCCCCCGCCTTGAACGCCGCCACCGCCCCTGCGACGGTGCCCGGGCCTTTGGCAATGGCATCCATCTCCAGGCAATCGGTAAACACCACGCCGTTAAAGCCCAGTTCCTCACGCAGCAAACCCGTCAGCACCGCGTGCGACATGGTGGCCGGCGTATCCGGATCAGCTTCGAACGCCGGGAACACCACGTGCGACGTCATGATGGTATCGACACCTGCAGCAATGGCCGCACGGAACGGCGCCAGCTCTATCGCATCCAGCCGGGCCCGCGCATGCGGCACGCGCGGCAAGCCAAGGTGGGAATCGACATCGGTATCACCATGCCCCGGGAAATGCTTGGCGGCCGAGATCATGCCCGCAGCCTGCACCCCGCGCAGCGCGGCCAGACTCCAGGTGGTGACTTCCTCCACCGTTTCACCAAACGCACGCACGCCGATCACCGGGTTGCGACGGTTGTTGTTCACATCGACATCCGGCACAAAGTTGACGGTGAACCCCAGCAGTCGCAGTTCTTCATTGGCAAAGCGGGTCAATGTCTCGCAATCTGCCACCGAACCCGCCGCGCGGAACGCCAGCGCAGAGGGCAAGGGCGTCACGCCATTTTCAATGCGCGCCACCATGCCTCCTTCCTGATCAATGCTGATCATGAGCGGCACATTGGTGTGTTCTGCGTTGATCTCCTGCAAACGCCGGGTCAGCGCGGCAATCTGCGCCGGGTGATCGACATTGCGCCGGAACAGGATCACACCGCCCACCTGCCGCTCCCGCAGCATGTGTTCGATATGGGCGTTGGGCGTCAGGCCATCAAAGCCCACCATCAACAACTGACCGATTTTCTGCTTGAGAGAGAGCATGGTGTGTGCGGCGCGAGAAGAGAGGGAGGAGGAGTTAAAGCCTGACAGATACACCGATTGCATCTGCCAGATCATGCCAGGCGCTGGCGAGGAGCTGGTTGTACACCCCTCCCCTGGCGCCCTTGCTGCTTACGCGCCCAGGCGGCGCAGCACTTCTTCGCGGCCCAGCAACGCCAGCACAGCATCAACTGATGGTGTATGCGTGGTACCCAGCACCTTGGCCCGCACCGGCATGCCCACCAGCGGCATCTTCACGCCCTGTTCCTTGACGAAATCCTTGATGAACTGGCCCAGCGTGGGTTGATCCCACGTTGCCAGCGCAGCAGCGCCCGCAGCAAAAGCAGCCAGGCGGGTCAGGTCGTCTGCAGTCAGATGTTTTTCAACCACTTCGGCCGACGGGGTCAGCGGGCGGTAGAAGTATTCTGCCTGGTCGGCCATTTCCACCAGCGTTTGCGAACGGTCTTTGAGCAGCGCACACACATCAGCCAGCGCCGGGCCGCCGGACGTATCCACGCCCTTGCCGGCCAGGAACTGCGCCACACGTGCCGCCAGACGAGCCGTATCAGCCACCTTGATATGCTGCGCATTCAGCCACAGCAGCTTTTCACGATCGAAACGGCTGGGGCTGGGGCTAACGTCTTTCAGGTCGAACCATTCAACAAATTGCGCCATGGTGAAGAACTCATCATCGCCATGCCCCCAGCCCAGACGGGCCAGGTAGTTGAGCAGCGCTTCAGGCAGGAAGCCGGCTTCGTCATAATCCACCACGCTGACCGCATCGCGACGCTTGGAGAGCTTCTGGCCCTGGTCGTTGTGGATCATCGGCAAGTGGCCAAACTGCGGCAACGTCGCGCCCAGCGCCTTGAAAATGTTGATCTGGCGCGGTGTGTTGTTCACATGGTCATCACCACGAATCACGTGGGTGATCTTCATGTCCCAGTCATCCACCACCACGCAGAAGTTATACGTCGGCGTGCCATCCGGACGCGCAATGATCAGGTCATCGAGTTCATTGTTGCTGATCTCGATGCGGCCCTTCACCTGGTCATCCCACGCCACCACGCCATCAATCGGGTTCATGAAACGCACCACCGGCTTCACATCGGCCGGCATCGCCGGGAGCGTCTTGCCCTCCTGCGGACGCCAGCGGCGGTCATACCGCGGCTTCTCGCCCCGCGCTTCTTGCTCCGCGCGCATGGCTTCCAGTTCTTCCTTGCTGCAATAGCAGTAGTACGCCGTGCCGGCCGCCAGCATTTGCTGGATCACTTCCTTGTAGCGGTCCATGCGCTGCATTTGATAGAACGGGCCTTCATCGTAATCCAGACCCACCCAGTGCATCCCGTCCAGAATGGCTTTTACCGATTCAGGCGTGGAACGTTCAAGGTCAGTGTCTTCGATCCGCAGCACAAACGTGCCGGCATGCTTGCGGGCATAAGCCCAGGAAAACAGCGCAGTGCGCACGCCACCGATATGCAGCAAACCGGTGGGGCTGGGGGCGAAACGGGTACGGACAGTCACAATGGGCTCTCAATTCAATATTGGCCGGGAAGTGGCCCATTGTACCGGCTAGTGCGCCCGCCGCCAAAAGCACCCGGCAGGACGCCGCAGCTGACCGGGAAAATGGCCCCCGCACAAGGCGGATTGGGGCTGGGCTGCGGTTGAAGTTGCCGTTGAAGTTGCTGTTGAAGTTGCTGTTGGTGTTGATTTTCGGGGTTGCCGTTGCTTTTGACGTCCCTCCCCTTGACTGCGCCGAGCATCGCAGCAAGGCGCGGCGATCAAGGCGAAGCGGTAGGCCGCAGGCCGAATTCGCGAGCCAGCCGCGCCTTGCGAGAAGCGCAGGGAACTCGCGCAGCGAGCGCAGTCGCAGGGGTCGCCTTTCTTTTGGGTACTTTTCTTTGGCGATCCAAAGAAAAGTACCGTGCTCCGGGCACCCCCGGTATCAAAACACCGCGCCGCCAGGCGCTAACACACACCGCAATGGTGGATTGTCGCCACCGCTCCGAATCCACCCTACCCACTGGCTCTGCCCACCACAGAGCGCCATCCCAGCCCCGAACTGGATTCCGGCCTGCGCCGGAATGACGAGTCAGCGGAAAAACCCAGGCATCGTAGCAACAGCCACCATCGCAACTGGATTCCGGCCTCCGCCGGAACGACGAGTCAGCGGAAAAACCCAAGCGTCATGGCAACTGCCACCATCACAACTGGATTCCGGCCTGCGCCGGAATGACGAGTCGGTGGAAAAACCAAGGCATCGTGGCAACAGCCACCATCGCAACTGGATTCCGGCCTGCGCCGGAATGACGAGTCAGCGGAAAAACCCAGGCATCGTGGCAACAACAATCATCACAACTGAACACCCCCGAAAAAACAAAAAACCCGGATGACACAAAGCCACCCGGGTTTTCCACAGAGCATAAAAACACCCTGCCAGCATGAAACGCTGAAACACACCTTATTGATGCAACATCGCCACCCGCATCGGTGCCGGCTTGACCGCCCCCGCCGCCACATTGGCCGGCATCGAGGCCGCAGCCTGCACCGGACGCAACGCGCTGTTGATTTCCAGCGGCAGGTTATTGGGGTTACGCACCTCAATCTCGCTCGACAGCGTCGGCTGGGATGTCCCCATCGGCGGCTCAAAACGGGCCAGCACATCGTAGTACGTACGCAAGCTTTCCACGAACACCACCGGCTCGCCCCCGCGGGCAAAACCGAACTTCGTCTGGCCAAAGTACTTGGGCAAACGCAGCAGCGGCAACGTGGATTTCACGTCGGCCCAGCTATCGGCGTTCTTGTTCATCTTGCGGGCCAGTTCACGGGCGTCCAGCAAGTGCCCGAGGCCAACGTTGTACGCAGCCAGCGCCATGAAGGTGCGATCCGGCTCAGGAATAGCCTGATCCAGCGAGTCCCGCAGCGTCGCAATATAGCGCGCGCCACCCAGAATGCTCTGGTACGGGTTGAGCCGGTCCACACCCAGCCGCTGCGCGGTTTCGGTGGTCAGCATCATGATGCCGCGCACGCCCGTGGGCGAGGCAGCCGCCGGATCCCAGTGCGACTCCTGATAAGACAGAGCCGCCACCAGACGCCAGTCCAGCCCGGTTTTCTGCTGGGCTTCATGGAACCACTTGCGGAACGTTGGCAGCACATCTTCGCGCTTGTCCAGGAATGCCTGGGCATCCATCTGGTCGACGCGGTTGACGTGGCCGTAGTAACGGTCCATCAATTGGCGCAGGGTGCCGTCGGCAATGGCCTGACCGAAGAACTTCTGGATCATGTCCTGGAGTTCCTTGTCATTGGCATTGCTGGCCCACGCCAGTTGTTGCGGTTGCCCGATCGTGTCAGTGATGCCCACTTGCGGGAAGTAGTTCTGTGCCACATCAGCGGCGTGCGAATCCACCAGCGCAAAATCCGTGTCGCCGGTCGATACACCCTGAATCAGGGTTTCGCTATCCTGGTCTTGAACCACCTGCCATGCCAGAGAAGGATGCTGCACCTTGAGCGCGGTGAGCGTTGGCACGTATTGCGGCAGGGTCTTGATGGTGGCTTCCCCGTTGTAGAGCTTCTGCCAGGCGGCAGCTTCGGTCATGCTGTCGTTGTAAACCAGCACAGGGGAAACCGATTGATAGGATGGCCCGAACGCAAGACCAGGATGCGCACCGTCGATATGCAAACCGACGGCAATATGCGCTTCGTTGCGTTGAAGCCTTTGCAGCAGACTAGCGTAGCTGTTGTCCACCACAAACCGGATTTTCAGGCCATTGGATTGGGCAAATTTCGTCACCAGGTCGTATTCCAAACCTGCATAGTTGCCTTCGGCATCGATGTAGAGCGCGGTCGGGCCATTCTGGACCAGCACCACAAGCTCTTTCGAATCTTTCCATGACATCAGGTGTTGTTGGTCGGAAGCTTTGTCATTCATGCCTCCACACCCCACCAATGCCACTACGGCCATAGAGATCAACCAGCGTTTCATGCGACTCCAGATCGTTGAGGAACCGGCATTCTGCCAATTTTGTTGTGTCAGCACAAATGTAAAGACTTGGCAGCGCCCATGAAACCGGCTAGAATCCGCCCTTCGCTGCGGAGAGGTGGCAGAGTGGTTGAATGTACCTGACTCGAAATCAGGCGTAGGTGCAAGCCTACCGGGGGTTCGAATCCCCCCCTCTCCGCCAGTGAAACCCCATACTGAAAGGCTGCCATCCGGCGGCCTTTTGTCATTTGTGCGCCTGTCCTGCCTTGCCGTCTGCGTGACGACGACGGCGAGATTCTAGCCAGGGGGCAATCGTCACCACCCCCAGGCATGTCCAGCATTTTCTTGTCCGGTTCGCACTGACAGATGCTGATGCGGTTTGTGAAGTTCAGAGCGGCCCAATCCCGGCGAACCGCTTTGAACCATAGATGCGCTTGCCGCATTGCACCACCCCAAGAAACTTACAAACGAAGATATCTTCGCGCCAGCCGCCAGACGGCATACGCCCGTGCGAAGCCCGTTTCGCGCCTGCCATTTTCCCTTTCAAATCAAACTCCTTTGTTTTCAAGGTGCTGCCGTGTTTTCTTCAAGCTGGCACGTATCGTGCACTGAGAGACATCGTGCGGGGCCCAGTCTCTCGCCAACTTCCATGAAAAAGGAGCGGCAAATGCACGATATCGGCACCTCCAGGCCCGGCGGTTGGGGCCCTGGTTACAACGAGTTTGAACAGGAGCTTTCCCCCGAACTGTCCGGCGAAATGGGGCAGGAAATGGAAGGCGAATTCGAGGGTGAATTCGAAGGCGAATTCGAAGGTGAGTTCGAGAACGAGTTCGAAGGCGAGTTTGAAAACGAGTTTGAAACCGAAGTCTCGGGCGAGATGCAGGAGATGGAACTGGCTGCAGAACTGCTGGCCGTCAACAACGAACAGGAGATGGAGCAATTCCTGGGCGGCCTGATCAAGTCTGTCGGGCGGGTTGCCAGCAACTTTGCCAAGTCTTCTGCCGGCAAGGCACTGGGCGGGATTCTGAAAACGGCTGCCAAGTCTGCCCTGCCGGTCGTGGGTAGCGCGCTGGGCAACATGATCGTGCCCGGCGTGGGCGGCATGATTGGCGGCAAGCTTGCTGGCATGGCAGGCAGTGCGCTGGGTCTGGAGCTGGAAGGGCTGTCCAATGAAGACCGTGAGTTTGAAGTTGCCCGCCGGCTGGTGCGCATTGGTCAGCAGGCAACGCGTCATCTGGCCGTCGTCCCGCCGCACATTCCGCCAGCCAAAGCGGCCAAGGTGGCCTTCCTGAAAGCGGCCCGCCAGGTGGCGCCAGGCCTCTTGCCCGCAATGCGCGTCATTGCCCGACAGGGTGTCGCAGCGGCACGGCAAGCCGGCACACCGATCTTCGGGCCGGCCATTCCTGGCGTGGCACGTCCTTACCGCCGGCATCATCACCGGCGTTACGGCGGCACCGGCGGCGGCTATGCGGCGCAGCCCTGGGGCGGCTACGGGCAGGATTATGGCGGCCAGAATGGCTACGCGGCCCAACCGCAAGTCCCCACGTCACCATCCGGCCCCGCACCGACCTATGGCGGCGGCACTGCCTATGGTAGCCAGCCTGCCAGCACCGGTTGCCCCAACTGCGGCACTCCCGTACGTAGCGGCGGCCTGCCTCAGGGGGGTTACTGGCGGCGATCACGCAGCGGGCGGGCCATTATCGTCATGCTGGCTCCACCGCGTCAGACCTACTGACCGCGAGGCCCCCTCATGGATGCATGTACCCAGGCCCTGCATCTGCTGGAACAGGAAGTACACGGTATCCGTGCCCGGCTTGATGCGCAGTTGCCCTACGCCTTGCAGATGCCGATGGTGCCGGCGGCCAACGTCAGTGACGCCGCCATGGCTGCCATTGAACAGCATATGCAGGCGGCGCGGCGGCAACTGCGCTTGCGGATCACCCACTTCCTGCGCCGGTTGCGGCAAATGCAGCCGACGCCCCGGAACGTGGCCGATGCCCAGCACCGCTATGCCTTGCTCAAACTGTATTTTCACGCGGCGCTGACGCACTTCGAGATTTTTGCCGAAGTGCTCACACAACGTAGCCAGCATGGTACCGGCGTGTGGTTGTCCGGGCTGGATGTGGCCGCCCAGGATGGCCTGCGGCAGCCGGGTGTATTGCACGATGTGCCGCCGGTGATCTGCTACGTAGAGCGCGGACATGGCGGCGCCATCCGGCGGGCGCGCACACGCTTGCCGGGCGGCGGCAACAACCCGGTGTCCGTCATCCGCATGCCGCGTGAACGCATGGTCGGCACCGGGATTGCGGCCTCGCTGTTTCATGAGGTCGGGCACCAGGCGGCGGCCTTGCTGGGGCTGGTCAATGCTTTCAAACGGGCACTGCAGCAACGGTTTGGCGTTGCTCAGCCACCGCCGGTATGGCAAGCCTGGGATCGCTGGATCAGTGAAATCCTGGCGGACCTGTGGGCGGTGTCCCGCGTGGGCATTGCCGCCACCTGCGGTTTGATGAGCGTGGTGAGCCTGCCGCGGGCCTTTGTGTTGCGGATCAATCTGGACGATCCGCACCCGGCGCCGTGGATTCGGGTGAAGTTGTCGCTGGCCATGGGTAATGCGCTCTACCCGCATCCGCAATGGGCGCGACTGGCGCAAATCTGGGAGCTGCAGTACCCCCGCTCGCAGATGACCGCCAGACAGCAACAGACGTTTGCCGGGCTGGACCAATCCATTGGTGAGTTCATCCACATGTTGCTGGCCGTACACCCACCAGCCCTTGAAGGTCGCAGTCTGGGCAGTGTGCTGCGGTTGCCGGATCGTCACCCGCAAGCGCTGCTGGCGCGCTGGCATCAGGTCAGACCAAGGCCGCAACAAATGCTGGCAGAGACACCAACACTGGCCTTTGCCGTCCTGGGTCAGGCCCGTTTCAGTGGTTTGCTGCCCGCCAGCCAGGAACTGCAGGTGATTGCCGAATTGTTGCAGCGCTGGGCATTGGCCGGATATTTGCCCTGGCGCGCCGGCAGCAAGGAACTTTCTGTCGTACTGAACCAGCGCCGGCCTCTTGCCGCCGCCTTTGCGTGAATGGCTCCTGAAGGAGAAAGATGATGGCTCAAGAAAAATTCGCCGCCGACTTCAGCGGCGTATTGCAGCTCGATGTGACCGTGCCCAGCCCGGGGAAATACGAGGTCAAGTTTCCGTTTGATGATCTCCCGGTCCACTATGCCGCGTATGTCACGGTCGACGCCGTACTGCAAAGCACCAGCGCAGGACGCACCCACGAGCAGCAAGGCGCGCCCAATAACCTCACGGCAACGGTCACCCCTGTGAATGGCGATACCAGTGAGGTTGAAGCGCAGGTCACCCTGACGGTTTCTGCTTCAGAAGCCATGCACAAAACCGTGCTCGCCAGCGATGGCAGCACCACGTACGCCCAGTTGTTCCGCAAGCATCGCGAACAGATGATGAACGCGGTCAACACGGCATTGGGCTTGCTCCTGCGGCCCGAGTTTTTACTGCCCGCCACGGGGCAACGCTCCAGCACCGCCGACCTGATCCAGATGAAACTTTTTCTGGACCTGGGCGAAGCCATCAATGGCACCGCCCTGCCCACCGCGTCCGTGATTCTGTCCGGAACAACGCCGATCCCGCCTGCCACCATGAATGTCACAGAGCCCGCCGGTTTCGGCCACAGCTTTGATCCCATTGCCGCGCTCTCCGGCCCGGCCGAACCGGCCGATTACAAACCACCCACCACGGTCAGCCTGCAACGGACCACGCGCCCGTTAACCGGCGACGTCGCGCTCTGGCTGTTGATCAAACTCAACGCCGACACGCTGAGCTTTGATAACTACGTGCGGCAGATGGACCTCTTGTTCTTCCCGGACGGCCCAAACGCGACGCAGCCTGATCCAGCCGGTAGCCAGCAATCCCCGCTCTACCCGAACGCCGCAAAACTGAGTCGCCGTCGCTTCCTGCCTTTTACTGATACAGATGCCTATCGCGGGCTCAAGGTGGCCACCGAAGCCTTCGTGGTCACGTGGGGTGGCGTGGCGCCGCGCGGGGCCGATACCAAAGTGCTGCAGAGCCTTCTGGCGCTGGACCCGGCGGCTGTGGCGCTGGCCAACGAACGACTGGGGCTGAACATTACCGCGCCCAACGTACTGAGCAATCAGTACTTTGGCAGCGGCGGCTCGCCCACCTTGCCGTATCTGCAACGGGTCGCCACCGCACTTCAGGGTACAGATGCCGCCGTGGTCATCGAAGACGCACTGGAACAAGAAACCGCGGCGATCCAGTTCAAAAAGGCCACCGCATCGGCTAACGGCATGTGCGGCGAAAGCTGCCTGTGGCTCAGCCACTGGAACGACAACATCTCTGCCAAGCTCACCCACGCACCGCTCATTGAACTCATCTGGAGTTACTGGATGGAAGAAATGCAGCTGGTGCAGACCATGAATGCGGTGACGCGGCGCTTCCAGAATGTGTCTTCCGGCCCGCGGGATCCGCTCGCACAACTGGAACTGGACCCGCTGCGGCCCCTGAACAACCTGATCTGGGGTTGGGTACAGGATGAACAACACCGCTTGCCGATTGAACGGCGGGCGCTGGAATACAGCCATCACTACGGTTTCAGGATTTTCGGCAAAGCCGTGCCCACTGCCCGTCCGGCGGACAACCGCAGCAAGTTCCTGGAGGCCTTTCATACGCTGCTCAATCTGTGCGTGCCGTTCTTCCGGCAAGCCGACGACACGACCGTGGTGCCGGATGGTTTCCCGCTGTTGAACGCCCTGCGTGAAGTGCACCTGATTTTGTCTGAAGGCGCGCATAACCAGTTCCGCGATCTGCCGACCACGGCCCGCGTGGAAATGATGATGCAGCAATGGCTGCTGGCCCGACCGGAGTTTCGCGAGTTCCTGCCACGCCGCGCCATGGTGGCGTATCCAGAACCATGGATGCATTCGGTGGAAAGCATGCGCAAGCTGCAAGGCTGGGGTGACACCAACACCTATCAGTTCTGGCAATTGGCCACCACCGGTGAGCAGATTGTGTCGTCAATCCGCTGGGGCGACTGGAACTCGATCAACGACCCGGTCAATGCCGCCAACTGGGCAACCTTTTTCCGGCCGGAAATCCAGACGTATATCCACTCTTACCGCGCCGTCACCGGCATTGATGTCAGCGCTGAACCGGTAGATGTACAAGTGCCTGGCATTCATCTGCTGCGACGTTTGCAAGAACACAAGGGGGCCAGAGCGGCGTAATCGGGGCTGGAGCGCGCCATGATCGACTTCTCTACCGCCTTGTATCTGGGCCTGTCACACCCGGCACAGCAACTGGGGTGCTACCCGGCGCTGACCACCGGTACCCCGGCCTCACTGGCCGCCGCGCCACTGGCCCGGGTACTGGCGGCGCAAGCGGCGGCCCTGCAGGGATGCGAGGCCGGCATGGTGGCGCCCTCCACCCTGCATCTGGCCATTGATGTGTTCGACCAACTGGGCCGCACCCATGCGCTGATCGCGGATGAATCCATCTACCCGATCATGCGCTGGGGGCTGGAGCGGGTGATGGGCATGGGCGTACCGGTCGCGTGGTTTCGCCATGCCGATCTGGCTGATCTCTCGCGGCAGATACGGCAGCGCTGGGGCGGACGGCCACCGGCCATCATCACCGATGCCACCCGGCGCGAAGGTGCGCCGGTGCAACTGGCGCGCTACCTGAAACTGGCGCGCAAACATGGCGGCGTGGTGGTGGTTGATCACAGCCAGGTGCTGGGTGTGCTGGGTGAACATCCTTCGCTGCGTACGCCATGGGGGCATGGCGGCGGCGGCCTGTTGCGCCATGCGGGTCTGGGGCCGGAGCAGCCGGTGCTGTTGCTGGCCTCCTGGTCCAAAGCGTTTGGTGCGCCGCTGGCCACGCTGTGCGGTCCCCTCGCGCTGATCAGTGATCTGGCGCGTGAGGGCCCCACGCAATCCCATTGCAGCAGTGCCAGTGAAGCGGCGCTGCGGGCCGGCCTGAATGCGCTGACGCTGAACGGCCAGCATGGCGTGCGCTTGCGCCAGCGCCTGTGGCAAGCGCTACGGTATTTGCAGCAGGGTTTGCGACGACTGGCACGGTCGTCCTTGCCGGATTTACGCACGTCACGCCAGGCGCATCCGATGCAGCACTTGTGTCTGGCCACCACGGCCCGCACGCGGGCGCTGCACAGTGGCTTGCGGGAACGCGGCATCCGCACCGCGCTACTGCGCCAGCGTGACGGGCGCTATGCCGTTGCGGTGATCGTGCGGGCTGACCATGCCGCCAGCGATATCGAGGCGCTGTTGCAGGGCATGGTGGCACTGGCGTCGCGCTTGCCGTCAGCCAGCGACAACACCGCCGGCCAACGTCTTTTTCTGGAGGAACGCGAGCATGTTTAAAACCGCAGACGGAGAAACCCTGGAGCTGGCGCCCTGGCGCTTGCGGCGGCTGCTGCGACTGATTGCCGACGCCCGCCATTACCCGGCCGGCACACCACCGCATACCCTGATTCAGGATTTGCGCCAGATCATCGCCCGCGCCCGGCGCACTGGCGGCAATCCGCGCATTGGCACCGCGCATTATCAAAGCAAGGGCGCCTGCTGCCAGGCTTGCTTTATGGCGCAACAGCGGCGGGATGTGCTGGAGCTGGTAGGGTTGTCGATCGTCCCCGGCCTGTTGGCCGACGACGCCAGTCTCAATGAGTTTGAAACCGAACTCCTCAACGAAGAGTTCGAAACGGCAACGCGCTCTGCCACGCTGACGCTGGAATGGGCCTGTTACGACACCCTCGACAAAGCCCTTGCCGCCATCAGCAATCAGGGAAAAAACGCCGGTGTTTATATCATCCGCCGTGGCAGCGTGCCGCTGTACGTCGGGGAGTCCAGAGACCTCCAGCAAAGACTTGGATTTCATCTGGCCAATGCGCGCCGTTACAAGGACAGCACGCTCAAAGCCTGCATCACGTTTGTGGCCAACCCGTATCACCGGCTGGCGGTAGAACACGCTCTCGTCCGCGCGCTGCAACGCTATCAGCCCTCCAATGCCGTGCTCAATGCGCCGTTGACCGTGGGCGACAAACCGCTGGATATCGGCAATCTATTGCCCTTCAAGACCTGGCAAACCACAGAACTGAAAGCCAGCAACAACCGGTTGTTCCGGCCGCCCCACGGCCAATATGAACTCTGGCAACCCTGAGCCCAACCATGATCATCGACTTCCACGTCCACGCCGGCCAGGGCGATGGCATGACCGGCCCCTGGGATACCAGCGCCCCGCTGGCTAAATATGTGGCCCGCGCCAACGAGGCCGGCATTACCCATTCGGTGTTGCTGCCCGTCTTCCAGTCGGATTACCGGCGCGGCAATCACGATATCGCTGCACTGGTGCGTTCAGAGCCGCAACGCTGGTTCGGTTTTGCCATGGTGCACGCCTCACGTGATCGCGACCGCATTCACCGCATGATTGAAGAAGCTGTACTGGATCTCGGGCTGTGCGGCATCAAGGTGCATCACCATGACGCCCGGATCAACCGGCAGATTTGCGATGCGGCGCGCCGTTGGCACCTGCCGGTGTTGTATGACCCGGCCGGCGAAATCGGCCCGCTGGAGTTGCTGGCCCAGACGCATCCTGATGTCCCGTTTGTGATTGCGCATCTGGGCAGCTTTGCCGATGACTGGGCGGCACAACGGCGGATGATCGATCTGATCGTGCGGTATCCCAATCTGTTTAGCGATACCTCCGGCATCCGCAGGTTTGATCTGCTGGAAGAAGCCTTTCACCGCGCCGGGCCTGGCAAATTGCTATTTGGGTCCGATGGTGTGTTCTTGCATCCTGGGCTGGAGCTGGCCAAGGTGTACGCCCTCAAGCCCGATGCCCCGGCATTACGGGCCATGGCAGGGGGCAATGCGCTACGGTTGCTGCAGCGGGCGCGGCATTTCCGGAACAATATTGCGGGCCGCGCTACGGGCCGGCCTCCGGCTGGCGGCCACGCCGGCGCAGTTGCAATGCGCGCGGGGTAACGCCCAGCAGTTCTGCGGCACGCGCGGTCGAGCCCATGCGCCGCTCTGCCATCTGCACCGCCATTGATTCGGCTAGTTGCCCGATGCCCTTCAAGCCCATGCCGGCATCCAGCGCGCCTTCCACCGCGCTGGCCATGGTTTGCTCCCAGCTCTCGGCGCTGACCACTGGCCGACCCGGCATCATGCCTTGCAGGCAACCTGTGCTGAGCACGCCAAACCCGCGCTGACGGTCGGCCATGCGCAGCACCACATTCCGCAATTCCCGCACGTTGCCCGGGTAGTCCGCCGCTTTCAGCCGCGCCATGACTTCCGGCATGATGCAAGGCACTTTCTGCCCGCTTTGCCCCAGAAAATGCCGGACCAGCGCCGGAATATCCTCGCGTCGTTCAGACAGACTGGGGGCACGGATGGTCCATTGGGTAATGCGGAAAAACAGATCGGCCCGAAAACGGCCGCTCAGCACATCGTCTTCCAGATTGCGGTTGGTGGCGCAGGTCAGCCGAAAATCCGACTGGCGCCAGTTGTCCTCCCCGACCCGCTTGTAGGTGTGCTCCTGAATCACCCGCAACAGCCTTGCCTGCAAGGGCAGTTCCAGTTCACCGATTTCATCCAGAAACAGCGTGCCGCCATCGGCCAGCGCCACTGCGCCATCGCGCGCGCTCAGGGCATGGGTGAATGCGCCCCGGGCATGACCAAAGAGTTCGCTGCCAGACAATTCCGGGCTGAGGGTGGTGCAGTCCACCACCACAAACGGGCCGCGGCGCCGTTCCGGATCAAGATCATGGACCAGCCGCGCCAGCAACTCTTTGCCACAACCACTTTCGCCCAGCAGCAAGCAGGCACCATGGCTGAAACGCCCGACCTCGGCCACGCTTTGCAAGGTCCGTCGCCAGACCGGGGAACTCCCCACGGCGCGTTCATGCAACCAGGCTGAATCCAGGATGGATTCCAGCTCTGACAGGCGAGTCAGCCGCATGGCCAGCTCGGTCAGTAGCGCATCTTCATCTTGCGCGGTGACCAGATCGCAAATGCCATCGGGCCACCAGTCTTCGGGCTGACAGTTGCAGCGGGTCCGGTGAGTGCAGCCAATGATGAACGCATCCGGCAAAGGCAGATGCCGCAACCAGTGCTCGGCCGCATCGGCCACAGAGGCCAACCCCGCCACCACCACAACGACCAGCGCACCCTCGCCCGCCCCTGACGCATCGATATCGTCTGGCAAGCCGTGCTGGTAAAGCGACTGCGACAGCCGCTCCCCGCCCTCGTGATCGAGCACGACGCGCATCCGCACCTCTTCTCCGGTCGACGTGGAGTTATGGTGGCAATCGCAGCCCGGCAATACAGCGTTGCGTTGCCCTTTGTGATGAAGTGATAGCGCAGCGATGAGGCGCTCGGCGGTACGGCAAGACAGACGGAACACACGGACGAGCGGCCGTTCGGTCCAGCTGCAATGCGACGTCCAGAGGCGACGCAAGCCTCGTCTGACAAGGCCCGCGGGAGGGGATTAAAGCGTGAAACTTTCCTTACTGAGGATAATTTCAATCGC
Source organism: Silvimonas iriomotensis (assembly GCF_014645535.1). Classification (NCBI taxonomy): domain Bacteria; kingdom Pseudomonadati; phylum Pseudomonadota; class Betaproteobacteria; order Neisseriales; family Chitinibacteraceae; genus Silvimonas; species Silvimonas iriomotensis. The sequence goes on from NZ_BMLX01000002.1 coordinate 770,256, forward strand.
CGCAAACAAGGCGGCATCGGCCTCATGCACCGGCCAGTTCACCCCGGCCAGTGACCCGACCGGCACCAGCCCGATCAGGCTGTTACACAGCCAGACCCGTTGCGCCGCCAGCAAGCGCGGCAGCGTAATGCGCTCTTCTGCCACTGACCAGCCCTGCTGTGCTGCGCTGACCACCACGCTGCGCATGACCCCGGCCACCCCGGCACCATCCAGCAATGGCGTGATCAGCCGGCCGTTTTCCAGCATGAGTACGTTGCTCATGCAACCTTCAATGACATGATCGTCGCGATCGAGCAGCAGACCTTCGAACACGGCCGGGTCTTGCCACTCGGCCCGCGCCAGCACATTTTCCAGCCGGTTAAGGTGCTTGATCCCGGCCAGGCGCGGCTGCCAGCCCGCCCGGATTTCACACACCCTGACGCGTGCGCCACCGGCCGCCAGCGGTCGCGGCGCAGCCAGCGGGGCCACCTGCACCACCCGGTTGGGCTGCAGGTCAGCCGGGTAGACATAACCACGCGGTGTTTCGCCGCGCGTTAGCAGCAGCTTGAGGGTCGCATCGGCCGTGCCGACCTGGCGCAAGTCCGCCAACCAGAGTTCATCGGGCGGCGCCGCAATGCCCAGCGCAAGGGCATCCGCACGCAGTTTGGCTAGATGACGCTGCAAGAAAGGAACCTTGCCATCACGCTGATACAGCGTGCGAAAAACACCATCGCCAAACTGGAAAGCGCGGTCTGACAAATCCAGCCGCTCGGCGGCCTGGCCGTTGATCAAGCGCACGTTTTATTGCTCCAGACCCAGCGCGCGCAAGAGGCCGCGGGCCTTGTGACGGGTTTCCTGCAATTCGCGCTCCGGGTCAGAATCGGCCACGATGCCGGCGCCGGCGCGCACATACAGGTGCTGTTCATGCATCAGGAAAGTACGGATCAGGATGTTGAGATCCATGCTGCCATCCTTGCCAATGTAACCCAGGCTGCCGGTATAAGCGTGGCGCGGGCGCTGTTCCAGCTCGCGGATGATCTGCATGCAACGCACCTTGGGGCAGCCGGTGATGGTGCCGCCCGGAAACAGCGCGCGCAAAACCTGGGCGGGGTTGATATCCCGGCGCAGGCGGGCGCGAACGTTCGACTCAATGTGATGCACATAGGCATAGCTGGCGACGGCCATCAGTTCGTCCACCTCAACCGTGCCCGGTTCCGCCACGCGCCCCAGATCGTTACGCTCCAGATCAACCAGCATGATGTGCTCGGCGCGCTCTTTGACCGTGGCCAGCAATTGCGCTTTAAGGCGTGCGTCCTCCGCCGGGTCGCTCGAGCGCGGGTGCGTGCCGGCAATCGGGCGGGTTTCGATCACGCCGTTCCGCACTTTCACCAGGCGCTCCGGCGAGGAACTGATGATGTCGTAGCCATCCAGATGGCAGATGGCGGAAAACGGAGCCGGGTTGGCGGTACGCAAGCGGGTATAGACATCGCCGGCGGCGCCACTGGCCAGATGGATATCCCAGGCGCGCGACAGATTCACCTGGAACACGTCGCCTTCATACACGTAGCGCTTGCTGGCCAGCACGCCATCCAGGAAGGCTTGCGGATCGTCTTCCGTCACGCTGGCGACCACAACCGGCATCGCCAGCGGTGCCGCCGTCGCGGCAACGGCAGCGGCCAGTTCATCCAGCGCGGCGGCGGTTTCGGCCACCAGCAGCCAGCGCTGCCGGGCCCGGTCATGCAACACCGCTGCCGGGCAGCGCCACAAGGCGGCGACCGGCACGTCGCCGCAATCCCGGTGTGGCACGGTTGGCTCGAACTGCTCCAGCAATTCGTAGGCGGCGTACACGCCCCAGCCACCGGTAAAAGGCAGGTCGCTGCTGGCACTGGGCTCAACGGGCAGAGCGGCCAGATCGGCCAGGAACTGCGCGCCCTCGGCCTGGCGGTAAACGCGGCCGGTTTGCGGCAGGGCCAGCAGGATATCCCAGCCGGTTTGCCCGGATGATTGCATCAACAAGGGAAAGCGCGCCGGGCTGGCGGCGTGCAGAGCCGCCAGATCTAGCGGGTTCTGCAGATCGCGAGAATGGAATGCGGAAGTCATAAGCGCGATTTTATCAGGCTTGCCCGCCTCTCTCGTCATGACAATCACTCATGCGCAGCACAAAAGAAAAGGGCTGCCCAAGGCAGCCCTTTGTCGCTGATGCAACGCGGATCAGACGCGCTTGAACACCAGCGTGCCGTTGGTACCACCAAACCCGAAGGAGTTGGAGATCGCCACACGGATATTCATTTCGCGCGCGGTATTGGCGACGTAATCCAGATCGCAACCGCCTTCAACGTCCTGGTCATCCAGGTTGATGGTCGGCGGGGAAATCTGGTTGTGCAGCGCCAGTACCGAGTACACGGCTTCTACGCCACCAGCGCCACCCAGCAAGTGGCCGGTCATCGACTTGGTCGAGTTCACCACCAGCTTTTTGGCGTGATCACCAAAGGCCATCTTCAGCGCGTTGGTTTCGTTGGCATCACCCAGCGGGGTCGATGTGCCGTGAGCGTTCACGTAATCGACTTCGTCCAGGTTCACACCTGCATCACGCAGCGCGTTGGCCACACCACGTGCCGGACCTTCAGCGCTCGGTGCGGTGATATGGTGAGCGTCAGAGCTCATGCCAAAACCAACCAGCTCGGCGTAGATCTTTGCGCCACGCTTGACGGCGTGATCGTAGTCTTCCAGCACCAGCACGCCAGCGCCTTCGCCCATGACAAAACCATCACGACCCTTGTCCCACGGACGGGAAGCGGCGGCCGGATCATCATTGCGGGTCGACAGCGCCTTCATGGCGGCAAAACCGCCAATACCGAGGCCCGTGACTGCGCCTTCAGCGCCGCCCGCGACCATGATGTCGGCATCGCCATAAGCGATCATGCGCGCAGCATCGCCAATGCAGTGAGCACCGGTGGTACATGCGGACACGATGCCGTAGCTGGGGCCCTGGAAGCCCTTGTAAATGGTCACGTGACCGGCGATCAGGTTGGTCAGCGAACCCGGAATGAAGAACGGACCAATCTTGCGCGGGCCACCGGCCAGCAAGGTAGCGCCGGTTTCTTCGATCAGCGGCAGGCCGCCAATTCCGGAACCAATGTTCACGCCAACGCGGGTTTTGTCCAGGTTGGGGATGTCTTCAATGCCAGCATCGGCGATCGCCTGGAAAGCCGCAGCAATACCGTAATGGATAAATACATCCATGCGGCGTGCGTCTTTGGCAGAAATATAACTGCTGATGTCGAACTCTTTGACTTCACCGGCGATCTGGCAGGCATAGTCGGTCGCATCAAAGCGGGTGATCTTGCCAATGCCGGACTTGCCGGCGAGAAGGTTCGCCCAGCCAGTTGCCACGTCATTGCCCACGGGCGAGACATGACCGAGGCCGGTAACGACTACTCTACGTTTGGACACGGTAATCTCCGAGAGTGAACCGGATGTAACAAGAGCGGTGGCAATGGCGCAGCGCCCACAGTCAGGCGGCCCCAATTCATTCCGACAACACGGAAACCGTATTGCCGGCACGAACCGGAGTGACTGATGCAGGCGTTGGTCTTGCGCACCGCTCTGACCACGGCCGCCAGGCGGCCATGGAGACGAATCGGAACGATTACTTGCTCAGGTGGGCGCTGACGTAGTCAATCGCTTGCTGAACAGTGGTGATCTTCTCAGCTTCTTCGTCCGGGATTTCGCATTCGAATTCTTCTTCGAGTGCCATCACCAGCTCAACGGTGTCGAGGGAGTCGGCGCCGAGATCGTTCACGAAGGACGATTCGATTTTGACGTCGGTTTCCGGTACGCCAAGTTGCTCAGCAACGATTTTCTTCACGCGCTGTTCGATGTTTTCCATGGGTTTAGCCAAGCCTTTCTAAGATTCGGAAAAATGCGTCCGCATTCTACCAAAAAAAACCTGAACGCCAAGCGCCTCAGCTTTCGATTGATGAAAATGCACACGCCGTACGGTTGTAAAACTACTTCCATTCCCCGGCACGCAAGCATCTGGATGCGCACCGGAAAGAATCAGTTCATGAACATGCCGCCGTTCACATGCAGCGTGTTGCCGGTGACGTAACCGGCCTTGTCGCTGGCAAGGAACGCCACTGCGTCGGCGATGTCCTGCGGGTCGCCAAGGCGGCCCAGCGCAATGCTTTCGACCAGTTTTGCCTTTTGTTCTTCCGGCAAAACCTTGGTCATGTCTGTATCAATAAAGCCAGGAGCCACGGCATTCACGGTCACGCCACGGCTGCCGATTTCACGGGCCAGCGACTTGGTGAAACCAAACAGTGCAGCCTTGGCTGCAGAGTAGTTGGTCTGGCCCGGATTGCCGGTTGCACCGACAACAGAGGCAATATTCACAATCCGGCCCCAGCGCGCCTTCATCATGCCACGAATAACCGCTTTTGAAAGCTGGTACACCGGCTTGAGGTTGGTCGCCATGATGGCATCCCATTCGTCGTCTTTCATGCGCATCAGCAAATTATCGCGCGTGATGCCGGCATTGTTGACCAGGATGGTGATTGCGCCAAATTCTTTTTCGATCTGGCTGACGATTGCTTCGCAAGCGCCTTCTTCGGTGACTTGCAGACGCAGGCCCTGCCCTTTGGCGCCGGCTGCGTTCAAGTATGCAGTAATGGCCTCGGCACCGCTGTCAGACGTTGCCGTACCCAGCACGGTGGCGCCCTGCTTTGCCAGTTCCAGCGCAATGGCCTGGCCAATGCCGCGCGATGCGCCGGTCACCAGCGCAATCTTGCCTTCAAGACTCATGGGGTTATCTCCTCAAATTCGTTTAACGCGGTCATGAACGCTGCCAGCCCGGGCAGCGCCTCACGCCGCGGCTTGATTCAGAGCGCGGCGCGCAACGCGTCCAGCGCGGCCGGATCAGTCAGCGCAAATTGCTGTGCATCCGCAGCGATACGCTTGTTCAGACCGGCCAGCACCTTGCCCGGACCACATTCGGCAATCACACCAACGCCATCGGCGGCCATATGGCTGACGGTTTCCACCCAGCGCACCGGCATGTACAGCTGACGCACCAGGGCATCACGGATACGGTCGGCATCGGTATAGCTGGCGACGTCGGCGTTGTGCAGCACCGGGATTTCCGGCGTGGCGATATTGATCGCGGCCAGACGGGCCTTGAGCACTTCGGCGGCAGGCTTCATCAGATCACAGTGCGACGGCACCGAAACCGGCAGCAACATGGCGCGCTTGGCGCCGGCAGCCTTGGCGGCTTCGCAGGCGCGCTCGACTGCAGCTTTGGAGCCTGCAATCACCACTTGACCTGGCGAATTGAAATTGACGGCCTGCACCACATCGCCTTGCGCAGCTTGCGTGCAAGCGGCCACCACGGCGGCGTCATCCAGACCCAGCACCGCGGCCATGGCACCTTCGCCAGCCGGCACGGCGTTCTGCATGGCTTCGGCACGCAGGCGCACCAGTTGCAGCGCATCGCCAAAACCCATGGCGCCAGCGGCGACCAGCGCGGCGTACTCGCCCAGGCTGTGGCCGGCCAGCACGTCGGGCGTGCGGCCGTTGCTGGCTTGCCAGGCGCGCCATACGGCGACACCGGCGGTCAGCATCACCGGCTGAGTGTTGACGGTGGCGTTGAGGTCTTCGGCCGGGCCGTTGGCGACCATCTGCCACAAGTCCTGACCCAGCACACCGGATGCTTCATCAAACGTGGCTTTCACGACGGGCACATCGGCCCATGCGTTCATCATGCCGATGGCCTGCGAACCCTGGCCGGGGAAAACAAATGCCAGTTTCATGGATTTTTCTCCTTGTTGCCTTTGTTGTCGTTCGCCGGGCCTCCCGGGCAATCACGCGTGTTTGCCGCTGCGGATTCTGGCGGCCGAACTTTACAACAAAGTACTTTTCGGGCTGATCGCAAACGATCAGTTCAAATGACTGTTTGAAAAAACAAACGGCGCATGAAGCGCCGTTTTTTCAATAGCGGATCAGCGCGGAGCCCCAGGCAAACCCGCCACCGATGCCTTCCAGCATCAAGGTCTGTCCTCGCTTGATCTTGCCGCTGCGGATACCTTCATCCAGCGCCAGCGGAATCGACGCGGCCGAAGTATTACCGTGACGGTCCACCGTGACAATGACCTGCTCCATGGAGAGGTGCAGGTGCCTGGCCGTAGATTCGATAATGCGCAGGTTGGCCTGGTGCGGCACCAGCCAGTCCACGTCAGACTTGTCCATGCCTGCTGCGGTCAGGGTTTCTTCAGCAATATCAGCCAGCGCGCGCACTGCAAACTTGAATACGGCGTTGCCTTCCATATAGATATATGGATTGCCGGCAATCTCGCCCTGTTGCAGACGGGCGTCGGCTTTCAGGATGGAACGATAACGGCCGTCGGCACGCAGACGGGTCTGCAGGATGCCCGGCTCTTCGCTGGCGGTCAGCACAACGGCACCGGCCCCGTCACCAAACAGGATGCAGGTACCACGGTCATTCCAGTCGACGATATTGGAGAGCTTCTCTGCCCCCACGACCACGGCGCATTTCGCTGCGCCGGTCTGCACAAACTTGTCAGCTGTAGAGAGCGCGTAGATAAAGCCGGAACAAACGGCCTGGACGTCAAACGCCGGGAAGCCGTGCACACCCAGTTTGTCTTGCAAAATACATGCGGTCGACGGGAATACGCTGTCCGGCGTGGTCGTCGCGACGATCAAGAGATCAATGTCTTCAACCGTTTTACCGGCAGCAGCCAGCGCCTGTTCGACGGCCTTGAAGGCCAGATCAGACGTGGTTTCATCAGCAGCGGCAATGCGGCGTTCGCGGATACCGGTCCGCGATACGATCCACTCGTCGCTGGTTTCAACTTTCTGCGCCAGATCTTGATTGGTCAGCGTTTTGGCCGGCAGGTAAGAACCGGTGCCGGCAATGCGCGAATACATGGATTTGTTCTCCTGGCAGGGTCTGAACGGGCGTGGCGCCCGCTCAGGCTAAAGGCGTATCGGGGGAGACTGCGTCAGCAGCAGGCTGGGCGGCGAGCAATTCAAGCTCTTGCTGCACCTGCTCTGCAATGCGCTGGGTCACACCGGCGCGGGCTTCATCCACAGCTTGTGAAAGTGCCCAGTAAAACGCCATGCGATCCGCTCCGCCATGGCTTTTTACCACAATACCATTGAGGCCGAGCAAAGATGCGCCATTGTACCGACGTGGATCAACGCGTTTCTTGAACCGGGACAATACCGGCCATGCCAGACCAGCCAGCAGACGCGACCACCAGTTACGCAGGAATTCTTCCCGCAGTTGTTCGGCAATCATCTTGGCCAGACCTTCAGAGGTCTTGAGCGCGACGTTGCCGGTAAAGCCGTCAGCGACAATCACATCTACCGTACCGGCGTAGATGTCGTCACCTTCCACGTTGCCATGGAAATTGAGGTTGGACCGGCGCAAGAGTTCAGCGGCCTCTTTGACCACCTCGTTACCCTTGATTTCTTCTTCGCCGATATTGAGCAAGCCGACACTCGGACGGGCTTGCTGGCGCGTGGCCGAAACCAGCATGGCGCCCATGATCGCAAACTGCACCAGATGCTGCGGGGTGCAATCGACGTTGGCGCCCAGGTCCAGCACGCACGAATAGGTGTTCTTGCGCGTCGGCAGCATTTTGGCAATGGCCGGGCGATCAATCCCCTTGATGGTCTTGAGCACGAAACGTGCAGTCGCCATCAGGGCGCCGGTATTGCCCGCCGAAACACAGGCATTGGCCCCGCCGGTTTTCACCAGATTGATGGCCACCCGCATGGACGAGTCTTTCTTGTTCTTGAGGGCCGATTGCGGCGCCTCATCCATGGTGACCACTTCGCTGGCGGGCTGCACCCTCAGGCGCGGGCCGAGCGTGCGTCGGCGGGCCTTGAGTTCAGCCTCAATGGCGTCAGGCATCCCGACCAGCACGATGTTCACATCGGGGTGGTCGTCCAGAAAGCGCAGCGCGGCAGGTACGGTGACATGGGTGCCATGGTCACCGCCCATCGCGTCAACAGCAACAGTAATATCCATTAGCTTTGGTCTGCTTTGCGAATCGCTTGGCCAGAATGGCGAACGGCGCAAGCAGGTACTCCCGCTTGCGCCGCTAACATAACCATATGGTTATAAAGGGTTTTCACCCGAAGCGAATTATTCGCCCTTGGCCTTGATCACACGACGGCCCTTGTAGAAACCGTTCGGGCTGATGTGGTGGCGCAGGTGAGTCTCACCGGTCGTGGCTTCAACAGCCAGGGCCGGAGCGGTCAGGAAGTCGTGGGCGCGATGCATGCCGCGCTTGGACGGGGACTTTTTATTCTGTTGAACAGCCATTTGGGTACTCCTTGAAAACCAGTTTATGTATTTGATAACTCGACGGACGACGCTATAAGCACATCCGGCTTTACGGTCTCGTCCGCCTTATTCCGCTTTCCTGGTTTTCAGACCAGCCAGGACAGCAAACGGATTCGGTTTCTTGCCTGCCTCTGTTGCGCCTTCAGTGCCACCGCATTGATCATGCACGGGCGCAAACGGCACAGCGAGGATAACTTCTTCTTCGACCAGCGCTTCGACATCCAGCGCGGGGTCGATGAGCATGCCTTCAAGTTCTTCGTCCTGCTCTTCGGCTTCGTCGAGCTTTGCCTCATCAGAGAACTGCGTCAGCAGCGTCTGCATGGCAAAAGGCCAGTCCATCGGCTTGAGGCAGCGCTGGCATACAAGCCGCAGCTGACCTTTGACCGCCAGATCAAGCCAGGGACGTTCGATCTTGTCGACGCCACCCTGCAATTCCCACTCCACCGAGCCAGACTGATCGGCCAGTTGATCGTGCAAACGAGTGAGTGACGATACCGCAATGGTACCGGACAATTCCCGTTGCTCTCGCGCAAACGCCGCGCTGTCGATCACATTCATGGCCAAGGCCGCCGGAGCTAAGAAACCGCGCATGATATAATCCGCCACGCCCTTCTGTCAAAGGCTTTTTCAGCCAAAGCACAAGAATTTCCCATGCAAAAACAAGCCCTTCCAACCAGACCGCTGGTACTGGCCTCTACATCCGTTTATCGGCGCGAACTCTTGTCGCGACTGGGTTTGCCGTTTGAGACGGCCTCGCCCATGGTTGACGAAACACCGCTGGCCGATGAAACCGCCGCGCAAACCAGCTTGCGCCTTGCCATTGCCAAGGCCCGCGCGCTCAAAGGCGCTTTTCCCGACGCCCTGCTGATCGGTTCTGATCAGGTGGCCCTGCTTGATGGCCAGCAACTGGGCAAACCCGGCACGCATGAGCGCGCCGTGGCACAACTGACACACATGCGCGGCCGGACGGTGGAATTTCACACTGCCGTAGCCCTGTTTGATGCCGCCAGCGGCCAGACCAGCAGCGCCACCGATATCACCCGGGTGAGCATGCGCAATTATTCTGATGCCCAGATCGAACATTACCTGCGCCGCGAACAGCCGTACGACTGCGCCGGCAGCGCCAAGGTGGAAAGCCTGGGCATCGCCATGATCGCCGCAGTGGAATCCACCGACCCCACCGCATTGATCGGGCTACCGCTGATTGCACTGTGCAATCTGTTGCAACAACACGGCGTGGAGGTTCTGTGACGACCGGTACTTTATATCTGTTGCCCGTGCCGCTGGGCGAGGACACGCTCGATAGTGTTCTCCCCGCAGATGTCATCAGCATTGCACGCCGACTGACGCACTTTATTGTCGAGGCCCCCAAAACCGCCCGCCACATGCTCAAGGCCTTTGGCACGCCGCATGAACTGCGCAGCTTGTGGATGCAGGAATTGAACGAGCATACGCAGGACAAAGAACTGGCCGCCTTGCTGGCGCCGCTGCTGGCCGGTCAAGACGTGGGCCTGATGTCAGAGGCCGGCTGCCCCGGCGTGGCCGATCCAGGCGCCAATCTGATTCGCCTGGCCCACGCGCGCGGCATCAAGGTCGCGCCGCTGGTGGGGCCGTCGTCCATTTTGCTGGCCCTGATGGCCAGTGGCGCCAACGGACAGAAGTTCCGCTTCAACGGCTACCTGCCGGCGGATGGCGCGGCACGCATTGATGCCATCCGCAAACTGGAACAGGATTCGGCCAAACTCAAACAGGCGGAGTTGTTCATTGAAACGCCCTACCGCAATGGCGCCCTGTTTGACGCCCTGCTGGCAAGCTGCCGCCCGCAAACCTTGCTGACCGTGGCGCGCGATATCACCACACCGGATGAGCTGATCGTCACCCGCGAGATCGGCCAGTGGAAAAAACACGGCGCGCCAGACCTGCACAAGCGCCCGACCGTGTTTGTGCTGTACGCCGGCTAAGCGGGCCTGGCATGGGCCACGCAGAAAAACAAAAAGCCCGAAGCATCTGCTCCGGGCTTTTTGTTGAGGTATTCTTTGGTGCCGACAGAGAGACTCGAACTCTCACGACCGCAGTCACTACCCCCTCAAGATAGCGTGTCTACCAATTCCACCATGTCGGCATTTGCAACCCGTACGGGCAGCAAGAGGCGGCATTCTAGCGATAGTGCCGTGACTTGTCCAGCAAGAAACGAACGACTACCGCATACAGATTGTCATAAAAGTGCTAGGTTAGCGCTATACCTGTAACAGCACGCCCAACCCGGCTGCGCCGCTCATCACCACACCCACTGCTCGCCCGACATGACCGATCCGCTACGTGAAAAACTGGCTGCCTACAAGCTGGAACACCGTTACCCGGAACAACTGGCTGCGCGCTTTCCGCGCATTGTCACCCGGATCATGGAGCTGTGGGGCACGCCCAACCTGCATGATTATTTCGACGAACTGCTGATTATGGACCGCTACGACCGGCAAGGTTTTCCGCCGGAGATCGGCGCGGAACTGATGTCGGTGGCACTGGCGCATGACCAGATTCTGGGCCTGCAGGAAGAGCACGAAGACATCTGGGAACACGTTCGCGAATCGGTCGAAAGCCAGCTGCGCGAGTTGGGTTTTGATGCGTCTGCCGAAGGTTTCCAGCGCGCGGTGTCGCTGGGCAATATCAACGCCGTGTTGCTGTTCCTGAGCGCCGGCCTGCCGGTAGACCAGCTTGAAGTGGAAGGCCAGTGGACGCCCTTGATCCGCGCCGCCTTTGAAGGCCGTACCGAGATGGCGCTGGTGCTGCTGCAGCACGGCGCCAATGTGCACGCCACCGACCGGGACGGATACACCGCACTACACTGGGCCGCGCTTACCGGGCACGAAGACATCATCCAGTTGTTGCTGGATCGCAGCGTCAACGTCAACCAGTTGAGCCTGCAAGGATTCAGCCCGTTGTTGCAAGCCGCCAGCCAGGGTCTTGAACATATTGTGCGCAAACTGATTGCGGTCGGCGCTGACCCCAACGTAGCCACCAACGAAGGCTGGACCGCCCTGCACAAGGCCGTCGCCAACAATCACCTGTCTACCGCTGTCGCCTTGCTGGACTACGGCGCCGATGCCACGGCCCGCCATATGGACGGCGAAACGCCGCTCTCGCTGGCGCAGACCAGTGACAACAAGCGCATGGCAGACCTGCTGACCCTGGCGGCCGGCCTGCAAGCACGCCAGCGTGCCCGGCAGCGCCAGACATCCTGAGGCAGCGGGCTACAAACGGATACGCCCGCGGCAGATATCGCTGAACATGACCCAGTCACCCGCCAGGCTGTACAACGGATACTGAAACGTGGCCGGGCGATTGTGTTCAAAGAAAAAATGCCCGACCCAGGCAAAGCCGTAACCACACAGCAACCCCGCCAGCAGCCAGACCCAGCCGTGTCCGGCAAGCAGCATGGCCAGACAAGCCAGCACCCCCAGCGAGCCGACAAAATGCAGCCGCCGGCAAATCACATTGCGGTGTTCACTCAGGTAAAACGGATAAAACGCAGAGAAGGAACGAAAGCGCTCAGCCATGGCCTTGCCTTATGGTTTTGTCATGGCTGTTGGATACCCGGGGTGACGCGGCAGTTCAAGACGCGGCGCAGCAAAGTGGGGCGATTGCGACAGGGGGTTGTGGCGGGGCTGTGGATTGCCGGGCGAATCCGCCTTGTTGCTCATCGGCAAGGCCGCGGCTGGCGGCCGGCTGGATTCCTGCCTCCGCAGGAATGACGAGGGGTAGAGGCTTTGGCCCTTCTGTTCTTCACCATCCAAAAACAAAAAAGCGCGCCGAAGCACGCTTTTTTTCTTGGGTTCCGCATACCACTGACATCTCGGCGCCCGCAAAAGCCCCGCTGGCAAGGCACGCGAGCGCTGGCAGTACACGTTGGTACGACAAGCTCGCGTAACGCAGTCCAGCGGGGCTTTTCCGGGTGTTAGCCAAGCCAGACGCGGGCGTTGCGGAACATCCGCATCCACGGACTATCCTCACCCCACCCCGCCGGATGCCACGACATCTGCAGCGTACGGAAAGTACGCTCCGGGTGCGGCATCATGATGCTGAAGCGGCCGTCGGCGGTGGTAACGCCGGCAATGCCTTGCGGGCTGCCGTTCGGGTTCAGCGGGTAGGTTTCGGTCGGCTTGCCGTGGCTGTCGACATAACGCATGGCAACGATGGTCTTGCCGATATCGCCTTGCTGGCTGTAGTTGGCAAAGCCTTCGCCGTGCGAGACCACCACCGGCATTTGCGAGCCAGTCATGCCGGCAAAGAACAGCGACGGCGATTGCGGCAGTTCAGCCATCACCACGCGGGCTTCAAATTGCTCAGAGCGGTTACGGGTGAACTTCGGCCAGGCTTCTGCGCCCGGGATAATGCCGGACAAGTTGGCCATCATCTGGCAGCCGTTACACACGCCAAGACCAAAGGTGTCGGCACGCTGGAAGAACGCTTCAAACTGCTCGCGGGCGCGGGCGTTGAACAGAATGCTCTTGGCCCAGCCTTCGCCGGCGCCCAGCACGTCGCCATAAGAGAAGCCACCACATGCGGCGATACCCTTGAAATCAGCCAGCGAGATACGGCCGCTGATGATATCGCTCATGTGGACGTCAACCGCCTTGAAGCCGGCACGGTCAAACGCGGCAGCCATTTCAACATGGCCGTTCACACCTTGCTCACGCAGCACGGCAACGGCCGGGCGGGCGCCGGTGGCAATGAACGGGGCAGCAATGTCTTGCGCCGGCTCAAAGCCCAGTTTGGCAAAGAGACCCTTGTCATGCTTGTCGCCAATACGGGCGAATTCGGCATCGGCGCTGGCAGGGTTATCGCGCAGGCGCTGGATCTGGTAGCTGGTTTCCGACCAGGCTTTTTGCAGTTCGACGCGGGTTTCATCCAGCACCAGACGATTGCGCTTCTTGATCTTCAGGCGATCATCATGGTTCAGCGTACCGATCACATGCAGTTCGCTACGGATGCCGGCGTTGCTGAATTCGGCAATCACGGCCGAGGTGTCGCTGCGCTTCACTTGCAGCACGGCGCCCAGTTCTTCGTTGAAGAGCACGCCCATGACACGGCCGTTTTCTTCGCGGGCGATGCCCTCGGCGGAGGTCTGCTCGTCTTCTTCACGACCACGGCGACGACGCTCGATACACAATTCGTCGATTTCCAGCGTCACGCCAACGTGGCTGGCGAACATCATTTCGGCCACAGCGGTGATCAGACCACCGTCGGAACGGTCGTGATACGACAGGATGCGGCCTTCGCGATTGAGCTTTTGCACCGTATCAAAGAACGCTTTCAGGCGTTCCGTGCTGACCACGTCCGGCGCCCACTGACCAATCTGGTTGTAGACCTGCGCCAGCGCAGAACCACCCAGGCGGCACTTGCCATCGCCCAGGTCGATCAGGATCAGGTCGCTTTCCAGTTCGGTTTGCAGTTGCGGCGTGAGGGTTTTCTTCACGTCGGTAACCGGCGCGAAGGCAGAGATGATCAGCGACAACGGCGCGATCACTTCCTTCTTCTCATCGCGCTCTTGCCATACGGTCTTCATCGACAGCGAGTCTTTACCGACCGGAATACTCACGCCCAGATCGCGGCACAGATCCATGCCGACAGCCTTGACGGTGTCATACAGGTTGGCGTCTTCGCCAGCATGGCCAGCCGCGGCCATCCAGTTGGCAGAGAGCTTCACATCGCCCAGGTCGGCAATTTGCGCTGCGGCCAGGTTGGTCAGCGCCTCGCCCACGGCCATGCGGCCAGATGCCGGGGCGTTGAGCAGCGCCAGCGGCGTGCGCTCGCCCATGCTCATGGCTTCGCCCAGCACGGTGTTGTAACCCATGGCGGTGACGGCAACGTCAGCCACCGGGGTTTGCCACGGGCCGACCATCTGGTCACGCGCGGTCATACCGCCCACGGAGCGGTCACCAATGGTGATCAGGAACGACTTGTTGGCCACGGTCGGCAAACGCAGCACGCGGTAGATGGCGTCTTTCAGTTCCAGCGTGGACGAATCAAACACCTCGCCCTTCACCGGCACGCGCGTCACATCACGCGTCATCTTGGGCGGCTTGCCCAGCAGCACGTCCATCGGCATGTCGACCGGGTTGTTGCCGTAATGCTCGTCGGCCACCACCAGGCGCTTTTCTGCCGTTGCACGGCCCACCACGGCAAACGGGCAACGCTCACGTTCACAGATGGCTTCAAATGCCAGCAGACGGTCTGCCGGAATCGCCAGCACATAACGTTCTTGCGATTCGTTGGACCAGATTTCACGCGGCGCCATGCCGGATTCTTCGACCGGCACTTTGCGCAGTTCAAACACCGCGCCGCGATCCGAACCGTCAACCAGTTCCGGGAAAGCATTGGAGATACCGCCCGCGCCGACGTCGTGAATCGACAGGATCGGGTTGTGATCGCCCAGCTGCCAGCAACGGTCGATGACTTCCTGCGCACGGCGCTGGATTTCCGGGTTGCCACGCTGTACCGAATCAAAATCAAGGTCAGCGGCATTGGCACCGGTCGCCATCGAGCTGGCTGCACCGCCGCCCATGCCGATCAGCATGCCAGGGCCACCCAGCTGGATCAGCAGCGAGCCGTCCGGGATGTCGTTCTTGCCAATGTGCGCGGCGGAGATATTGCCCAGGCCACCGGCCAGCATGATGGGCTTGTGGTAGCCACGGCGCTCGCCATGCCAGGTTTCTTCAAAGGTACGGAAATAACCGGCCAGGTTGGGGCGACCGAATTCGTTGTTGAATGCGGCGGCGCCAATCGGGCCTTCGATCATGATCTGCAGCGGCGAAGCAATGCGATCCGGCTTGCCGTATTGCTCGGTTTCCCAGGCTTGCAACGCGCCCGGAATATTCAGGTTGGATACCGTAAAGCCAGACAAACCCGCCTTGGGCTTGGAGCCACGGCCGGTGGCGCCTTCGTCACGGATTTCACCGCCAGAGCCGGTTGCCGCGCCCGGGAACGGCGAGATCGCGGTCGGGTGATTGTGTGTTTCCACCTTCATCAGGATGTGGGTGGTCTGATCGTTGTAACCGTACTCGGCGCTGTCCGGCTGCGGGAAGAAGCGGCCAATGTCGGCGCCTTCAATTACGGACGAGTTGTCGTTGTACGCCACCACCGTGCCTTGCGGGTGGGCTTTGTGCGTTTCGCGGATCATGCCGAACAGCGAGTGCGATTGCTTCTCGCCATCAATGATGAAGTCGGCATTGAAAATCTTGTGGCGGCAGTGCTCGGAATTGGCCTGCGCAAACATGGTCAGCTCGGCATCGCTGGGGTTGCGATTGAGCTTTTTGTAGCTCTCGACCAGATAGTCGATCTCATCAGGCGACAGGGCAAAGCCGAATTCCAGGTTGGCTTTGTCCAGGGCCTCACGCCCGCCCTTGAGGATATCCACGCTCTGGAACGGCTTGGCGTCCAGGTGGCGGAAAAGTTCATTGCCGGCATCCAGCGTCTCAAAGACCTGTTCGGTCATGCGATCGTGGATCAGCGGCAGCAGCAGGCTCTTTTCAGCGGTAGAGAGCGGCTGGCCGTTCTTGCTGGCGTACACCGCAATACCGCGCTCGATACGGCTGATTTTGTCCAGACCGGTGTGCTGCAGGATGTCGGTGGCTTTGGAAGACCACGGGGAGATCGTCCCAAGGCGTGGCAACACCAGCAGCAGCGAGCCCTTGCCCGCTTCGGCCGGGGCCGGATCACCGTAATGCAGCACGCGTCCCAGCGTGGTTTGCTCTGCCTCAGTCAGTGCGGTGCTGGTTTCAGCGAAATGCCAGAATTCGGCCTGGATATCCGCCTTGATACCTTGGCTGGTCAGTGCAGCCTGCAGTTTTTCGACACGGAACGCGGAGAGCGCAGCACCGCCGCGCAATTTGAGAACTTCTGCCATGTGGGTCTGATCCGGATTTGCCAGAGTAAACAGAGGCGTAATGATACCGAAAAATTACCCTTCCCGCCGCCCCGGCAATCTGCCAGACCTTGCAGGTTCAGGGCCCGCTTCCAGGATTGTGGCGTCATTGCCAATCAGCGCCGCCTGAAACATGCCGCCCCCATAAGGGTAAGGCATACTACCTACAGCACATCGACCCGTCGCAATTTGCCGATATTGCCCGGTCGTGCGCCGTGCGTCGGCCAAAAGCCTATGCTCGACCACCGCGATCCAGCGCCTTTACCCGCGCCAGGACAGCGTAATGCCCAAACCAATAACGATTGCTCTGGCCCGCTACGGAACCTGAGCCCATGCGGCCAGGACGAACGGCAAGAAGCTCACTTCGAAACCGTCGAGGAGACGAAACATGACCCGACCCAGTGGTTCCCAGCTCAAACTCAAGTGGGAATGCCTCTCCAACGCTCACGAGGGCGACAATTTCCTGGCCGAACTCGTCCTTACCAACCACTCGGACAAACCGCTCTCCGGCAACGACTGGGCGCTGTATTTCAATACGTGCCGCAAGATCTACGGTGAATCGGTGACGGGTGGCGTCGCCATCAGCCAGGTCAATGGCGACCTGTTCAAGCTCGTCCCCAAGGCCGACTTCGGCACGCTGGCCCCGGGCGAATCGCGCACCATTGGTTACAAGGGCATGTTCTGGGTTATCCAGGAAACCGACGCACCGCTGGGTTTCTATGTAGTGTATGACGATGGCACGCCGGCCGCCCGCGCCGAAGCCATTGGCGATCCGGAAATCGTACCGTTCACCCGCCTGGAACAGCGCAACCGCAATGCCAACGACAAGGTGGCCCCGGTCACCGCTGAAAGCCGCTTTGCCGACAACAAAGACCTGTCGCTGCTGCCGGCCGCTGAAGTGGGCCTGATTACCCCGACGCCGCAATCGTTGCTGCACGGCCATGGCGAGTTCGTGATCGACGCCGCCACCGTGATCGTGCACCCGGCCGAACTGGCCAATGAAGCGGCTTTCCTGCAGCAAAGCCTGGCTGATCTGGGCGTGCGCCCGACGCTGGCCGCGCAAGGCAGCGGCATTGTGCTCAAACTGGCCAAAGTGGCCGCGCCGCAAGTCACCGGCAACCTGGCTGAAGCGTACGAACTGAATGTCGACAGCCACGGCATTACCATCACCGGCGCCACGGCACACGCCGTATTCAACGGCATCCAGAGCCTGCGCCAGTTGCTGCCGGTATCCGCCTGGGTGAACCCGCAAGCCACGCTGGCCGTGCCGGCAATCAAGGTGGCCGACGCCCCGCGCTTTGCCTATCGCGGCATGCATATCGACGTGGGCCGCAATTTCTCCAGCAAAGAGACCATCCTGCGCCTGCTGGATCTGATGGCGCTGTACAAGCTGAACAAGTTCCACTTCCACATCACCGATGACGAAGGCTGGCGCGTCGAGATCCCGTCACTGCCGGAACTGACCGAAATCGGCTCCAGACGCGGCTTCACGCCGGATGAAACCGATAACCTGGTGCCGTGCTTTGGTTCTGGCGCCCAGGTCGAAGGCTCTCACGGTACGGGTTTTTATACCCGCGAAGAGTTCATCGAGATTCTGCGCTTTGCCACCGCCCGCCATATCGAGGTCATCCCCGAAGTGGACGTGCCCGGCCACGCGCGCGCCGCCATCAAGGCCATGAACGTGCGTTACAACCGCCTGAAGGCCCAGGGCCTGCAGCGCGAAGCCGAAGAATATCTGCTGACCGACTTTGCCGATCAATCGAAGTACGAGTCCGTGCAGTTGTGGCACGACAACGTGATCTGCATTGCCATGGAATCGAGCTACCGCTTTATCGAAACCGTGGTGTCGGACATCGAAGCCATGTTCGTCGAAGCCGGCGCACCATTCCTGGCACTGCATACCGGTGGCGATGAAGTACCGCACGGCGCGTGGGAAGGCTCCCCGGTGTGCCAGAAATTCATGACCGACAAGGGCATGAAGACCATTCAGGAACTGCAGGATTACTTCCTGACCCGTTTCCGCGAAATCCTGACCCGCCACAAGCTGGAATTTGCCGGCTGGGAAGAAATCGCCCTGATCCGCGAACAACAGGCCGACGGCAGCCACAAGCCGGCGCCGAACCCGCGCTTCAAGGATGCCAACTTCCGCCCGTACATCTGGAACAACGTGTGGGGCTGGGGCCAGGAAGATATCGCCTACCAACTGGCCAACGCCGGTTACAAGGTGGTGTTGTCTAACGTGACCGATCTGTACTTTGACCTTGCCTACGCCAAAGACCCGCAAGAACCGGGTTACTACTGGGGCGGCTTTATCGAGACGCGCAAACCGTTCTGGTTCTGCCCGCTGGATATCTACACCACCGCCACGGTCAACCTGTTCGGCCACCCGCTTGACCGCGAAGCGCTGGACAAGATGGCCCGCCTGACCGAAACCGGCACCCAGAACGTCCTGGGCATCCAGGGCCAGTTGTGGGGCGAAAACGCCCGCAACGCCGGCCGCGTGGAATACCTGGCCGCACCGCGCCTGCTGGCCCTGGCCGAGCGCGCCTGGGCGGTTGATCCGGGCTGGACCTTCATCGCCGACGCCACCCAGCGCAACCAGAAAATGGCGACCGACTGGAACCAGTTTGCCAATCGCCTTGGCCAGCGTGAACTGGCGCGTCTGGACGGTTTCCTGGGCGGCTACGGCTACCGCATCCCGCTGCCGGGTGCCGTGGTTGAGGGCGGCAAGATCATCGCCAACACCAGCGCCCCGGGCCTGACCGTCCGCTACACCGTAGACGGCAGCGAACCGAACGCCTTCAGCGCTGTGTACGAAGGCCCGATCAGTGCTTCTGGTGATGTGAAACTGGCGACGTTCAGCAGCACCAACCGCAAGAGCCGGACTGTGGTGGTGGGCGAGTAAACCTTTGCCGCAAATGCATGAAAAGAAAAACCCCGCTGATGCGGGGTTTTTTGTTGCCTGAACGCCAGTTACAGTGGCAGTCCACTTCTGGAGGTCACCATGCCCAACGTCACCCTGCAATACACCGCCAATCTCGCCCATGATTTCGACCCTGCCGCCCTGCTCGGCCGGGTGCATCAGGCTTTTGCCGATACGGGCGAATTTGCCATGGCAGACGTGAAAGGCCGTGCGTTCCGGATTGATACCTTTCAGGTCGGGCTGAACGAGGCCCCGGAGAAATCCTTTGTACACGTCACCGTGGCGACCATGACTACCCGCAGCGCAGAACTCAAGCAGCGCTTGGGCAAGGCGATTGTGGCGGTGTTGCAGGAGACGTTTCGCAGCAAGTTCGATGAGGTGCAGTGTCAATTGCGGGTGGAGATCGTGCCGATTGATCCGGCGTTTTACTTTGCCGGCTAACAATACCGGCCCGGCAACGGACATAAAAAAACCCGCCACACCGGCGGGTTTTTTATTGCTGCCGCGAACGCGGCCGAACTCATCAACGCATTCAGCCGCCGAAGAAGTCTTTGACCTTGTCCATAAAGGACTTGGCACGCGGGTTGTGCTTGGCGGGTTCGTCCTGGCTGATCTGTTCAAACTCGCGCAGCAGTTCTTTCTGGCGCGAAGTCAGGTTCACCGGGGTTTCCAGCATCACGTGGCACATCAGGTCACCCGTGACGGCACTGCGTACGCCCTTGATGCCCTTGCCGCGCAGACGGAACACCTGGCCCGATTGCGTACCGGCCGGGATGGAAATCCGCGCTTTGCCGTCCAGCGTGGGGATCTCGATCTCGCCACCCAGCGCAGCGGCGGTAATGCTGATCGGCATTTCGCAATGCAGATCGTTGCCTTCACGCTCAAATACGCTGTGCGCTTTGATGTGGATGACCACATACAAGTCGCCGTGCGGACCGCCGTTCACGCCTGGCTCGCCTTCGCCAGACAGACGAATACGATCGCCCTCGTCCACGCCACCCGGAATCTTCACCGCGAGGGTCTTGGTGGTCTGCACACGGCCGGTACCATGACAATTGCGGCATGGGTCCGGAATGTATTTGCCGCTGCCATGACACGTCGGGCAGGTTTGCTGGATCGAGAAGAACCCTTGCGACACGCGCACCTGGCCTTGACCGTTACACGTATGGCAGGTCTTGGCCTCCGTGCCCGGCTTGGCACCGGAGCCGTGGCAAAGGTCGCATTCTTCATGCGCCGGAATCTTGATCTGGCGCTCGACGCCGCGTGCGGCTTCTTCCAGCGTGATTTCCATGTTGTAGCGCAGGTCAGACCCGCGATACACATTGCTGCGCCCGCCGCGACCACCACCCTGGCCACCACCGAAGATGTCGCCAAAGATGTCAGAGAACGCATCGGCAAAGCCGCCGCCACCAAAGCCGCCACCGCCCATGCCGGCCTGCGGGTCTACCCCGGCGTGGCCGTACTGGTCATACGCAGCGCGCTTCTGGCTGTCCGAGAGGATTTCATACGCCTCTTTGCCTTCCTTGAACTTCTCTTCGGCTTCCTTGCTATCCGGATTGCGGTCCGGATGGTACTTCATCGCGAGTTTGCGATACGCCTTTTTGATGTCATCGTCCGAAGCATCGCGGTTGACGCCCAATACTTCGTAAAAATCTTTTTTTGACATGTGTGTGTGAGGTGTGAGGTGAGAGGTGAGAGGGGCTAAACCAGTTGCGCATTCAGTTTGCGCAACAACCCGCCCAGCAAGCCAAACACTTCATGCATACCTTCCTCAAGTTGTTTTGACGGATCGGCCATTTTCAACCGGCAAACCAGCATGTATTGCGTCTCGAGTTCGCTGAGCGATCCGCGCGCTATACAAAGAAAATGCCCGAACTCCTTTGCAGTCATCCGGGCAGCGCCTTCTGCGATATTACTCGGAACCGAGACTACCGCGCGACGCATCTGGCTCGTCAAGTTGAATGCTTCGTCGCGAGGTAGTGCGGCAGTAAAGTCGTAAACCGTCTCGACCAGCGTCATGGCAGCTTGCCATGCCAGCAAATCGTGATGTTTACGCCTCACCCCTCACTCCTCGCGCCTCACACGCTTACTTGTTGTCTTTGACTTCGGTGTACTCGGCGTCAACGACATTGCCGTCATCCTTGCCGGCTGCGCCTTGTTGCTGCGCACCCGCGGCGCCTGCGGCACCGGCGTCACCACCTTGTGCGGCGTACATTTGCTCGGCCAGTTTGTGGCTGGCTTGCATCAGCGCGTTGGATTTCTCGTCGATCAGGGCCTTGTCGTCACCCTTGGCGGCTTCTTCCAGTGCCGTGATCGCGGCTTCAATGGCGGTCTTTTCTTCGGCCGACACCTTGTCACCAAACTCGACCAGCGACTTCTTCACCTGATGGATCAGGCTGTCGGCGCCGTTCTTGGCGTCAACCATTTCGCGGGCCTTCTTGTCTTCCTCGGCGTGGGCCTCGGCGTCCTTCACCATTTGCTGGATTTCTTCTTCCGACAGACCAGAGTTCGCCTTGATGGTGATCTTGTTTTCCTTGCCGGTGGCCTTGTCCTTGGCGGACACGTGCAGAATGCCGTTGGCGTCGATATCAAAAATCACTTCAATTTGCGGCGTGCCACGCGGTGCAGCCGGAATCCCTTCCAGGTTGAACTGGCCCAGGCTCTTGTTGGCGGCGGCCATTTCACGTTCGCCTTGCAGCACGTGGATGGTCACGGCGCTCTGGTTGTCGTCGGCCGTCGAGAACACTTGCGATGCCTTGGTCGGGATCGTGGTGTTCTTCTGGATCAGCTTGGTCATCACGCTACCCAGGGTTTCGATACCCAGCGACAGCGGGGTCACGTCCAGCAGCAGCACGTCCTTGCGGTCGCCCGACAGCACGGCGCCCTGAATGGCGGCGCCTACGGCCACGGCTTCGTCCGGGTTCACGTCACGGCGCGGGTCCTTGCCAAAGAACTCTTTGACCTTGTCCAGCACCTTCGGCATACGGGTCTGACCACCCACCAGGATCACGTCGTCGATGTCGGTGATCTTCAGGCCAGCGTCTTTCAGCGCAATGCGGCACGGTTCGATGGAGCGGTCGATCAGTTCATCGACCAGGCTTTCGAACTTGGCGCGGGTGATTTTCAGCGTCAAGTGCTTCGGACCGGTTGCATCCATGGTCACGTACGGCAGGTTGATTTCAGTCTGCGCCGTGCTGGAGAGTTCGATCTTGGCCTTTTCAGCAGCTTCTTTCAGGCGCTGCAGGGCCATCACGTCGTTCTTCAGGTTGATGCCGGTGTCTTTCTGGAATTCGCCAATGATGTAGTCGATCAGGCGTTGGTCGAAGTCTTCACCACCCAGGAAGGTGTCACCGTTGGTGGCCAGCACTTCAAACTGCTTGTCGCCATCCACATCGGCAATTTCGATGATGGAGATATCAAACGTACCGCCACCCAGGTCATACACGGCGATCTTGCGATCACCCTTTTCGTTCTTGTCCAGACCAAAGGCCAGTGCGGCAGCGGTCGGCTCGTTGATGATGCGCTTGACTTCCAGACCGGCGATGCGGCCGGCGTCCTTGGTGGCCTGACGCTGGCTGTCGTTGAAGTAGGCCGGTACGGTAATCACGGCTTCGGTCACTTCTTCGCCCAGATAGTCTTCGGCGGTCTTCTTCATCTTGCGCAGCACATCGGCAGAGATTTGCGGCGGGGCCATCTTGCTGCCGCGCACTTCAACCCATGCATCGCCATTGTCAGCCTTGACGATGGCATACGGCATCAGGTCGATGTCTTTCTGCACTTCTTTTTCAGTGAACTTGCGGCCAATCAGGCGCTTCACTGCGTACAGGGTGTTCTTCGGGTTGGTCACGGCCTGACGCTTGGCCGGCGCGCCAACGAGGGTCTCGCCGTCTTCCTGGTAGGCAATGATGGAGGGCGTAGTACGTGCGCCTTCAGAGTTTTCGATCACTTTCGGTTGACCGTTTTCGATCACGGCCACACACGAGTTGGTGGTGCCCAAGTCAATACCAATGATTTTTGCCATTTAATTTTGTCCTTTCAATGCTTTGTGCCTGCCGCCGCCTTGTTGGCGCCGGCGTTCAGTTCAATAACCTTGATGCAAAAGTGGGGATGTCACCGACCTTTTCAAGAGAAACGATAGCGATTCGCTATTTCTCCGATAAGGCGCGTCAATCCGCGCTTACTTCGGTGCTGCAACCACGACCATGGCCGGGCGGATAACACGACCCGACAACTCATAGCCCTTTTGCATGACCTGGACGACCGTGTTGGGCTCGGCATCGGCCGGCGCCATCGAAATCGCCTGGTGCTTGTTCGGGTCCAGCTTCTCGCCCAGCGGGTTGATCTCTTTCAGATCAGCCTTTTCAAAAGCAGCAGCCAGTTGCTTGTTGGTCAGATCAACGCCGGTCTTGAGGTTCTCGAACGATGCGGACTGATCGGCCAGCGCCATTTCCAGCGAGTCCCGCACTGCCAGCAGTTCCCGGGCGAACTTCTCAACCGCAAATTTGCGGGTCTTTTCATTGTCTTCAGCAGCACGGCGACGGATGTTTTCCGCCTCGGCCCGCACATACAGCACGTCCTGACGGGCTTTATCCAGTTCAGCCAGCAAAGCGGCCAGATTCACATCCAGCTGGCCATCATCAGCTGCGGCTTGCTCACCTGCGCCGACCTCCAGGTCTGCGGCGTTTTCCAGGTTCGGTTGATTTTCGTTTTCACCAGACATTGCATACCTCCATAACGATGCAGGCAGAAATGGGGATGCCCTTACCCATTTCAAGGGTATTTGCATACAGAAGTGTTTTTCTCAGGCAAATCAAGACAAGGATTCGTTTCTGCAGCAGGCCGGCCTGCGGCGCTGCGGCATTTTGCATGCCCGTCATTTGCCCGAAACCCGGCAGGATCAGGCAAGCACTGTGCGTTTTATGCCGCCTGTCATTGTTGCGCCGCAACGACATGACAGACGGCCAGATCGCGCTAAAACGCGATAGCTGACGGGTTTGGCGGCCTCTTTTTTATTTGAAACCGAAGCCCTGGGGTAAGCCCCAATATGTAGTCACAAAAATTTCACTACATTTGATGGTGCACCGCAATAACCTTTGCAAAACAAGGTGCAACTTCTTTTTGAACCCGGCTGCAAAGCCAAGACTACTGCGGGAGAACGCCATGACCACTCGTGAACAACGCATTGCTCAGCTTGAACAGGATTGGCGAGAAAACCCGCGCTGGAAAGGCGTCACACGGCCCTACACGGCCGCAGATGTTGAAAGACTTCGTGGCTCACTACAAGTCGAGCACACGCTGGCCCGTACCGGCGCCAACAAATTGTGGAAGCTGCTCCATGAAACGCCGTATATCAACGCGCTGGGAGCGCTGACCGGCAACCAGGCCATGCAACAAGTGAAAGCGGGCCTGAAAGCCATTTATCTTTCTGGCTGGCAGGTGGCGGCAGACGCCAACCTGGGCAGCGAAATGTATCCGGACCAGTCGCTGTACCCGGCGAACTCGGTACCGCAAGTCGTGCGTCGCATCAACAACACGCTGCAACGTGCTGACCAGATCTCTCACTCCGAAGGCGACGACAGCATCGACTGGTTCGCCCCGATCGTGGCCGATGCCGAAGCCGGCTTTGGCGGCGTCTTGAACGCTCACGAACTGATGAAGGGCATGATCGAAGCCGGCGCCGCTGGCGTGCACTTTGAAGACCAGCTGGCCAGCGTGAAGAAATGCGGCCACATGGGCGGCAAGGTGCTGGTTCCGACGCGCGAAGCCATCGAAAAACTGGTCGCTGCCCGTCTGGCTGCCGACGTCATGGGTGTCCCGACTATCCTCGTGGCCCGTACCGACGCGGAAGCTGCGGACCTGTTGACCAGCGATGTGGACGACAACGACAAGCCGTTCTGCACCGGCGAGCGCACGCCGGAAGGCTTCTACCGGACCAAACCGGGTCTGGAGCAAGCCATCAGCCGTGGTCTGGCCTACGCGCCGTACTGCGATCTGATCTGGTGTGAAACCGGCAAGCCGGATCTGGAATACGCCCGCAAGTTTGCCGAGGCCATCCACGCCAAATTCCCGGGCAAGCTGCTGTCGTACAACTGCTCGCCGTCGTTCAACTGGAAGAAGAACCTGGACGACGCCACCATTGCCAAGTTCCAGCAAGAGCTGGGCAAGATGGGCTACAAGTTCCAGTTCATTACCCTGGCGGGCTTCCACTCGCTGAACTACGGGATGTTCAACCTGGCCCACGGCTACGCCCGTACCGGTATGAGTGCCTTTGTGGAACTGCAACAGGCCGAGTTTACCGCCGCAGAACGTGGCTTCACCGCGGTGAAGCATCAACGCGAAGTGGGTACCGGTTACTTTGATGCCGTGACGCAGACCATCCAGCAAGGTCAGTCCTCCACGACCGCGCTGAAGGGGTCGACCGAGGAAGAACAGTTCCACTAAGCCGGTTGTTTTGCTGGTGTTTGATTGCACCTTTGCGCACGGCGGCGCCACCCGCACGCTGCCGTGGCAAGACTGTTTTGCTGTAGCTGCAATTCTTGTCTTCACGCTCTGATAGACCACCCTGACCGGGTGGTCTTTTTTTTGGGGTTTGGGGTGTGGGTTTGGATTTGGTGGTTTGCTTGTGCGGGTGAACAGCGGTTGTTAGCGCCTGCGGCGCGGGTTTTCAAAAGCATTGATACCCGCGGTGGCGGGAGCACCCTACTTTCTTTGCTTCGCCAAAGAAAGTAGGCAAAGAAAGGCGACCCCAGCCCTGCGGCCCTCCGGGCTGCCCTCTCTCACTCGGGAGCCTAAGGTCTCCCTCCCTCCTTCGGCGCTTGGCTTTAATGGGGGGAGGAAAGGCAACTGCAACGACAAAACCCCAAAAACAAAGCAACGGCAAAAGCCACGACAACGACAAAACCTGAAGCCTGAAACCAACACCAACACAAGGTCATCCAGGTGCAGTTTTTGTAGGGTGGATTCGGAGCGGAGCGACAATCCATCATCGCAGCGGTGGATTGCTTCGCGAATCCACCCTACGCCGTTGACTTGCAAGAATGGCCGGTTAACCCAACCACTTCGTCATTCCGGACCTCGGCGGCCCCCTTGGCCGGAATCCAGCTGCGATGTATGCAAGAGCCACAGGATCAACGCGAGACATTGGCAGTAATCCGCCGAAAGCAGCCCGTTGGGCTGCGGGCTGGATTCCTGCCTGCGCAGGAATGACGAAGTGGTGGGCTAAACCCGTCATTCTTGCGTGCGGATGGTTTGCGGGTTTGGGGTTGCTTCCGAAGTTGCCGTTGATTTGCGCGGTTGCAGTTGCAGTTGCAATTGCAGTTGCAGTTGCCTTTGCCGTTGAGCCCCTTGACTGCGCCGAGCATCGCAGCAAGGCGCGGGGTTTCGGCGGAGGGGTGTCTGAGCGAAGCGAGTTCCCGTAGCCAGCCGCGCCTTGCGAGAAGCGCAGGGAACCCGAAGGGCGCCGTCGCAGGGGTCGCCTTTTCTTTGGGCACTTTCTTTTGGCGACCCAAAAGAAAGTGCCTTGCTGTCGGGCAACCCCCGACATGTAAACCACCGCGCCGTCAGGCGCTAACAGCAGCAGTTAAGGGTTTAGCAACAGCAACCCGCAGGTTGTCGCTCCCACCCCAACTCCACCCAGGGCACTGCAATGGAGGCAATGGTGGAACGCCACCACCATCAAGGCAATTTCCCGAACATATCCCCAAATGGCATCATCACATGCTCCCGATACGCCGGGCTCTGCGAGAGCCGCTCCAGCCAGTGCTCCACATTGGGCAGCGGCGGCCGCTCAGCCCCCATGGTCAGATAGCGGAACACGGTCGTGCCGGCGCCAAAGTCGGCCAGGGTCAGCGTATCGCCACCCAGATACGGTCGCTGCGCCAGTTGTTGATCCAGCAGGCCATACAACCTGGCACACTGCTGGGTAGCACGTTCAATCCGCCCGGCATCACGCTGGGCTTCAGGGGTGCGGTAAAAACCAAAGAACAGGTCGATGAACGCCGGTTGCAAGGTGGTTTGGGACCAGTCCAGCCAGCTATCGGCCACGGCACGCTGCGCCGGGTCGGCAGACCACAACGAGCCCTCGCCAAACGTGGCGCCCAGATAGCGCAGGATGGCCTGGGATTCCCACACCACCACGCCATCATGCTCAATCACCGGGATCTTGCCGTGCGGATTGCGCGCCAGAAACTCTGGCGTATCAAGGCCGCCAAATGCGCCGCCCACATTGATGTGCTCGTGTTCCAGCTCAAGCTCGCCAATAATCCACATGACCTTTTGCACGTTCAACGAATTGCGTCTTCCCCATACTTTCAGTGCGGCTGCAGGCACGGCGGTTCTCCATCCGGTTTGGTTAGCGGTTCAAACAAGTCTGGTACAAAAACGGGCAGTGGCATGGCCATGCTGCGGGCATAGCATATACAAAAATCGCAGCACTGGTTAATTCCAATAGCCCGGTTCGTTATATACGGCTTTGAGGTGATCGACAAAATGCCGCACCCGCAGCGGCATGAATTTGCGCTGCGGCATCATGGCGTAGACCGGGTAATCGGGCGCGGAGAAGGCATCGAGCACTGTCACCAGCCGGCCATCGGTGAGGTCGTCCTTGACCTCCCACAAAGAGCGCCAGGCCAGACCGTAGCCCTTGAGCGCCCATTCGTGCAGCACGACACCATCATTGCATTCGAGTACACCGGTTACGCGCCGGTTCACCAGTTCACCCTCCACCCGGAACACCCAGCCGCGCGACTGGCTGGCGCCGAGCGACAAGCACTCGTAGCGCTCCAGGTCATCTGGCGTTTGCGGAATACCGTGCTGCGCCAGGTAAGCTGGTGCGCCGACGACCACACGGCGGTTCTCGGCAAGGCGCACTGCCACCAGGCTGGAATCGGCCATATCGCTGATGCGGATAGCGCAGTCAACGCGCTCTGCCGCCATATCGACCAGCCGGTCAGACAGATCAAGCGTGACGCGCAAATCTGGATGCAGGCGTTGAAAGGTGGCCAGATGCGGCGCCACATGCCGCCGGCCAAACCCCGCCGGCGCCGTCACCCGCAAATGGCCGCGTACACGACTGTTGCCGGAGGCCACCGCCGCCTCGGCTTCTTCCAGTTCAGCCAGAATGCGCTGGCCATCTTCATAAAACGCCGCGCCTTCTTGCGTGAGCGTGACGCGGCGGGTGGTACGCACCAGCAAACGCGCGCCCAGACGTTCTTCCAGCGCGTCCAGCCGGCGGCCGATGACGGCCGGGACCACGCCTTCTACCCGTGCGGCGGCACTGAGCGAGCCATGGTTGACCACTTCGATGAAGGTTTGCAGCTGTTTCAGTTCACTCATGGGAGATGGCCGTCTTCTGAATATGATTAACGCGGGATCCTGCAACTTCGTCATTCCTGCGCAGGCAGGAATCCAGTGGGGCGCGCGGTGCGTGGACGACGGTACCAAGGACACTGAAAAGGGTTTGCCGGGATATGCCCACTTGCGGCGGGCGTGCTGGATTCCGGCCTGCGCCGGAATGACAAGTCAGAGGCTTGCATACCATTTTGCCCCCAACCTCCACATCCCGCGCCCCCGCCTCACCCCTCACCCCTCACCCCTCACCCCTCACCCCTCACCCCTCACCCATTATGTACTTAAAAGTAAAAGATGATATGCATAAACCGCGCTTTTTCATCCATGAAGCACTCACTACACTGGCTGTAGTCAAAAATTGATCCGCTACCCCAACCTGAGGTCCGCACCATGAGCCAGTTGCCGCAAGGCGTTGTCATCAACGCGCCCGTTTCGCCCGAATTTGCCGAAATCCTCACGCCTGAAGCCTTGGCGCTGGTTGCCACACTGCACCGCGCCTTTGAAGGCCGCCGGCAAGAATTGTTGTCCCGCCGCGTGCTGCGCCAGAAAGATCTGGATACAGGCAAGCGCCCGGATTTTCTGGCTGAAACAAAGTCTATCCGCGAAGGCGACTGGACCATTGCCCCGCTGCCGGCCGATCTGGCCTGCCGCCGGGTAGAGATCACCGGCCCGGTCGAGCGCAAGATGATCATCAACGCGCTCAACTCCGGCGCGGATAGCTATATGACGGACTTTGAGGACTCCAACACGCCCAACTGGGACAACCAGATTCAGGGCCAGATCAACCTCAAGCAGGCCGTGCGCCGCACGCTGTCGTTCCGTAACGAAGCGGGCAAGGAATACAAACTCAACGACAAGATCGCCACCCTGATCGTGCGTCCGCGCGGCTGGCATCTGGATGAAAAACACGTCACGGTCGATGGCCAGCGTGTCTCTGGCGGCATTTTTGATCTGGCGCTGTTCCTGTTCCACAACGCCAAAGAACAACTGGCGCGCGGTTCCGGCCCGTATTTCTATCTGCCCAAGATGGAATCGCACCTGGAAGCGCGCTTGTGGAATGACATCTTCATTCTGGCGCAGGAAGAAGTCGGCATTCCGCGTGGCACCATCCGCGCCACGGTGTTGATCGAAACCATTCTGGCTGCGTTCGAGATGGACGAAATCCTGTACGAGTTGCGCGAGCACTCCTCCGGCCTGAACGCGGGCCGTTGGGATTACATCTTCAGTTGCATCAAGAAATTCAAGACCGACAAGGATTTCTGCCTGGCCAACCGCGCGCAGATCACCATGACCGTGCCGTTCATGCGCGCTTATGCGCTGAACCTGGTCAAGACTTGCCACAAGCGCAACGCCCCGGCCATTGGCGGCATGAGTGCACTGATCCCGATCAAGAACGACCCGGTCGCCAACGAAAAAGCCCTTGCCGCCGTGCGTGCCGACAAAACCCGTGATGCCGGTGACGGCTTTGACGGCGGCTGGGTGGCGCACCCGGGCCTGGTGGCCCTGGCCATGGAAGAGTGGGTGAAGGTGCTGGGCGACAAGCCCAACCAGATCAGCAAGCAACGCGACGACGTACACACCCAGGCGGCCGATCTGCTGAATTTCCAGCCGGAACAGCCGATCACCGAAGCCGGCCTGCGCATGAATATCGACGTGGGCATCCAGTACCTGGGTTCCTGGCTGGCCGGCAACGGCTGCGTGCCGATCCACAACCTGATGGAAGACGCCGCCACCGCCGAAATCAGCCGCAGCCAGGTCTGGCAGTGGATCCGCTCGACCAAGGGCGTGCTGGACGACGGCCGCAAAGTGACCGCCGACATGGTGCGCGGCCTGATTGCGCCAGTGCTGGATGACATCCGCAATGAACACGGCGAGACCACCTATAACCGCATCCCGTATGCCCGCGCCGCAGAAATCTTCGAACAAATGAGCACCAGCGAAGACTTTGCCGAGTTCCTGACCCTGCCGTTGTATGAGGAAATCTGAGCTCGCAGCTTCAGTTCACGTTTTGCCAAACGCCACGGCCTGCCGTGGCGTTTTTGTTTTAGGGTCAGCCTGATCGCGCGGGCACGCCATAACGCGTAGCGTCATATAACGTTACGCGTTATAGTGTAAAACAATGGCGATCCAGACTTTCCGGAACAAAGAAACGGCTGCCATCTGGGCTGGCGAACCGGTCCGCAAACTCCCGCTGGAAATACAAAACGTGGCGCGCCGCAAACTACGCATGATCAACGCGGCGTTAACGCTGGACGATCTGCGTATCCCGCCTGCAAACAGGCTGGAGCCACTGCAAGGAAAACGATCGGGGCAGTACAGCATCCGTATCAACAATCAGTGGCGCATCTGTTTTCAGTGGGATAACGGCAACGCGTTTGATGTCGGGATTGTCGACTATCACTAAGGACACTTCATGGACAGGCTCTCCAATATCCATCCGGGCGAAATCCTGCTGGAAGAATTCCTGCGCCCCATGAATCTCAGTCAGAATGCGCTCGCCCGCGCCATGCGCGTCCCGCCGCGCCGGGTTAACGAGATTGTGCTGGGCAAGCGTGCGATCAGTGCCGACAGTGCTTTGCGCCTGGCCATCGTGCTGGGCACAAGCCCCCAATTCTGGATGAATCTGCAGACGGATCATGATCTGGAACGGGCCGCCTCAGCTGAGCTTGAAACATTGCCACGCCTTGCTGCTTGAAGATCTCCGGGACTGAGGTCACCGCAAGCCGCGCAGGTTGACCTTGAAGTTGCGCCATTTCCACTACAAATCGCCGCTCATGCTGCGACGCAACAATCATTGATTCCAGCAACTATCATGAAGCCATTCCTGAACCAACCAGGAGCGCGCCATGCTCGTGCTGGATGCCCCTTCTTCGTTGCGGCTGGTCGACCACCCTTTGCGTCATGATCTGGCCGCAGAAGCGCATGCGCGGCCGTTTGATCCGGTCAGTGCGCCCAGTCAGATCAGCTATATCGCCTTTTTGAACCGTAATCTTTCGCTGGAGCAAGAGCATTGTCTGCTTGCGCAGTTGTGCGCGGAGTACGAAGCGCCCACGCCGGACGAAACGCAGATTCATTATTCGGTGGATGTCGGCGTCATGCGTATCAAATGGGCGCGGCATTCAGAATTCTCGTCCTACACCTTTACGCGGCCGGGCTGGGTGGCCGAGCCCTTTGAACGCCCCGCGCTGACTACCGTGCCGGCGGGCTGGTTGCAGCAGTTGCCCGGCCAGGTGCTGGTGGCTGCGCACGCTGCACTGGTGGCGGAGCATGACGCGCCGGAGAGCACGACAGATGCCGCACAGCTGTTCTTTGCCGGTCAGGACTTGATTGGCTCAGAGATCGGTGAAGGCGCGGCACGCGTGCTGACTGATTTTCGTATCCACAGTGACGGCTTTTCGCGCTATTTGCTGGTGGATCGTCATATGGGGCAACGCCAGGCCGGCCGCATGCTGCAGCGGCTGTTCGAGATCGACACCTATCGCATGATGGCTTTTCTGGCGTTGCCACTGGCCAAGAGCATTGCGCCGGAACTGGCGCAGGCCGATCGTGAACTGGCCGAGTTGACCAATGCCATGACCGAAGCCCGGCTGGCCGATGAACCGCAGGTACTGGACCGCCTCACGCAACTGGCGGCGCGGGTGGAACGGGCGCTGTCGATGACGGACTACCGTTTTTCGGCGTCCCATGCCTATTACGACATCGTACAGCGGCGGATTGAAGAACTGCGCGAGGTGCGCATTCAGGGCATTCAGCCGTTTCATGAGTTCACCGAGCGCCGCCTGCGGCCGGCCATGGATACCTGCCAGTCGGCCGCGGCGCGTCAGCGCACGCTGGCCGAACGCGTGAACCGGGCCTCTGCCCTGCTGCGTACGCGGGTGGATATCTCAAGAGAGCGGCAGAACCAGGCGCTGTTAAGTTCGATGGACCGGCGTGCCCATTTGCAATTACGGCTGCAGGAAACGGTGGAGGGGCTGTCGATTGCCGCGATCACCTATTACGCAGTGGCGTTGATCGGGTATCTGGCCAAGGGCCTGAAGGTGGCGGGCGCCGCCATCAGCCCAGAGCTGGTCATGGCCAGCGCGGTGCCGCTGGTAGCGGGCGCGGTGTATCTGGCTGGGCGCAAATTGCGGCAACGGCTGGCGGCGGAAAACCACCCTTAGCCGCCAACCCGGGTGTTCTCACAAAGGCGTTACCCCGACAGGTAACGCCTTTGTTGTCTTATCTGAGCAACTGGGGTGGCTGTCACCGGTGTTGGCAACTAGAATCAATTTTGATCTGTTCATGATTTGACTGACACCCGCCGCCATGAAGCTTTATACCTCCCTGACCAGCCCGTACGGCCGCAAGGTACGGATTGTTTGCCTCGAGAAACGGATCGAGATGCAACTGGTTGAAGTCACGACCGGCGCGCCGGACAGTCCGGTCAAAGACATCAACCCGCTGGGCAAGGTGCCCGCGCTGGTGCTGGACGATCACCGGCCCTTGTATGACTCCAGCGTGATCGTGGATTACCTGGATCACATCTCTCCGGTCGGCAAGCTGATTCCGGGTGATGCGCGTCAGGCCATCAACGTCAAACGCTGGGAAGCGCTATGTGATGGCATCCTGGACGCCGCCATCCTGATCGTGCGGGAAAAGCGTCGTCCGCCTGAACAGCAATCCACTGGCGTCATGGCGCATGAGCAAGGCCGGATTGATCGCGGCCTGGCGCAACTGGCGCTGGATCTGGGCGAGCGCAAATGGTGCATGGGCGACAGCTTTACCCTGGCCGACATTGCGGTGGGTTGCTTGCTGGCCTATCTGGATCTGCGCTTTGCTGACCTGCACTGGCAAAACGCCCACCCCAACCTGTTGAAATTGCAGGTGCGCCTGAACGAGCGCCCTTCGTTCATTGAAACCCTGCCGCCGCCTCCTGTTTCCTGAATTTAACCGTAAGCATTGTTGTGACGGCCTTCACGCAAAGCGTGTGTCCGCGTGTAACAATGCGTCAGAGTGTGAATTTGTCGTAAGCCTGCGCGTGTCTTATGCGTTTTAATCACCATGTCATAGCGACATATGAGGAGAACACCATGAAGACACAATTCAAAACACTGATCGCTGCCGCACTTGCCCTGTCCGCTACGTTTGCCATGGCAGATGCTTATCCCGATTACGCACGCGTGGTCAGCTCCACCGCCATCGTGCAGCGCGTGAATACCCCGCGCCAGGAATGCTGGACTGAAAACCAGCAAGTCCAGACCCAGAACCAGGCCGGTGGCGTGGTGGGCAGTATCATCGGCGGCGTGGCCGGCGGTGTGCTGGGCCATCAGGTTGGCGGTGGTCGCGGTAAAGATGTCGCCACCGTGGCCGGCGCCATTGGTGGCGCGCTGATCGGTAATGAGGTGGGTAGCGGCCAGCCGCAGGTACAGAACCAGCAAGTACAGCGCTGCCGTCAGGTCGATGCCTGGCAAGACCAGGTCACCGGTTACCACGTGACGTATGACTATAAGGGCCGCCAGTTCAGCGCCAACCTGCCGCAACAACCGGGTGACCGCATTCCGGTTGAAGTGAATGTAACGCCGCGCTAAGCGTCGCCAGACAACACCAGCAAACATCTACAAAACAAGGCCGTAAACAACAAAAACAGCGTACGGCGCAAAAGAGAAACTCAACCGGATACCGGTTAGCGTGCAAAAAAACAGAGGCTGCCTGAGGGCGGCCTCTGTCCTTTTGCGGTACGCTCAAACCCTTCAAGCACCAAGGAGAAGGCATGACCACCACCCTCTGGCTGATCCGGCATGGCGAAACCGCCTGGAACGCCGCAGGCCGCATGCAAGGCCACACTGATATTCCGCTCAACGAAACCGGCCTGGAGCAGGCCGATATGCTGGGCGTGCGCATCCGGGCCGAACATCAACGCCAGCCTTTTGGCGCCTTGTGGGTCAGCGACCTGAGCCGTGCCCGGCAAACTGCCGAGCCTGCCAGCGGTTTCACGGGCCTGCCGCTGTTGCTGGACCCGGAACTGCGTGAACGCAACTACGGCATTCTGGAAGGACTGACCCGCGCAGAAATCGCGGAAGAACAACCCGAGGCCTCGTCCGCCATCAAGGCGCGGCAAGTGGATTACCAGATTCCCGAAGGCGAGAGCATCCGCCAGTTTGCCGACCGGGTGGACCGGGTCTTGCGTGGCATTGCCCACCGTCACCCCGGCCAGCAGGTACTGGTGGTTTGCCACGGCGGCGTGCTGGATATCGCGTGGCGTCTGGCCACCGGCCAGGGGCTGGAAAAAGTGCGCGACCATACGCTGCTGAACGCCAGCATCAACCAGATTGCGTTTGATGGTCACGCTTTCAGCATGATCAACTGGGGCGATGTCTCGCACCTTGATCCGGGTATTCTGGAATAAACCGTCCGTCTGGCCTGCGCCAAAAACAAAACCCCGCCAAGGCGGGGTTTTGTTTTGCAAAGCAAGGCGGGATCAACCGATCAGGCGCCCAGTGCCTTGAAGATGCCGTCTCGGATGGCGTTCACGTCGCCCACGCCGTTCACCTTGACGTACTTCGGTGCGGTGGCGTCGCCAGATGCCGCTTGCTTGCCGTAGTAACCGACCAGCACTTCGGTCTGTTCGTGGTACACGGCCAGACGCTTCTTGACGGTTTCTTCTTCGTCGTCAGCGCGCTGGATCAGTTCTTCACCGGTCACATCGTCCTTGCCTTCCACTTTGGGCGGGTTGAACTTGACGTGATAAGTGCGGCCCGACGCCACGTGGACGCGGCGGCCAGCCATACGCTCGATGATGCTCGAATCAGGCACGTCGATTTCAACGACGAAGTCGATGGTTACGCCGGCTTCTTTCATGGCTTCCGCTTGCGGAATGGTGCGCGGGAAACCGTCGAACAGGAAACCGTTGGCGCAATCGGCCTCGGTAATGCGTTCTTTCACGAGACCGATGATGATGTCATCACGCACCAGGCCGCCGGCATCCATGATGGCCTTGGCTTCCAGACCCAGCGGGGTGCCAGCCTTGACGGCAGCACGCAGCATATCGCCGGTGGAGATTTGCGGAATGTTGAATTTTTCTTTGATGAAAGTGGCCTGAGTGCCCTTACCTGCACCCGGTGCGCCAAGCAGAATCAACCTCATTGTACGGTCCCTGTGGTTTCGTTATTGAAATGATTAATGATAAAAAAGCCAACGAAATCTTGATGTTACACGCCCGCAGCGTAAAGCTTGCGCACGCGTTCCAGATCTTCGGGGGTATCAACGCCTGGCGCTGGCGCATGTGCAGCCACATGCACGCCGATGGCGTAACCATGCCATAGCACCCTCAATTGTTCCAGCGCCTCCCAGCCTTCCAGCGCCGACGGCTGCAAACGGCTGTAGGCCCGCAGAAAACCGGCGCGGTAGCCGTAGATACCGATGTGGCGCAACGGCGCCAGGCCTTCTGGCAATACGGCGGTGTCTTTGGCAAATGCGTCACGTGCCCAGGCGATCGGCGCGCGGCTGAAGTACAGCGCGCGCGAGCGGGCATCGGTCACGACCTTGACCACATTCGGGTTAAAAAAGTCGGCGGCTTCGTCAATGACATGCGCTGCGGTCGACATGGGCAAGTCGGCATCGGCCAGCAATTGCCCGGCAACGTGATCCAGCAGTTTGGGGTCGATCAGTGGTTCATCGCCCTGCACGTTGATCACCACGTCGGTGTCGGGCAATTGCAACAGATCAGCGGCTTCTGCCAGCCGGTCCGTGCCCGATGGGTGATCCGCCCGCGTCATCACGGCTTCAAAGCCAGCCTTTTCAACGGCTTCGCGGATACGGATATCATCCGTTGCGACCACCACGCGCACGGCGCCAGACAGCGCCACGCGCTCGGCCACGCGCACAATCATGGGCTGACCGGCGATATCGGCCAGTGGTTTGTCCGGCAACCGGGTGGATTTCATCCGGGCCGGGATCAGCGCCACATAGCTCACGCCTTGATTTCCTCATCCGCCGGCAGCTCGCGCGCCTCGGTTTCCAGCATGGTGGGAATACCGTCACGGATCGGAAAGCCCAGACGATCTGCCTTGCAGATCAGTTCCTGGCGGGTTTTGTCGAAAACCAGCGGGCCCTTGCACAGCGGGCAAACCAGAATTTCAAGCAGCTTGGCGTCCATTGCTAACCTCTAGAATCCTTGCCGCCAGCCACGTCATCAGCCCGTCATCAAGCTGTGCGCGTACCGGCAAAACCCGGATTCTATCATCCGTAAGGGCAATCCCGGACAAAGAGGTCAGTTTCACCGCATCTTTTTCTGTGGTGATGATCAGCCCGTCGGCCGGCAAATCGGCCGCGGTATAGCGCTGATGGTCAGCAAACGCGTGGTTTTGCGTGTGTAAACCCAGCGCCGAAAGCGTTGCAAAAAAGCGCGCCGGGTTGCCGATCCCGGCCATGGCATGCAGGGTTTGTCCGGCCAGCGCTGCCGGCGTAACCGTGCGGGTGGGGTCTTGCAGGTGATAGATCGGCCCGGGTTGCAACTGCATGGTGTGGGTGCGCGGGTGCCAGTCGGTTGTGCCCTCACCGTTGACGATCACGGCATCCACCTGGCGCAAGCGGCCGCGCCCTTCCCGCAGGGGGCCGGCCGGGATCAACTGGCCGTTGCCCAGACCGCGGGCGCCATCGATCACGCACAGTTCGATATCGCGCTGCAGCCGGTAGTGTTGCAGGCCGTCATCGCACAGGATCACGTTGACGTCCGGGTGCGCCGCCAGCAGCGCCAGCCCGGCGGCGACGCGATCACGCCCGACCATCACCGGCACGCCGGTGGCTTGCGCCATCAGCACGGGTTCATCACCCGTCATGGCCGGATCACTCCTGGCGGTCACCAGGGTGGCTGTCAGCGCAGCACCGCCATAACCGCGGCTGATGATGCCGGGTTTGAAACCGGCGGCCAGTAACGCCTGCGCCAGATAAATGGTCAACGGCGTCTTGCCACTGCCGCCGGCCGTGATATTGCCAATGACGATGGTCGGCACCGGCAGACGGGCGCTCTTTTTCAGGCCAAGGCGGAACAAGCCGCGCCGCACAGCGGTAATGGCCCGGTACAGCCACGCCAATGGCACCAAAAGCAAAACCCGGCCATCAAGACCGGGTTTGTACCAAGCGTCTACCAGTTGTCTGGCAAAGCCTGTTTCAGACTGCGCCATTACTTGCCCGGCTGGTTCTGCGTGGCAAAGGTCAGCTTGCCGTAGCCAGCTACCCGCGCCGCTTCCATCACATTGACCACACTCTGGTGCGTGGACTGGGCATCGGCATCGATCACGATCATCGGGTCCTGGTTACCACCCGCAGCCTTGCGCAACAGCAGCGCAAAGTCATCCGGAGAGGTAAACGTCACCAGATCGTTGTTGATGCTGTACTGACCGTTGGCCGAGACCGCCACATTCACTGCCTGCGGCTGGTTATCCGGCGTTTTTTCCGCATTGGCCGTCGGCAGGTTGATCTTCAGTTCAGCAAACTTGGAGTACGTGGTGGTGGCCATGACAAAGATCAGGATCACCAGCAGCACGTCGATCAGCGGGACGAAATTGATTTCCGGTTCTTCCCGCTTGCGACCACGTCGAAAATTCATGTCCGGCCCCGTTGCTTATTTGGAAGTGCCGAGTTGGCGTTCACCGTGCACGACTTCCACCAGCTTGATGGCTTGTTGTTCCATCTCAACCAGGTAGCCGTCCACGCGGGAACGGAAGTAGCGGTAGAACAACAGGCTGGGCACGGCCACGATAATACCGAAGGCTGTGTTGTACAGCGCCACGGAGATACCGTGCGCCAGTGCCGCCGGGTTGGCACCCGTTGCCGGCGATTGCGCGCCGAAGATTTCGATCATGCCGACCACGGTGCCGAACAGACCCAGCAGCGGGGTGATGGCGGCAATGGTGCCCAGCGCCGACAGATAACGCTCCAGATCATGCGCCACGGCACCGCCCACTTCTTCGATCGACTCTTTCATGATCTCGCGGGAGCTTTTTACATTCTTCAGGCCGGCTGCCAGCACCTTGCCCAGCGGGGAAGACGCCGCCAGTTTGGATACCATGTCGGCATTAACGCCACTGGCGCGCAGTTCTTGCACCACGCGGGCCAGCATGCCTTCCGGCAGGACCACGCCCTTGCGCAGGGTCAGCAGCCGTTCAATGATGATGGTCAGCGCCGCCACGGAGGCAACAATGATCAACCAGATCGGCCAGCCAGCGGCTTGAATAATCTCCAGCATAAGGGTTCCTGTGGTGCGTTTTAGGGGTACTGGAACAGCGGGCCGTCGTGTGAACGGGTATGCACGCTGCCGTGAATCGCGTAACTTTAGCCGGATTGCCCCTGATCGTGAAGGGCCGGACTGCCGCGCGGGCAAATGCGAAACACGGACGGAGAATAACGCGCAAGGTGA
This sequence comes from Silvimonas iriomotensis, assembly GCF_014645535.1. NCBI lineage: Bacteria > Pseudomonadati > Pseudomonadota > Betaproteobacteria > Neisseriales > Chitinibacteraceae > Silvimonas > Silvimonas iriomotensis. The sequence continues at coordinate 809,191 of NZ_BMLX01000002.1, forward strand.
CCGCCCGGATTACATATTTGTAACGGGCTTGTCGCGCACGGCATAAAAGTTGTCCGACTACCACTGTCGGCGGAGCCGGAAAAGGCTGACTCCAGGTGAAGGAATACAGGTAACTCCCCGCCCCGCCTTGGTTTTTTTGCCTTACCCACACAAGCTGTGGATAACTTTGTGAACAACCTGCCCCGATATACCCTAAATGCCTGTCTGCAAAGGATTGCAGACAAGTTGCCTGCAAATTGGGCGTTTTACCATAACTGATAAAAATCAATCAGTTACGAACACTACATCAACTACAACCCGCGAAATCGCCGCTATGCCTTGAGCAGTATGGCTTTTGTGGATTATTTTGGGTTTTCCCGCGCATGTTCTCCAACTTGTCAAGTATTTCAAACGCTGTTTTGACCGTGTCTGACCTGAACCGCACGGTACGCGAATTACTGGAAGGCAGCCTGCCGGTTTTGTGGGTGAGCGGGGAGATTTCCAATTTCAAACGTTACGATTCCGGCCACTGCTATTTCAGCCTGAAAGACAAGAATGCACAGGTGCGCTGTGTCATGTTCCGTAACCGCGCCGGCCTGCTGGACTTTCAGCCCAAGGAAGGAATGAGCGTGGAAATCCGCGCGGTGGTCACGCTGTATGAAGCGCGCGGTGACTATCAACTGACGGTCGAAGCCATGCGCCCGGCCGGGCTGGGCGCGCTGTTTGAAGCGTTTGAGAAACTCAAGGCCCGGCTGAACGCCGAAGGTTTGTTCGACGCCGCCCGCAAGCAGACGCTGCCGACCTTCCCCCGCGCCATCGGGATTGTCACCTCGCCCAAGGCCGCCGCCCTGCGCGACGTGCTGACCACGCTGGGCCGCCGCATGCCGGGCTTGCCGGTCATCCTCTACCCTTGCGCCGTGCAGGGTGCCGGTGCGGGCGCAGAGATCGCCGCCGCCATCAACAAGGCGGCCGAGCGCAATGAGGTCGATACCCTGGTCGTGTGTCGCGGCGGGGGGAGTCTGGAAGACTTGTGGGCGTTCAACGAAGAAGTCGTCGCCCGCGCCATTGCCGCCTGCGCCATCCCGGTGGTCAGCGGTGTCGGTCACGAGACCGATTTTACCATCAGCGATTTTGTGGCCGACGTACGCGCCGCAACGCCAACCGCCGCGGCCGAACTGGCCAGCCCCAATCGCGCCGAGTGGCTGGGCCGCCTGGCCGAACAACAACGCCATCTGCAACGCGCGTTTGAGCGCCAGTTGCAATTGCGCATGCAAAAGCTGGACAACCTCGCCCGCCGGCTGCGTCACCCGGGCGATACGCTGACCCGCCAGCGCGAGCGTCTGGCCATGTTGTCAGTCCGCCTGAACACCGCCCCGGCCCGGCAACTGGACCGCAAGTTGTCGGCGCTGGCGCAGATGCGCTTGCGCCTTATCCACGCCAGCCCGGCGCTGGATACCGCCCGTAACCGGCTGAACCATACCGCCAGCCGGCTGGCCGTCGCCAGCGCGCGCGCGCAGGATCAGCGTCTGGCCAGACTGGCGCAATTGCGCGGCCAGTTGCAGGCACTCAACCCCAACGCGGTACTGGCGCGGGGCTATGCGCTGGTCGAAACGCCCAAGGGTCAGGTGATCCAGCAGGCCGCCCAGTTACATGCCGGCGACAAAATCCGCGTGCGGTTTGCCGATGATGCGATAGATGCTGCGGTAACCGGCAAGCCGGACGGACAGCAGAGCCTGTTCTGAGCGCCTGCCATACCTGCCGTTGTTCGCTCCCGGCGACGCCAGCCATCCCGCCGGCATAAAACTGTGCCCCACAACCGCCCGCCAAGCTGAACCTTGGCGCAGCGGTCTGCTAGCTGCCATGCTCAAACCCTCTATTTGATCATCGCAAGCTGATACGCCCCATGCAAAGCGCACGCCAATGGACCGCCGAAGCCATCCGCATCATTGAAGCGGACTTCAATCGCTCAGCCGATACGCATCTGATTCCGCTCAAGCTGGCGGGTTTTGCGGATATCGATTTTTATCTGAAAGATGAATCCAGCCATCCGACCGGCAGCCTCAAGCACCGGCTGGCGCGCTCATTGTTTTTGTATGCGCTGGCCAACGGCTGGCTCAGCCCGGGCAAGCCGGTGATTGAAGCATCCAGCGGCTCCACGGCTGTATCTGAGGCCTATTTTGCGCGGCTGCTGGGTTTGCCATTTATTGCGGTGATGCCGGCCACGACCAGCCCGGACAAAATCGCTGCGATTGAATTTCAGGGCGGCAAATGTGATCTGGTCACCGACCCCACGCAGATCGCGGCCCGTTCGCAGCAACTGGCCGCGCAGACCGGCGGGCATTTCATGGATCAGTTCACCTATGCCGAACGCGCCACCGACTGGCGCGCCAACAACAATATCGCCGAGTCGATTTTTGGCCAGCTCAAGCTGGAGCGGTATCCAGAGCCCAGCTGGATTGTCGCCAGTTGCGGTACGGGCGGGACCTCCGCCACGCTGGGGCGCTATGTGCGCTATCGCCGCCATGCCACAGGCATTGCCTGCGCCGATCCGGAAAACAGCGTGTTTTTTGATGCATTTGTCAGTGGCCGGCGCGATCACACGCTCGATTGCGGCTCCAGGATTGAAGGCATTGGCCGGCCGCGGGTCGAGGCGTCGTTCATGCCCGATGTGATCGATACCATGTTCAAGGTGCCCGATGTGCTGTCGATTGCGGCCACGCGCTGGCTGGCGGGCAAGCTGGGCCGGCGCGTCGGCGGTTCCACCGGCTGCCAGTTCGTGGCCGTACTGCAACTGGCGCAGGCCATGCGGGCGGCGGGCACCGGCGGCTCGATTGTCACCTTGCTGTGCGATAGCGGTGATCGATACGCCCATTCTTATTACAACGATACCTGGCTCAAGAAGAACGGTTATCACATTGCCGGGCCGCACGGCAGCATTGCCGCCTGCGCGGAACAAGGCGCGCCGCTCGATGATACCGTCATTAAGCGGCATGATCGCTGATCAAGCCAGCGCGGCCTCGACATTCACCGAGTCGATCTGGTCTGGCTGCAGGTAGCGTTCGCTGTATTGCAGATACACGCCAGAACGCAAGAACAGTTCAAACAACTCCGGATCAATGTGCTGTTCGCGCCGCATGCGCGCCATGATGTTGATTGCCTCGGTCAGCGTCTTGCCGCGCTTGTAGGGGCGATCCACGGCGGTCAGCGCTTCAAAGATGTCGGCAATCGCCATCATGCGGGCCAGCGGGCTCATCTGCTCCCGCTTGAGACGACGCGGGTAGCCGGTGCCGTCCATTTTCTCATGATGGCCACCGGCGATTTCCGGCACGTTTCTGAGGTGGCGCGGGAACGGCAGCTTTTCCAGCATGACAATGGTCTGGACGATGTGCTCGTTGATCTTGTAGCGCTCTTCTTCCGTCAGTGTGCCGCGCTTGACCGACAGGTTATGCAACTCGCCCCGGTTGTAGAGGTACTCCGGCACCTTCATGTCAAAGCCAAAACCTTGTGGAAGCTGGTCACGCGGGTTGCGGTAGATCACGTGCTCCGGCAAATCAGCCAGCAAGGGCATGGCGACGGGCAGCATGGGCGCGGGCGTGCGGCCTTTGCGCTGCTGCTCTTCGTAGGAAATGCCGATGCGGTCATCGAGCGTGCGTTGCCAGGTGCGCCGGCCAATGTCGTACAGGCGTTCGATATCCGCTTGCGCCATGGCCTCGCCGCCCTCGTTGCTGCGGGCCACAAAGCGGTATTCGTCATCCAGTTCATGCAGCAATTGTTCACGCACGGCGGCCAGTTCATGCGCGTCGCCGCCTTCGGCCACGCCTTGCCAGTAACCGATCCAGGCATCGCGCTTGAGCACTTCAAACCGCATGCGGATTTCATGAATGCGGTCGTAGATGGTTTCCAGCTTGGTGGCTTTGTCGACCACGTATTCCGGCGTGGTGACCTTGCCGCAATCATGCAGCCATGCGCCGATGTGCAGCGCTTCCCATTCCTCAGTCGTCAGCGAGTAATGCCGGTACGGGCCTTCGTCGGTTTCGCAAGCGGCCCGGGCCAGCATTTTGGTCAGTTCCGGCACGCGCTGGCAGTGGCCGCCGGTATACGGGCTCTTGGCATCAATGGCGCCGGCCACCAGCTGGATGAACGATTCCAGCAGCGCCTGTTGCTCCTTGATCAGCCGTTGCGTTTCGATTGCCACCGCTGCCGTGCCCGAGACCGCCTCCAGCATGGCCAGCATGGGATGACCGCCGCGCAATGCTTCGGCCGCCTCGATAAACAGCGTCAGCACGCCCACCGTTTCTTCCTGGCGGTTGATCAGCGGAATCGCCACCACCACCGCGGCGTGTTCAAAATGCCGCACGCCGCCAAACCAGGCATTCAGTTCAGAGGGTTCCAGCCACACGGACTGCGTCTGGCCGGTGGCGTCGGCCATCACGGCCGGATGCTGGACTTCATGCTCCGGGATCAGCACCGGCAAGGCGGCCGGGTTCACCGGTTCCTGGTCAGAACGGCAGGCTTGTTCAGCGGTCAGGTGGCCATCGGTTTCGGTCAGGTAGATGATGGCCGCGCGCGCTTCGGCCATGTGCAGCGCTTCGTTCAGGATGCGCTGGATCAGCGGGCTGAATTCGCGCTCGTCCGCCAGCGCATCGCCAATATCCCGGAACTGGGCAATGGTCTGTTTCATGCGCCGCATGGCGTCGGCCAGTTCGTGGATTTCCCGCACCACTGAATTGACCACTACCGGCGAATCAAAGCGCATGGCCTGGATATCCCGCGCCTGGGCAATCAGTGCCTTGAGCGGGCGCGAGGCGATCAGCGATACCCACATGGCCACCGGCACGGTGATCAGCAACAGCAAGAGCGAGATCAGCGCGGTCTCTTTGCGTAACTGGTGCGCATCGGCCAGTAGTTCTTCATCCGGCGCGGCCACGGCCAGATAGAGCGTATCGCCCTGCGGCAACACCAGCGGCGCCAGATAACCGTACCAGGTGGCGCCGCCCAGTTCGATCGGGGCCGTATTGCCCTTGTAGGTGTCCGGGTGCGCCATCATGGTGGTCAGCGCCGGAATGCCCAGGTCACGCACCCGCGCCAGCCGGAAACCACCGCGCTGATCCGGGCGCACCACGCGCGTGGTGTCGTGCCAGGCCAGCACCTGGCCATCCGGGTCCAGCAGGGCCATTTCGCTGTGGGTGGTGACGTGCTGGGCGGCCAGCATGCTGCTCAGCGCGGCCAGCGTGACATCCATGCCGACCACGGCGTTGCGGTCCAGGCTGCGGCGCGAGAACGTGGTGCCGATCTCATGCGTGGTAAAGAACACATACGGTTGCGTGACTACCCTGCCGCTACCGGCAATGGCGCGCTTGTACCAGTCACGCGTGCGCGGGTCGTAGTGGTAATCATCGCGCACACGGGTTTCGATCAGCTTGAGCTGGTCATCAAAATACAGATACTTGCCCTGCGATTTGCCCTTGCCGGTGACAAAGCTTTGCACCAGCAAGGTGGCGCCCACCGGCGGGTGCAAGGGCGTGCGCAAGGTGGGCTCGTCCGGAATCCGCCGCAGCAAAAAGAAGTCGCCATTGGCATAGCCGGCATAGGCGGCCGTCACGGCAGCTTGATCGCGCAGGATCTGGATCAGGTACGGCAGGCTTTGCAGGCGTTCATCAAGCGTGCGGGCGCGGGCAAGTTTCTCCCGCGCCAGCAGGTCCACCGCCAGGCCGGTGCTGGCATACAGGCCCGACACGGTATCGCCGGTGCGGGCGCCAATCTGGTTGAACAGGGTTTGTGACGAGCTGAGCAGCATGCGGCGGCTCTGACGATCGTTGTACCAGTTGTTGACCAGTGCATACGCCAGGATCAGCAAGATGAACAACCAGGCAATATGGATATGCAGCGGGTAACGCTGCCACCGCAGAAAACGTCTGAAAGACCCCATACTGGTATCCCGTTGTGCATCAGGCCGATGCGGTAAAGGTGCGGGTGAGATATATCTGTCACGTTTTAGCTTAGACAAGCGGCAGCATACCGCCTGACATTTACCGTATTGATACGTCGCCGCACTTGGGGGGATGTTGCGCTGCGGGTAAAATGTGACCTCCCCGTTCACATGCATCCTGAAGGATCGAATCGTGCAGCTCTCCAACCGTGTACTTGGCATCAAGGAATCCCCCACCCTGGCCATTACCGCCAAGGCAGGCAAACTGAAGGCTGAAGGTCGTGACGTGATTGCGCTGGCCGCTGGCGAGCCAGACTTTGACACGCCGGACCACATCAAGGCCGCCGCCATTGAAGCCATCAACAAAGGCTTCACCAAGTACACGCCGGTGTCCGGCACGCCCGGTCTGAAAAAAGCCATCATCGAAAAATTCCGCCGCGACAACGGCGTGGATTACGCCGCCAACCAGATTCTGGTGTCGGTCGGCGGCAAGCAAAGCTTCTTCAATCTGTGCCAGGCGTATATCAACCCGGCCGATGAAGTGATCATCCCGGCGCCGTACTGGGTGTCTTATCCGGACATCGTGCTGATTGCCGGAGGCAAGCCGGTGATTGTGGAATGCGGCATTGAACAGGGCTTCAAGCTGACGCCGGCACAACTGGCCGCGGCCATCACCCCCAGAACCCGCATGCTGGTGCTCAACAGCCCGTCCAACCCGACCGGCGCCGTGTATACGCTGGACGAACTCAAGGCACTGGGCGAAGTGCTCAAGCAACATCCGGATATCCTGATTGCCTCGGATGACATGTACGAACACGTGATGCTGGGCGACACGCGCTTTTACAACATCCTGAATGCTTGCCCGGAACTGTACGAACAGACCATTCTGCTCAATGGCGTCTCCAAGGCGTACTCCATGACCGGCTGGCGTATCGGCTACGCTGGCGGCCCGGCCAGACTGATCAAGGCCATGGAAAACATCCAGTCGCAATCGACGTCCAACCCGACCTCGATCTCGCAAGTGGCTGCCGAAGCCGCGCTGATTGGCAGCCAGGACTGCATCAAGCCCATGCTGGCCGCCTTCAACGACCGCCATCGTTTTGTGGTCGATACCTTCAACGGCATCCGTGGCCTGAAGTGTCTGGAAGCCGGCGGCGCGTTCTACGCTTTTGTCGATGCCCGCGAAGCCATCCAGTTGCTGCATGCCGAAGGCAAGATTGCCGAAGCCACCGATATGGCGCTGGGCGCGTATCTGCTGGAGACCCAGGACGTCGCTGTGGTGCCAGGTTCGGCCTTCGGTTCAGAAGGCTACTTCCGCATCTCGTTTGCCACCAGCATGCAGAACCTGCAAAAAGCGCTGGAGCGCATTGGCAAGGCGCTGGGCTGATCAGGTTCGCGCGATCGGGCCGGTAAAATAAAAAAACGGAGCGAAGTCGCTCCGTTTTTTTATCCGGGCCACCGCAGCAGGCGACCCGAAAGAAAACTACCGTATTCCATCAGCCAAAACGACGCTGTCGCATCCATTTGGTTGCAATCCACTTCTCACCCTGCAGCACCGGCAGGCCGCCATGCAAGGTCAGCGGATCGACCTGGTTCTTGCTGTTGGTGTACTCGAAATACACCGCCGCGCCCTTCTTGGGGCCGACCGTCATGCCCAGCTCCGGGAACACCGTGGCGCCGCCCTCTTCTACATCATTGAGGTACATCACCAGCGTAGAAACGCGCTGGCCGCCGTTATTCAGGTGCACCTTGCTGCCCGGATCGTGTTCCGGGAAATAATCAAAGTGCGGTTTGTACTCGCCGCCGACCTTGTAATTGAGAATCTGCAAGCCCTCACCGTTTTCAACCGGCCAGTTCATCAGCTCGGCAATACGGCGATCCAGCCGGGCAATGAATTCGTTCTCGTTCACATGGAAAAACGTACCGTAGCTGGTGCGCTCTTCAATCACCGCGTCCTTGCCCGTGGTCGGATCAACAATGGTAGAGCGCTTGAGCCGCGCCTGCGACAGGCGGACGAGTTCGTCGCACTCGTCGTGGCTCAGTACGTTGTCCAGCACGGCAATATAGGGCTTGTCGACGCGCCCCATCACCTGGATATCGCGGTCATGGGTGTGGATGACATTGCCGGATTTGAAGCGCGGCGCTTCGTAGCTGTAGGTGTTGCCGTTGCTGTGGATCTTGTCTTTGACGTTGCTGACCGCAGGCTGCGAGCCCAGTTGCGCCACGGCGACCGGGCCGATATTGCCTTTGTGGGCCGTGGAGAAGTGGAACACGATGGCGCTGGCGAACATCGGGTCGAAGTTTTTTTCGACCATGACGTCAATCAGCGACTGGGCAGTACAACCCCGCGCCAGATTATCCAGAATCCACTTTTGCCAGTCGGGCGAAATGTTGGTGATCTTTTCCATATATGAACTCATCCATCCACGATTTTTGTGAGTACAGCGTCGGGCTTTTCTTGTGTTGTCATTTTTAACCGCTGGCGGGGGGAATGTCACCCACACTGGCGGGTTGAGCACAACAGGCGCAACACTCGGGCCGCCTTACGGTCATGGGGCATGCGGCGGCGCCGGGGCTTTCTGCCTGGCTGGCGGGCGAACCAGGCGGTCAATTTTATCGGGCCAGCCGCCTGGCCAGGTGTGTTGAGTCATTCGCTCATCCTTGCCAAAGCACGGCAACGCCCGTTGCAACACCGCTACGGGTGGCAGGCCGTGTCAACAAAACCGTCAGATGATTGCTGCAGAATCACGGCGCCAGCACTTTTTACTCTAGTAAAAAACTGCCACCCGTAAGCAGCCAGGAGCTTGTCGCGCGGGTGTGTTAAAATTTCGCGCTTCGATTCAACTGCTTGGCTAGCCCTCACCGATATGGATCTCTCCGCACTGACCGCGCTTTCCCCTCTCGACGGCCGTTACGAAAAGCAACTGGCCGATCTGCGTCCGTTCTTCAGCGAGTACGCGCTGATCAAACACCGTGTCACCGTTGAAATTGCGTGGCTGAAGGCGCTGGCGGCAGAGGCTGCCATTGAAGAGATCACCCCGTTCTCTGCAGCAACCATCGCTGAACTGGATCAGGTGGTCGCGCAGTTCTCGCCAGAACATGCGCTGGAAGTCAAAACCATCGAACGCACGACCAACCATGACGTGAAGGCCGTGGAGTACTGGCTCAAGGAACGGCTCTCGGGCAACCATGAAGTGTCTGCTGCCAGCGAATTCATTCACTTTGCCTGCACGTCGGAAGACATCAACAACCTCTCGCACGGCTTGATGCTCAAGTCCGCGCGCGACGCCGTCACGTTGCCGAAGATCCGCGAGATCGTCGCCAAGCTCAAAGACCTTGCGCACGAACTGGCTGACGCGCCGATGATGAGCCGCACCCACGGTCAACCGGCCACGCCGACGACCATGGGCAAGGAAATGGCCAACGTGGCCTACCGTCTGGAACGCCAACTGACCCGTCTGGAAAAGATCGAGGTGCTGGGCAAGATCAACGGCGCTGTGGGCAACTACAATGCGCACCTGTCGGCTTATCCGGAAATCGACTGGGAACAATTCTGCCGCAGCTTCGTCGAAAGCCTCGGTCTGACGTTCAACCCATACACCATCCAGATCGAGCCGCACGACTACATGAGCGAGCTGTTTGATTCGGTCGCCCGCGTGAACACCATCCTGATCGACCTGAACCGTGACATCTGGGGTTATATCTCGCTGGGCTTCTTCAAGCAGAAGGTCAACAAGAACGAAGTGGGTAGCTCGACCATGCCGCACAAGGTCAACCCGATCGACTTCGAAAACGCCGAAGGCAATCTGGGTCTGGCCAACGCCGTGCTGACACATCTGTCGCAAAAGCTGCCGATTTCGCGCTGGCAGCGTGACCTGACCGACTCGACCGTGCTGCGTAACATGGGCGTGGGTGTCGGTTATGCGCAACTGGGTTATGTTTCTTGCCTGAAGGGCCTGAACAAGCTGCTGGCAGACCGTCAGGCCATGCTGGACGATTTGAACGACAACTGGGAAGTGCTGGCCGAACCGATCCAGACCGTGATGCGCCGCTACGGGGTGCCTAACCCGTACGAGCAACTCAAGGAACTGACTCGCGGCAAGACCGGTATCACCAAGGAAGCACTGGCTGTGTTCATTGACGGCCTGGCGATTCCGGAATCCGAAAAAACCCGGCTCAAGGCGATGACCCCGTGGACCTATCTGGGTACCGCAGTCGCGCTGGCCAACCGCATCTGATTAAAACCGGACGCGGACATACTCGCATAGCCGGCAGCCACGAAGCTGCCGGCACTGATCGCAACAAGGGGAGATTTACCCGGTGAAACGCAAAGTACTGGTTGCCGGCACGCTGACCGTTGTGCTGCTGGGCGTCGCTTACGTGGGCGGCTCGTGGAAGGCTGGCCGCTCTGTGCAGGAGACGCTCGACAAGCAGAATCAGTGGCTCTCCAACCTGCCTTATTTCATCGTGAAAAACCGCGAGTATCACCGCGGCTGGTTCTCGTCCACTGAAAAGACCACGTTGCAGATCAACCCGCAGCTGTATCGCTTTTTCCTGGAAAAGGAAGGCGAGCCGCTGCCGACGTTTGAAGTGACCTACACCCAGAACATCCAGCACGGCCCGCTGCCGCTCTTGTTTACGCGCGGTAACCCGCACCCGTACAAAGCTGTGGTCACGACCGAGTTCCAGTTCGCCCCGGAGACCCAGAAGTTCCTGACCCGTTTCTTTGGCGACCAGAAACCGATCAGCATCGAAAACCGCATCAGCTTTAACGATGATGGCGTGATGACGATCAAAGTGCCGTCTTTCGATTACGAAGAAGCCATCTCCGGCGTCAAAGCCAAGTGGCAGGGCCTGAACGCCACGCTTGATTACGGCGGCGACTTCAACCGCGTGAAACTGCTGGCCGAAGCACCGGGCCTGTCTGGCGAAGCCAAGGGCAAAGGCAATTTCAGCGTGAATGGCCTGACGTTCACGGTGGACCATGTGCGCGGCAAAACCGGCCTGATGATTGGCGAATCGACCGCAAAGATGGACAACTTCGCCCTGGATATGCCGGGCGACGCACCGTTCAAGGTGGCCCTGCAGAACGCCAGTTATAACGGCAAGCTGTCGGAAAACGGCGAGCTGGTCGATGGTAGCGCCCTGTTCCGTCTGGAAAAACTGACGCTGAACGACCAGCCCTACGGCCCGGCCGAGTTGCTGGCAGAAGCCAACCATCTGCACGGCCCGACGCTGGCCCGCCTTGGCGACGCGTTCAACCGCCTGCAAAAGCAGCAACTCACCCGTGAGCAGCTGACTGCCGAACTGGCCAAGCTGGCCAAGTCTGACGCCATGCCGCTGCTGACACATGATCCGCATCTGGCCATCCGCCATCTGGATATCAAACTGCCGGACAGCAGCATCCATCTGTCGGGTGAAGTGGGTCTGACCGGCTTCAAGCCGGAAGACCTGGACCAGCCGGCCGTATTCATGCGCAAGCTGACCGCCAAGGCGGACTTCAACGTGCCGCGCAAGGTGATCTCTACCGTCGTGACCTGGCAAGCCCGCAACATGTTTGGCAATGCCGACAATGGCGTGTCGCAAGCTGATCTGGATTACCTCGCCGGCCAGTTTGTCGAGGGCCAGCTTGATCGCATGGCTGACCAGAAACTGATCCGGGTCGATGGCGATACGGTGTCGGCCACGGCCTCGCTGCAAAACGGCAAGTTCATCCTGAACGGTGTGGATGTCCCGCTGCCGTGGGAACAAGTGCAGCACGCGGTCTCCGGCGCGACCGGCAGCAGCGAACCTGCGGCCAAGGCGCCGACCAAGGCAAGCAAATAAGCGCGCTGGCGTGATCCATGAAAAAGGCCACCTTTCTGGTGGCCTTTTCTTTTACCGGTGATGGCAATGATTACTGGATGATACCGCCGCCCATGCAGACGTCACCGTCATACAGCACCATGGATTGACCCGGCGTCATGGCCCATTGCGGCTCGTCGAAAGTCAGTTGTACACCGCCGTCGATGTGTTCCAGCGTACACGCGGCATCTTGCTGGCGGTAACGCGTCTTGGCGGTATAGCGGCCCGGCGCCGGGGTTTCGCCCAGAATCCAGGAGCAGTCTTTCGCAATCAGGTCGTGCTTGAGCAAAAGCGGATGATCATGGCCTTGCACCACGATCAACTCGTTCTTTTCCATGTCCTTGCCGGCCACAAACCACGGCAGGCCTTCGCCACCAATCCCCAGACCCTGGCGCTGACCGATGGTGTAGTACATCAGCCCCATGTGCTCGCCCATGCGGCGGCCTTCCGGCGTGACCATGGCGCCCGGCACTTTCGGCAGGTAGCGGTTAAGGAACTCGCGGAACGGACGCTCGCCGATAAAACAGATACCGGTACTGTCTTTCTTTCTGGCATTGGGCAGTTCGATCTGCTCGGCAATGGCGCGCACTTCGGTCTTTTGCAAACCGCCCAGCGGAAACACAGCCTGGCTGACCTGCTCCTGGCTCAGCCGGTACAAAAAGTAGGTCTGATCCTTGGATTGATCAGCGGCGCGGATCAGCTCGGTACGCCCGTCCGGCCGCACGCGGTTGGCGGCGTAATGGCCGGTTGCCATCTTCACGCCACCCAGTTTGATGGCGTAATCCAGGAAACATTTGAACTTGATCTCGCTGTTACACAAGATGTCCGGGTTTGGCGTGCGGCCGGCCGAGTACTCCGCCAGGAAGTAACTGAACACGCGGTCTTTGTATTCTTTGGCAAAGTTGACGAGTTCAATGTCGATGTTCAGCAGGTCGGCCACCGAGATGGCGTCCATGCTGTCTTCCTTGATCGAGCAGTACTCATCGTTGTTGTCGTCTTCCCAGTTCTGCATGAACACGCCGACGACGTCATAGCCCTGTTCTTTCAGCAGATGGGCCGTGACGGACGAATCCACGCCGCCAGACAGGCCCACCACAATCTTGTCTTTCATTGTTTACTTCCGGTCAAAGTCTTGCAGGATGTCCAGTGGATAGCGGCGGCCGGCAAGGTAGTCATCCACGCAGGCCAGCACCAGCGGACTGCGATGCTCATCCTTACGTGCGGCCAGTTCGTCCCGAGTCAACCACACCGTTTGTACAATCGGGTCATCCAGCACGCGATCCGCCTCAAAACCGGTGATCGCGCCGGTGAAGGTGAAGCGCAGATATGTCAGCTGCGGCCGCTCAGGCGGCGTCCACTGATAGATACCGGTCAGCCACTGCGGCACGAAGTGGAACGCGGTTTCTTCCAGCGTTTCGCGCACGGCGGCATCGATGATGGACTCGTGCTGTTCCAGATGACCCGCGGGCTGGTTGAGCTTGAACGCACCCTGGATGCGTTCTTGCACAAACAAAAAGCGGCCGTCGCGTTCGATCACGGCGGCCACGGTGGCATTGGGCTTGAACATCATGCAACACACTGAAATCAAAAAGAGATTTTACCTGAACGCACCCGGCGCGTCTGCGGCATCGTCACACGGGGCCCACCAGCGCAGCGCGTTGGCAGCGGGCGCGGCCCAATTGCAAAACCCGGCAAATATCAAAGGATTGCCATTTATTCAAATCAGCACCGGCAAGATTCAATTGCGCCAATTGCGCGAGGATCAACCTTGTCGGCCAAAAGATATATCCATATAACCGCGTTGGACGCCCTGGCTTTTAAAGCGTAATTATTTCAAAAAAGACCCATTGTTTATGGCACGCCGATCAGACCGGTTTATTTTCGCCCCAATGGCAATTCACGCCATTGGCCGCAAGGCAGATCGTCAATTGTGTATTCGCCAATTGCATAACGAATTAACCGCAAAGTGGGAAATCCGGCTTTGGCCGTCATACGTCTGACCTGGCGGTTTTTACCTTCGCTGATGATGATTTCCAGCCAGCTCACAGGAATGCTTTTACGTTCGCGGATGGGCGGCACGCGAGGCCACAGGCCGGCTGGCTCTGTAATGCGCCGCACGCTGGCAGGCCGCGTGACAAAGTCGCCCAGATCAACGCCTTTGCGCAATGGCGCCAATGCCGCGTCATCCGGTTCGCCTTCCACTTGCACCCAGTAGGTTTTAGGTAACTTATGCCTGGGATTGGCAATCCGGTGTTGCAATGCACCATTATTTGTCAACAGCAACAATCCTTCAGAGTCGGTATCCAGCCGGCCCGCTGCATAGACGTCTTTGACCGTGACGTAATCCGCCAGACATTGATGCGGAGGGCTGGGTGAAAACTGGCAAATAACGCCGTAAGGTTTGTTAAAGAGAATCAGTTTGTCCATGGCGTCATTCTAACCTTTCACGAGACCGGACAGCGCAAACATGCCGCCGTGCTTGGCTTTCGGAACTGTTCACGCGATAATTGCGGCTTGCCCACGCCAGCAAGAGTGGCTAACAAAAACCGCCCGCAGCGGGCCGGCGCAGGCCTGTCGCCGGTTTTTGTTAGCCACGCCACGGCGTTTTCCTGATCTCAAGCATGGGAAGTACCTAATGAGCCACATTCAAGTACCGAAAGAAGGCGCGAAGATCGTTGCAAATCTCGCCACGCCGGATAATCCCATTATCCCGTTCATCGAAGGTGACGGTATCGGTGCCGACATCACCCCGGTGATGAAAGACGTGGTGGACGCTGCTGTGGCCAAGAGCTACGGCGGTAGCCGCAAGATCCACTGGATGGAAATCTACTGTGGCGAGAAAGCCGCCGGCATCTACGGTAACGACACTTACCTGCCACAGGAAACGCTGGACGCACTGAAAGAATACGTGGTGTCCATCAAGGGCCCGCTGGCAACCCCGGTTGGCGGCGGTATCCGTTCGCTGAACGTGGCCCTGCGCCAGCAACTGGACCTGTACGTGTGCCTGCGCCCGGTGCGTTACTTCGAAGGCGTGCCTTCCCCGGTCAAGCAACCGCAGCTGATCGACATGGTGATCTTCCGTGAAAACACCGAAGACATCTACGCCGGTATCGAGTGGGATGCGCAGTCTGAAGGTGCCCGCAAGGTCATCGAATTTTTGCAATCCGAAATGGGCGTGAAGAAGATCCGCTTCCCGGAATCGTCCAGCATCGGTATCAAGCCAGTCAGCAAGGAAGGCACCGAGCGCCTGGTGCGCAAGGCCATCCAGTACGCCATCGACAACAACCGCAAGTCCGTGACGCTTGTCCACAAGGGCAACATCATGAAGTTCACGGAAGGCATGTTCCGCACCTGGGGTTATGAGCTGGCCAAGAGCGAGTTCGGCGGCGTCGAGATCGACGGCGGCCCGTGGGTACAACTGCCGAACGGCATCGTGATCAAGGACGTGATCGCTGACGCCTTCTTGCAACAGATCCTGCTGCGCCCGGCCGAATACGACGTGATCGCTACGCTGAACCTGAACGGCGATTACATCTCTGACGCGCTGGCTGCTGAAGTGGGCGGTATCGGTATCGCTCCGGGTGCCAACCTGTCTGACAACGTGGCGTGCTTTGAAGCCACCCACGGCACGGCCCCGAAATACGCCGGCCAGGACAAGGTCAACCCGGGTTCGCTGCTGCTGTCGGCAGAGATGATGCTGCGCCACATGGGCTGGAAGGAAGCCGCTGATCTGATCATCAGCGCCATGGAAAAGACCATCAAGGACAAGATCGTGACTTACGACTTTGCCCGCCTGATGGATGGCGCGCAGGAAGTCAGCTGCTCGGCCTTCGGCAAGGCCATCGTCGAGCGCATGTAAGCGCCGATTCGGTCAAGCATGACACAGAAAAGCCCCACCCAGGTGGGGCTTTTTCATGCCCGCGCAAAAGGTGTGGCATGGGAACACATTCGGCGGACTATTGTATTTTTCCGCCCCTGCTCCATTTACAGTAACAAGTGTGGAACGGCAGTCAGGAGAAAGACCACACCGGGAGCCACAAGCGCGGCCCTGAAAACAGAAAACCCCGCCGGAGCGGGGTTTCATGATCAGACAAGAACCTGATCAGGCGGTCTGGATGTTTGCAGCTTGCTTGCCCTTCGGGCCTTGAGCAACTTCAAACGAAACACGCTGACCTTCTTTCAGGGTCTTGAAGCCAGGCATGTTGATCGCGGAGAAGTGAGCGAAAATGTCTTCGCCGCCTTCGTCCGGGGTAATAAAGCCAAAGCCTTTGGAATCATTGAACCACTTGACGGTACCGGTTGCCATATTAGGTCTTTCTCCAAGATAAACAGTTAACGCATTGCCAGAGGTTTGAAGTCAAGACCTGTACAGCGGGTTAGACCGGCACAGCATGAAACTTGTCCATCAAACGCGCATTCGTTTTACGCGATATTTACTTGAGAGGTCAAGCAAGCCAAACCCGGAAGATGCAAACTGTTGTTTCCAGGAAACGCTTGAAAAAGCCCTCTTCCGGGCCAAAATGAGAACTGAAACTCGGTTGGATAGTGATGACGCAACAGCATCAAATTGAGCGGGAATTAGCAGAGAAAGAGATCCGGACCGGGCCTCCCTCCATGTTCCGCGTCGTACTTTTAAACGACGATTTCACCCCAATGGAATTTGTGGTTGCCGTACTGCAAACTTTTTTCACGATGGATCGTGAACAGGCAACCGTAGTCATGCTCAAAGTCCATACAGAAGGACGAGGCATATGTGGCGTGTTCCCCAAGGACATCGCCGCTACAAAAGTGGCGCAGGTTACCGAGCACGCCCGCCAACATCAGCACCCGCTCCAATGCATCATGGAGGTAAACGAATGATCGCCCAGGAACTAGAAGTCAGCCTGCACATGGCTTTCATGGAGGCGAGACAAAAGCGCCACGAGTACATCACTGTGGAGCACCTCCTGCTCGCCCTGCTCGACAACCCGTCTGCAGCAGAAGTGCTGCGTGCGTGTGGCGCCAATATGGATGAATTGCGCCATCAGTTGTCGGACTTTGTCACCGAACATACGCCGGTGGTCTCTGGCACGGGAGAAGTCGAGACCCAGCCGACCATTGGTTTCCAGCGCGTGATCCAGCGTGCCATCTTGCACGTGCAGTCGTCCGGCAAGAAAGAAGTGACCGGTGCCAATGTGCTTGTCGCCATTTTTGGCGAGAAGGACAGCCACGCCGTTTATTTCCTGCACCAGCAAGGCGTAACGCGTCTGGACGTGGTCAATTTCATCAGCCACGGCATTACCAAATCGACGCCGAATGCATCGCAACCGCCGCGCTCTGACCAGGGTTCTGAAGAGCACGACGCCGAGGTCAGCCCTGGCGGCGCGCTGGAGAACTTTACCCAGAACCTGAACCAGCAAGCGCTGGCAGGCAAGATCGACCCGTTGATCGGGCGCGATTCCGAACTGGAACGCGTGGTGCAGATCCTGTGCCGTCGCCGCAAGAACAACCCGCTGCTGGTGGGCGAGGCTGGCGTGGGCAAGACTGCCATTGCCGAAGGCCTGGCGCGCCGCATTGTGGAAGGCGAGGTACCGGATATTCTGGCCGATGCCACGGTCTATGCACTCGACATGGGCGCACTGCTGGCTGGCACCAAGTATCGTGGCGATTTTGAGCAACGCCTCAAGGCAGTCATCAAGCAATTGACCGAAGAGCGCAACGCCATTCTGTTCATTGACGAGATTCATACCCTTGTCGGTGCCGGCGCGGCCTCTGGCGGCACGCTGGATGCGTCCAACCTGCTCAAGCCGGCGCTGTCCAACGGCACGCTCAAGTGCATTGGTGCGACCACGTATACCGAATACCGCGGCATCTTCGAAAAAGACAACGCGCTGTCGCGTCGCTTCCAGAAGATCGACGTAGTCGAGCCGACCGTCGAGCAGACCGTCGAGATCCTCAAGGGTCTGAAGGACAAGTTCGAGAAGCATCACAGCGTGAAGTACACGGCAACGGCCTTGTCTGCTGCGGCAGAACTGGCGGCCAAGTACATCAATGACCGTCATCTGCCGGACAAAGCCATCGACGTCATCGACGAAGCCGGCGCGGCGCAGAAGATTCTGCCCAAGTCCAAGCAGAAGAAGACCATTGGCAAGCCCGAGATCGAAGAGATCGTGGCCAAGATTGCACGCATTCCGCCCAAGAGCGTGTCCAACGACGACAAGAGCACCTTGAAGACGCTGGATCGTGATCTGAAGAGCGTGGTGTTCGGGCAAGACCCGGCCATTGATGCACTGTCGGCAGCCATCAAGATGTCGCGGGCCGGCCTTGGCAACCCGCAAAAGCCGATCGGGGCGTTCCTGTTCTCAGGCCCGACCGGTGTGGGCAAGACCGAAGTGGCACGGCAACTGGCTTACACGCTGGGCGTGGAGTTGATCCGCTTTGACATGTCCGAATACATGGAACGTCATGCGGTGAGCCGCCTGATCGGCGCACCGCCGGGGTATGTGGGTTTTGAGCAAGGCGGTTTGCTGACCGAGCAGATCACCAAGCACCCCTACTCTGTGCTGCTGCTCGATGAAATTGAAAAGGCACACCCGGATATCTTCAACGTGCTGTTGCAAGTGATGGATCACGGTACGCTGACCGATAACAACGGTCGCAAGGCGGACTTCCGCAACGTGATCGTGATCATGACCACCAACGCCGGCGCAGAGACCATGAACAAGGCGATCATGGGCTTTACCGCCAAGAAGGAAACCGGCGACGAAATGATCGAGATCAAGCGTCTGTTTACGCCGGAGTTCCGTAACCGGCTGGATGCGACCATCTCGTTTGCACCGCTGTCGCACGAGATCATTCTGCAAGTGGTGGACAAGTTCCTGATGCAACTGGAACTGCAACTGCAAGAGAAGAAGGTGGAAGCACACTTCACGCCAGCGCTCAAGGAAATGCTGGCAGAGAAAGGCTTCGATCCGCTGATGGGTGCTCGGCCGATGGCGCGTCTGATCCAGGACACCATCCGCAAGGCGCTGGCCGACGAACTGTTGTTCGGCAAGCTGGCGCATGGCGGTGAAGTGACGATTGATCTGGATGATGACGACAAGGTTGTCCTCAAGCTGTCTGAGGATGAACAAGCCGTTCCGGCCTGATTGATCCAGTCCTGCGCTGTCTCAAAAAAGCCCCGCCCGGTTACCCGGCGGGGCTTTTGTTTTGCCGGTGGCCACACAGGCCCATGCCTTACTCAAAGTGGCTGTAAACCCGGTTTCCGCCCGCCGTTTTGGCCTGGTGCAATGCCTGCTCTGTGCGCTCCAGCAAACCGGGAATACTCTCTGACACGCGCTTGATGGCCACGCCGGCACTGAAGCCCGGCGGCTGCGCCATGCGGTGCCCCGGCAGCACGGTCTGGCCAAAACGCAGCCGCAAGGATTCAATCAACCCCAGCGCATCGCTTTGCTCAATGTCTGGCAACACCAGCAAAAACAAGCCGCCCTTGATCCGCCCGATGCCGTCGCTGACCCGCAAGCGCTGACGCAACAACGCACACAATGCGCGCAACAATTGATCGCCGCTTTGGTGGCCCAGTACCTGATTGATCTGTTGCATGCGGTCGATATCAAGCATCACCACCGCCAGCGGTTGCTGGTTACGTTTGCAGCGCGCGCTCTCGACATCCAGCAGTTGCATGATGGCTTGTCGCCCCAGCACGCCGGTCAGCGCGTCACGCGTGTGCTGTTCACGCAGCAGCCGAAAGCGCGAGGCCCGCGCGCGGATGGCGGCGACCAGGTAATCGGGCTCGATCGGTTTGACGAGGAAATCGTCCGCGCCCCGCTGCATGGCCTCCAGCCGCTTGGATTGCGCGTGCTCGGATGACAGGAACACAATCGGCACGCCCATATAGGCCGGTTGCTGCCGCAGCACGCTGGCAATTTCCAGACCGCTCCAGCCCAGCATGTAAAGATCCAGCACGATCAGTTCCGGGTTCAGTTGGGCGATCTTCTCAAACATCTGCACCGGCCCGTTGGCCAGCGCGACGGCCATGCCCGCTTCACGCAGGATTTCCGCGTAGTACTCCGCTACATCGGGCTCGTCATCCACAATCAGGATGCGGTAGGCCGTATGCTTGCGCTCTTCCTCCAGCCGGTTGATCAGTTCAGCCAGCTCGCCCGGATGCACCGGCTTGTGGACAAAGGCACGGGCGTTAAAGCGCGCCGCCACCAGCCGGGTGGCAATGTCAGACTGACTGGACAGACACACCAGACGCGCCGGCGCGCGCGGGCCGTTGGGCAGGAAATCAGACAAGGCCACAAAGGGCGCGGCCTGGTCGTCCAGATCCAGAAACAGCAGATCGACAGACTGCTCTGGCAGTTGCGCTTGCTGCGAGACCTCGGCCCCGGGCAATTGCAAGGCCAGTTCAACCTCCAGCAACTCGGCCGACACCATATCCGTGCTGACGATGACCACCCGCTCTGGCGGTTGGGCGATACCTGCCATGGCACCGGTAAGGTGCTCCAGCCCGGACGCCAGAAAATGCGCAACCGCCTGCGCCAGGTGATCCACCCCCTGCCGCAGTTGCGCCGCCCCCTGGGCCCGGAACTCCGGCGGGTTGGTCTGGTAATCGTGATACAGACGCTCCAGCGTCTGCGCAGCAGAACGTACACCGGTCGCCCCCCACCCTGTGCCGGTGTCATGCAGCTGACCAATGCGGTTCAGCAGGCGTTCGTGTCCCGCCGGGTCCAGTCCTTTTTCCAGAAACTGTTCGATCTGCATGCGCAGTTCGTCCAGCGTGGAGGACAACCCTTCGTGGAGTCCGGCTTGCCCCTTGCCGGTATTGTCGTGCGTACTGGCCATGCTCATCCTTCACATCACCAATCGCGAGGAGACAGCCAAACGTACGTTTGCAGGAACGGCTACGGGCGCGTCAGCCCAATGGCCACGCGCCGGTTCAAAGAACGTAACCGGAACAGAAACAGCGATGCCTCGCCCCTCGCCTGGCCAGGTTCATCGCGCCTTTTATATTTGTTGTGCCGCCCCTGCAAACTCCCTGCAGGCCGGCGCGGCTGCCGGCCTGTACCACCTGCGCATCCCGTTGTGGCTGGAACGCTCAGGCTTGTTGCTGCACGATCACGGCCTGAGCCGGCATCGGCGCGGCAAAACCGGCCTCACCAAAGCTTTCGCGGATCGTCTTGTTGGTATCAAAATAAACCTGCCAGTAGTTGTCGTTGTGGCAATACGGACGTACGGCCAGCACCGGGCCAACCAGGTTGAACTCCAGGATTTCCACATCCACCGCAGGCTCGGGGATCACATTGGGAATCGCGGCAATTTTCTGCTTGAGCAAGGCAATGGCTGCGGCATGATCGGTAGAACCGGCCAGTTGCGCTTTCAGGTCAACCCGGCGAAATTCGTTCACGGTGTAGTTCTGGATCACGTCACCGAAAATCTTGTTGTTGCCGATCAGCGTGAGCACGTTGTCGGGCGTGTTCACTGCCGTGACAAACAGGCCGATTTCCTTGATCGTCCCCGTCACGCCCGCCACGGTCACAAAATCACCCACCTTGAATGGCCGCAGTACGATGATGAATGCGCCAGCCGCAAAGTTGGCCAGCAGGCCGGACCATGCCATCCCGATGGCGACACCCGCTGCGGCAATCAGCGCGGCAAAGGTGGTGGTCTGCACACCAAAGTAGCCCAGAATGCCTATCACCAGCAGCACATTGAGCGTGACCGTAATGATCGAGCCGATATAACGCAGTACGGTGGGGTCCAGCTTCTGGCTTTCCAGCGAGCGCTCCACCATGCGTACGGCAAAGCCGATCAACCAGCGCCCCACCACCCAGAAGATGATTGCGCCGATGATTTTGACCCCGAAGGCGGTAACGATGCCGATGACGACATCTTTGTAGTGCACGACGGAATCGGTACTCAAATCCATGTGAATCTCCGGTAATGGGCTGCATGAGAAAAAAGTGATATCTCAGCCTGGCACAATTTAGCGAAAATTCACCTTCAGCCGCGTGGGTGATTCCGGGCGTGCAGCGCCTGCAAACGGGCCGTGGCGACATGGGTGTAGATCTGGGTGGTGGCAATATCGGCATGCCCCAGCAACACCTGCACCATTCTGAGATCAGCCCCATGATTCAACAGATGTGTGGCAAAGGCATGACGCATCACGTGCGGGGATAACCGGCTGGCATCAATCCCGGCCTGGCTGGCGTAGCCCTTGATGATGAACCAGGCGCCCTGACGGGTCAGCGGCTCGCCACGCTGGTTCACAAAGATCAGGCCCTGACTCTTGCCTGCGGTCAACATCGGGCGGGAGCGCGTCAGATACTGCTGCAGCCAGTGGCGGGCTTCCTCTCCCAGTGGCACCAGCCGCTGCTTGCCCCCTTTGCCACCGACGACCTGCAGATAACCTTCGTTCAGGTGCAGCACCGCGCTATCGAGCCCGATCAGTTCTGACACCCGCAAACCGGTGGCATACATGACTTCCAGCATGGCGCGGTCGCGCAGGCCGGCATCGGTATCGACATCCGGCGCGGCCAGCAGCGCTTCTACCTGTGCCTCGGACAACTCTTTGGGCAAGGGCCGCACGCGCTTGGGGGTGTTCAGCGTCAGTGTCGGGTCGTGGTTGATCTGGCCGTTGTTAAGCCAGTATTGATAGAACTTGCGCAGGCTGGCCATGCGCCGCGCCATGGTCGCCGCCTTGGCCTCACGCGACTGGGCAGCCAGAAACGCCTGCACATCGGCCCGTTGCGCGGTACGCATGTCGCTGCCTTGCGTTTGCAACCACACCGCCCAGATCACCAGATCACGCCGGTAGCTTTCTGCAGTGTTCTGCGCCAGCCCGTCAGCCAGCCAGATATGGTCGATAAACTGATCGATCCAGCCTTGCTGCGTCTCGTTTGCGGTCAGTGCCATGGGGGATCACAGGTCCGAAAACAGATCACGGGTTTCTTTCAGCAGTAGCTGACGCTTGATCGGCACCCAGTCCACCCCGCCCCGGTGCGCGTTGAAACCACCCACCCCGCTGGCCGCCACCACCCGATGACACGGGATGATAAGCGGAACCGGATTCTGGCCGCAGGCACCGCCAACAGCCCGCGCCACCGATCCAATGGCGGTGGCAATGTCGGCATACGTCCGCGTTTCACCACAGGGAATCTGCGCAATCTGCTCCCACACCGCCATTTCATGCGCAGAACCAGACAGCTTGAGCGGCAGATCAAACACAAAATTCGGATCAGCAAACCAGGCCTGCAACTGCCGGGCAGCCTCAATAAGCAGCGGGTCTTGTGGGGGCTGCAATGGCGTGTCGGGCAGCGTGAAATCAATCCGGGCCAACGCTCCCTGACGGGCAATCAGCCCCAGACGCGCCACCGGGCTATCGATGACTGCATCGTAATGGTATTCAGAGAAGTCGTCGTTGAAAGTACGGGGCGAATCAGACATGGCGGCACAGGGCGGGCAAAGCATCATGCTACCCGCTCCCTGCCTCGTATGGACGAAAAAAAACGCGAGGTAGAAACCTCGCGTTTTATACCAACCGGAGCAGCGATCAGGCTGCAGTGGTGGTTTGCTTGCGTGCCGGCAGCTTTTCCTTGATACGTGCGGACTTGCCCGAACGATCGCGGAGGTAGTACAGCTTGGCGCGACGCACATCACCGCGGCGCTTCACTTCGATGGAAGCAACCAGCGGGGAATAGGTCTGGAAGGAACGCTCAACGCCGGTACCGGCGGAGATCTTGCGTACGATGAACGCGCTGTTCAGGCCGCGGTTACGCTTGGCGATCACAACACCTTCAAACGCTTGCAGACGTTCACGGTTACCTTCCTTAACCTTCACTTGAACGATAACGGTATCGCCAGGTGCGAATTCAGGAATGGTTTTGCCCAGACGGGCGATTTCTTCTTGTTCGAGCTTTTGAATCAGGTTCATGACCTTACTCCTTTACGAAACTTGTTCCTTCCTCTCCAGACTGGAGGGAGCCGGCTTGTGCCGCGTACTCCGCCTTGAAATCGGCCAGAAGACGAGTTTCTTCTTTCGAAAGCTGGCGGTGCTGCAAAAGGTCAGGACGGCGCAACCAGGTGCGGCCCAACGATTGCTTCAAACGCCAGCGACGTATGTTGGCATGATTTCCCGAAAGCAGCACTTCCGGCACCGCCATACCGCGGTATTCTTCGGGACGGGTGTAATGCGGGCAATCCAGCAACCCGTCCACGAATGAATCTTCTTGTGCACTGGCGGCGGTGTTCAGCACGCCAGGCAAATGTCTTGCTACTGCATCCATCAGCACCATGGCGGGAAGTTCTCCGCCAGAGAGCACGTAGTCGCCAACCGATATTTCCAGGTCAACCTGGCGCTGCAAAACGCGCTCGTCGACTCCTTCATAACGGCCGCACAACAGGATCAGGCCGGGTTCTGCCGCCAGTTGCAGCACACGCTCATGAGTGAGCGGCGCGCCCTGCGGCGACAGATAAACCACCTTGGGCGTAATGCCCAGTTGCGCCTGGCGCTGTCGGGCCGCATCAATGGCGTCTTCCAGCGGTTGCGGCAGCATCACCATGCCGGGGCCACCCCCATAGGGGCGATCATCGACACGGCGATAGTTGTCATGCGTGAAATCCCGGGGGTTCCAGCCGACAAAATCAATAATGCCCTGCTCCACTGCACGCTGGGTAATCCCGTAGCGCGTAATGGCCTCGAACATTTCAGGAAACAGCGTGATGGCATCGAAATGCATCTTCACCACCGTTTCCCTTTGTGTGACCTCAGTAGTCAAGACCCCAGTCCACCGTAATGATGCGGGCCGCCAGATCAACCTTGAGCACCACATGCCCGACAAAGGGAATGAGGCGTTCGGTATCACCGTCGCGCGCCACGATCACGTCGTTGGCGCCGGTCTCGAACAACTTTTCAACCACACCCAGACTCTGGCTTTCGGTGTTGACGATGGACAGACCAATCAGGTCAGCCCAGTAATACTCGTCTTCACCGGCCTGCGGCATTTCGCTACGCGGAATGGCCACCTGGCAGCCCTTGAGGGCAAATGCCTGGTCACGGTCATCCACGCCGGCAAAGCGCGCAGACAGCTTTTTAGGCTGCACCGAGGCTTCAACCACCTTGTAGGCGCGCCAGTTGCCATCGCGCCCGATCCACCACGTTTTGTAGTCGAGCAGGCTATCCGGGTATTCGGTATCCGCGACGATATTTACACCGCCACGAATGCCAAAAGCCCCGCTGATGTAGCCCATGGATACCAGATCATCCGGTACCGCAGTGGACGTGGCTTGCGGGGCAGTCGGTTTATTGCTGGTCACAGTCAACTGCTTAGGCAGCAGCCGGCTTGTAGCCCTTCAGCAGGCGAGCAACGGTGTCGCTCACTTGTGCGCCAACGCCAACCCAGTAGTTCACGCGGTCGAGCGCGAAACGGGTCGGTTCCTGGCCTTCACCAGCGGACGGGTCGTAGAAACCCACGCGCTCGATGAAGCGGCCATCGCGGCGGTTGCGCGAATCAGTAACAACAACATTGTAGAACGGACGGTCTTTAGCGCCGCCACGGGAAAGACGAATCACAACCATGATTGATACCCAGTTTGAAATCGGTTTACGCGAAACCAGCGATTGTAAGTGAAAAGCACAAGGCAATACAAGCCTTTATCTGCACCCTGCGCCGCGAACTGGTCATTTTCTGCATTTTTCGCACCTGTGCAAGGCGCGAACGTTGAAACATGAAACCCCGGGCAGCTTGAGTGTGTGGTGCTGTGGGTCAAGCTGCGCCGGCCGGTGAGTTTACATTCCCGGCAACATACCCTTCATGCCACGCATGAGCTTCATCATGCCGCCCTTGCTGAACTGTTTCATCATCTTCTGGGTTTCTTCAAACTGCTTGAGCAGGCGGTTGACTTCCTGCACGGAAACCCCGGCACCGATCGCGATACGACGCTTGCGGCTGGCCTTGATCAGCTCAGGCTTGCGGCGTTCCAGCGGGGTCATGGAATTGATGATGCCTTCAATCCGGGCCACCGATTTATCGGTCACCTGACTGCTGGCCATCTGGCTCATCTGGCCGGGCAACTTATCCAGCAAGGCGCCCATGCCGCCCATCTTTTTCATCTGGCCGATCTGCGACTTGAAGTCTTCCAGGTCAAAACCCTTGCCGGACTTGACCTTCTTCATCATTTGCAGTGCTTCGGCTTCGTCGACGGTTTTTTGTACGTCTTCGATCAGCGACAGCACATCGCCCATGCCCAGCACGCGGCTGGCCATACGATCCGGGTAGAACGGTTCCAGACCGTTGAGTTTTTCACCGACACCGACAAACTTGATCGGCTTGCCGGTGACTTCACGCACCGACAAGGCCGCGCCACCGCGCGAGTCACCATCAAGCTTGGTCAGGATCACGCCGGTCAGCGGCAGCGTTTCATTGAACGCACGCGCCACATTGACCGCATCCTGCCCCTGCATGGCGTCTACCACAAACAGGGTTTCAACCGGATTGATGGCGGCGTGCAGGTCCTTGATTTCGGCCATCATGGCGTCATCAATCGCCAGGCGACCAGCCGTATCGACGATCAGCACATCGTGAAAATGCTTTTTGGCGTAGTCGTGCGCGGCCAGTGCGATATCAACCGGCTTTTGCGAGACATCCGACGGGAACCACTCTACTTCCAGCTGTCCTGCCAGCGTCTTGAGCTGCTCGATCGCCGCCGGGCGATACACGTCAGTCGACACCAGCAGCACTTTCTTTTTCTGGGTTTCTTTCAGGCGTTTGGCCAGCTTGCCGGAGGTTGTCGTTTTACCGGCACCTTGCAGACCGGCCATCAGCACCACGGCCGGCGGTACGGCCGCCAGGTTGAGCGCGTCATTCTGCGCACCCATCAGGCGGGTCAGTTCTTCATACACCACACCAATAAAGGCCTGGCCCGGCGTCAGGCTGCCGATCACTTCCTGACCGAGCGCGCGTTCCTTGACGTCGTTAATGAATTTCTTGACCACCGGCAAGGCCACGTCGGCCTCCAGCAGCGCCATGCGCACTTCACGCAAAGCGTCCTGGATGTTGGCGTCGGTCAGGCGGGCCTGACCACGCAGGGTCTTGACCACGCCACTCAGGCGGTTGGAGAGGTTATCCAGCATAAATAAATTCTTCCCTGCCGCACTCGACGGGCAAGCGGGCGATATGGTGCCTCTGACAAGGTCCGGCGCCGGTCGCAGGCGCTGTTTCAGGCGATCTGTCACCGGGCAAACGGGCGCCGTAGTCCTGCTACGCGCGGGTTTGCGCCTGACATTTCGTCCTGAATCAGATCCAGCTGATTCCCGGACAGACGGGTACAGAGGTTCCCTGTTAGACTAAACAATTCGCTAATTCTAACTGATTTGATACCCGTGTCCTGGCTTGCGTTGATCGCCTTGTTCATTTATCTGACCCTGGGTTGGCATTTTTGCCGTACCCGCCTGGCTGGACGCGGGGTCATTCACACCGGCGCAGAGACTGCGCTGCTGCTGTTGGCGCTGGCCGTGCACGGCCTTGCGTTGTGGCCGCAACTGGCTGCCCCGCCGTTGCATTTTGGCGCCGCAGAAGCGCTGTCGATGATTGCCTGGCTAGCCCTGATTACCTATCTGCTGGGTCATCTAGCCTTTCCGCTGGAAGGTCTGCAACCGCCCGTCATGGGATTAACGGTGGTGTTGCTTGGGCTGAGCCTGTTGCTGCCACCCGGCCATGTCCTTACCTATGCGCAAAATGGTGTATCGCGCCTGCATTTCCTGGCCGCGATGCTGGCTTATGGTCTTTTTACCAATGCCACCGGTGTCGCCATCCTGATGCGCCTGGCTGACCGCCGCCTGCATCACGCCTCTGCCAGCCTGCTGGTCCAGAAGTTGCCGCCCTTGCTGGCGCTGGAACGCCTGTTGTTTGCCTGCATCAGTGTCGGCTTTTTGCTGCTGACCATTGCACTGGTGACCGGCATTACCTTCAGCGAGGAAATCTTTGGCCGGGCGCTGGAGTTCAACCACAAGATCGTGCTGTCGGTGGCCGCCTGGGCGGTATACGGGCTGTTGCTGCTGGGCCGCCGTTTGCGCGGCTGGCGCGGCCGTGTTGCCACGCTGTGGACAACAACCGGCTTCTTCCTGTTGATCCTGGGCTATATCGGCAGCCGCTTTGTGCTGGATGTGATTCTGCACAAGCCCGGCATTGGTTGAGACCCGGATCTGAGGAACACGGCGCGGGCCGCCATGCCGGCGTCATTGGCCGACGCGGCGTCGATGCGGCCAGCACTGCTATAATCCGTCCCATTATCATTGTGGAATGCCGCTTTGGACGACATCCCTTCAGGTGAGCTGGTCATTGCCCTGATCATCTGCCTGTTCAGTTCCGCTTTTTTCTCCGCTTCAGAAACCGCCATGATGGCGGTGAACCGTTTTCGCCTGAAGGCGCTGGCCCAACAGGGCAATCGCGGCGCCCTGCTCACCCTCAAGTTACTGGAACACACTGATCGGCTGCTCGGCGTGATCTTGCTGGGTAACACGCTGATCAACACCGCCACGGCTACGCTGGCAACATTGATCACCACGCGCTTCTTTGCCGACAATCATTTCGCGCTGGGTGCAGCCACCTTGCTGGTGGCCTTTGCCATTCTGGTGTTCTCCGAGGCGACCCCGAAGGTCATTGCCGCAACACACCCTGACCGCTCTGCATTGCTAGCCAGCTACCCGCTGACCGTGATGCTGCGCATCTTTTATCCGGCGGTCTGGTTCATCAATCTGTTTGTGCACGGCATGCTGCGGCTATTGCATCTGCAAGGCAAAAAACACGATCACGGCAGCCTGCGACCGGAAGAATTGCGCATGCTGGTGCTTGAATCCGGCCGCTTCATGGAAAAGAAGCACCACGCCATTCTGGTCAACCTGTTTGAGCTGACCAATATCACGGTTGATGACGTGATGACGCCGCGACACCAGATCGAGGCACTGGATCTGTCCGCCGAACAAGAAGAACTGGCGCGCCAGTTATATACCTGTCACCACACCCGTTTGCCGGTATTTGAAGACAATCCGGACAACATGGTCGGTATTTTGCATACCCGCAAAGCGCTCTCGCTCAGTGAAGATGAGCTGACCGGCAATACCTTGCGCACCTTGATCCGGCCGCCTTATTTCATTCCGTCAGGCACGCCGCTCTTTACCCAATTGCAGAATTTCCAGGAAAACCGCCGCCGGATCGGCCTTGTGGTCGATGAATATGGTGAATTGCGTGGGCTGGTGACACTGGAAGATATTCTTGAGCAGATTATTGGCGAATTCACCACCAATGCACCGTCCGCCGGATCACGTCTGGAAAAGCAATCCGACGGCAGCTATTTGCTGGATGGCTCCATGAGCCTGCGTGAACTCAACCGCAAGCTCAAACGCAATTTCCCGCTGGATGGCCCCAAGACCCTCAACGGGCTGGTGCTGGAATATTTTGAGGATATTCCGGATGCAGGCACTTGCCTTGCCATTGCCGGAGAAAGACTGGAAATTGTCCAGACCCAGGATAGAAGTATCAAAGTAATTCGTTTGTATCCACTGGCCACGACGCATTGATTGCGTCAGCAATCCGGGCAATACTCCAGCCGCACGCATATTTGTGCCGAAAGCGCGACACCGTTCAGCGCCGCGTTTCGGTGGCTTGCCGAAAGGCTCAGAATGCGCACAATACGCCATTGTCTTTGCTAGACTGGTTAATGGCCGCCAGAACCCGGCCTTGGCGCAATTGCAATTCCTGATGCTTTTGTCTGTCTGCAGACTGACAAATGGATTTGTTTAAACCGGATCGACAATAGCGCGCCCTGATTCTGGCGTTGGTCGAAACCTGCATGAATTGAATACGGCGATCATGTCTACCACTACTGCCCCCATTTCCGGCCTGGCGCGTTTGCTGGTTCAGCACGGGCGACTGGCTGAAGCCGATATCGAAGCCATTCACGGCGCCGCTGGCGACGGCAAATCGTCTTTTATCGAGCAATTGATCCAGAGCAGGAAAATGACCGGCAAGGAAGTCGCCGAGTTTTCCTCACAGGCATTCGGCTATCCGCTGCTGGATCTGGACCAGATTGACGACAGCTACATTCCGCAAGGCGTCCTTGATCCCAAGTTGATGACGGCCCAGCGCATTGTGCCGCTGTACAAGCGTGGAACCCGGCTGTTCATCGGTATTTCTGACATCACCAATCTGCAGGCGCTGGAAGAAGTCCGCTTCCAGACAGGCCAGCAGATCGAACCGATCATTGTCGAAGACGGCAAGCTGCTGACCCTGCAGGCCAAACTGGTTGAAGCCTCGGGCGCCAGCATCAAGGACCTGCAAGTCAACGAGTCCGACCTTGACCTGCAAGGTGGTGAAGAAGAGCAGCAGCAGGAAGTCAACACAGTCGACGTCGATGATGCCCCGGTCGTCAAATACATCCAGAAAATCCTGCTTGATGCGATCAAGGCGGAAGCCTCTGACATTCACTTCGAGCCCTATGAGAAGTTCTACCGCATCCGTTACCGGCAGGACGGCATCTTGCGTGAAGTGGCCCAGCCGCCACTGGCGATCAAGGAAAAGATCGCTTCCCGGATCAAGGTGATCTCCAAACTCGATATTGCCGAAAAACGCGTCCCGCAAGATGGCCGGATGAAGCTGGTACTGTCCCGCACCCGCGCCATCGACTTCCGGGTATCGACCCTGCCCACGCTGCACGGCGAGAAGATTTGTATCCGTATTCTTGACCCGTCATCCGCCACGCTGGGGATTGATGCGCTCGGCTACGATCCGGACCAGAAAGAGGCCCTGCTGCATGCCATCAACCGGCCGTATGGCATGGTGCTGGTCACCGGCCCGACCGGCTCGGGCAAAACGGTGTCGCTGTATACCTGCCTGAACATCCTGAATGTGCCGGGCACCAATATTTCGACGGCGGAAGACCCTGCTGAAATCAACCTGGCGGGCGTCAACCAGGTCAACGTGAATGAAAAAGCCGGTCTGACCTTTGCGGTCGCGCTCAAGGCGTTCCTGCGGCAGGATCCGGACATCATCATGGTCGGTGAAATCCGTGACCTTGAAACCGCCGATATCGCGATCAAGGCGGCGCAGACGGGTCACATGGTGTTCTCTACCCTGCACACCAACGACGCGCCCACCACATTGACGCGGATGTTGAACATGGGCGTTGCGCCGTTCAACGTCGCTTCGTCGGTGATCCTGATTACCGCCCAGCGTCTGGGCCGTCGTTTGTGCTCAAGCTGCAAGCAGCCCGCGGACATTCCGCACGAGGCACTGCTGGACGCCGGTTTTACCGAAGCAGACCTCGATGGCAGCTGGACACCCTACAAACCTGTGGGTTGTGACATCTGTAAAGGTACCGGCTATAAGGGCCGCGTGGGCATTTATCAGGTCATGCCGATCTCGGACGAAATGAACCGTATCATTATGAAAAACGGCACGGCGATCGATATTGCGGACCAGGCACAACGTGAAGGCGTGCGCGATCTGCGTCGATCCGGCCTGATCAAAGTGAAGCTGGGTGTGACATCGCTTGAAGAAATCATGGCGATCACCAACGAATAATCGCAAACGCGGCAAAACAAAGGCGCGCCAGCGCGCCGCAAGGGGACCAATCAATGGCGACAAGTACTGCCCGACCGTCATCCAGGCAGCAACAGCTCAAGGTCAAGGAATACACCTATAGCTGGGAAGGCAAGGATCGCAACGGCAAGATCATCAAGGGCGAGAGCCGTGCCAGCGGCGAGGCTGTGATCAAGACGCACCTGCGCCGTCAGGGCATCAACGTCATCCGTGTCAAACGCCAGCGCGTTGGCAGCGGCAAGAAGATCACGGATGAAGATATCACCATGTTCACCCGCCAGCTGTCGACCATGCTCAAGTCGGGCGTGCCGCTGCTGTTGTCGTTCGATATCGTGGCCAAGGGCCACAGCAATCCGTCAGTGACCAAGCTCTTGCTTGATATCAAGGCCGAGATTGAAGCGGGTTCGTCCATGACGCAGGCTTTCCGCAAGCATCCCAAGTACTTTGATGCCTTGTACTGCAACCTGCTGCAGGCCGGTGAACAGGCCGGTATTCTGGATACGTTGCTGGCACGCCTGGCGACGTACAAAGAAAAAATGCTGTCGGTGAAAAAGAAGATCAAATCCGCCATGTTCTACCCGACGGCGGTGATCGTGGCGGCCTTCATCATTACCGCCGTGATCATGATTTTCGTGATTCCGGCGTTCAAGGATCTGTTCTCCAGTTTCGGCGCCGATTTGCCGGGCCCGACGCTGTTGGTGATGGCGATCTCGGATTATTTTGTCCACTACTGGTGGCTGATTTTCGGCGTCATCTTTGGCGGCATCTGGGGCTTCAAACGCCTGTGGGCCCGTTCGGAAGCGGTGCAGATCGCCATTGACCGCTGGGTGCTGAAACTGCCGGTGCTGGGCGAGATCATGCGTAATTCGGTGCTGGCGCGCTGGAGCCGTACGCTCTCGACCATGTTCGCCGCCGGTGTGCCGCTGGTGGAGTCGCTGGAGTCCGTGGGCGGTGCGGCCGGTAACTACATTTATCGCCAGGCAACGCGCAAGATCCAGACAGAAGTCGCGACCGGTACCAGCCTGACTTCGGCCATGCAGAACGTGAACGTCTTCCCCAATATGGTCTTGCAGATGACGGCCATCGGTGAAGAGTCCGGTTCGCTCGATTCCATGCTGGGCAAGGTTGCCGACTACTACGAAGAAGAAGTGGATAACGCGGTGGAAGCGCTGTCCAGCTTGATGGAGCCAATCATCATGGTCGTTCTGGGCACCTTGATTGGCGGCCTCGTGGTAGCGATGTATCTGCCCATCTTCAAAATGGGTCAGGCGGTCGGCTAATGCACGATTATGCTTTGCTGTTTTCCCAAAACCCGCTGCTGTTCGGCGGGTTTTGTTTGCTTCTGGGTTTGCTGGTTGGCAGCTTTCTCAATGTGGTGATTCACCGCTTGCCCCGGATGATCGAGGCGCAATTTCGTCTGGAATGCGCCGCCCTGGATTTGCCGCCGGAAGAGCCGCTGCCGCAACCCGAGACGCGCTACAACCTTGTCGTGCCGCGCTCGGCCTGCCCCACTTGCGGCCATCAGATCAGTGCGCTGGAGAACATTCCGGTGCTCAGCTGGCTGGCCCTGGGTGGCAAATGCCGCGGCTGCCGCTCCCCGATCAGTATCCGTTACCCTGCGGTTGAATTGCTGACCGGCCTGATGACGGCGTTTACTGGCATGCATCTGGGCTTTGGCCTGCATGCCATTGCGGCGATCGTCATCACCTGGGCGCTGATTGCGCTGTTCTTCATTGATGCCGATACCTATCTGTTGCCTGACAGCATCACTCTGCCCTTGATGTGGGCCGGCATGCTGTTCAACCTGGGTGATCAGGGCTTCACCAGCCTGTCTTCGTCCGTGATCGGTGCGGCGGCGGGTTATCTCGTGCTCTGGAGCGTCTTCTGGTTGTTCAAGCTGGCGACCGGCAAAGAAGGCATGGGCTATGGCGATTTCAAACTGCTGGCGGCGCTGGGCGCCTGGTTTGGTTGGCAAAGCCTGCCGGTGATCGTGCTGCTCTCTTCCGTTGCCGGCGCGCTGATCGGCATGACGATGGTGATGGCGGCAAAACGCGGCTTTGGCAAACCCATGCCGTTCGGCCCGTATCTGGCACTGGCAGGCTGGGGCATGCTGATCTGGGGCCCGCAGCTGCAAGCGCTGTTGTTCGGCAACCTTCTTTTCTGAGCAAAAGCACATCATGCGCGTGATCGGTCTGACTGGCGGAGCAGGAAGTGGCAAATCCACGGCGGCCCGCCTGTTTGCCGAACTGGGCGCCGGGGTGATCGACACCGACGACATCGCGCACGCGCTGTCGCGCCCACCTTCAGCCGCACTCGATGAAGTCCGTCAGGTCTTCGGGGATGACTTCATCGCGGCCGACGGCACCATGGATCGCGCGCGGATGCGCGAACTGGTCTTTGCTGATCCGGCCGCCCGGGCGCGGCTGGAGGCCATTTTTCATCCGCGCATTCTGGATTCGGCACAGTCACAGTTGCGGGCGCTGGAACACCGGCATGACTACACGCTGCTGGTGGTCCCGCTGCTGTTTGAAACCGGAAATTTTTTGCCACTGGTGTCCAGCACGCTGGTGGTCGATTGCCCGGTTGACCAGCAACGGGCACGCCTGGCAGAACGCGGGCTGGACCCGCAGGCCATTGACCGGCTGCTGGCAGCACAGTTGTCGCGTGAAGCGCGCCTGGCCCGTGCCGATGCGGTGATCGACAACAACAGCACCCTTGAAGCCCTGACCTGTCAGGTCAGGCAATTGCACGCTCAATTCAGCGCCGGCTGACAGATACAATCGCGCACGGCTGCTATTTTTCGCCTATGGTTAGCAGCAAGAACGCTCAATCGGGCGCGACATATGTGAAATTGGCACTGGTAAACTTACAGACGGGTTTTCAAACGTCCTGGCTTGCTGCAAAATTGATCATCTTTGCCTCCCCTACCTGCCCGGCACACTGTGATTAGCTACGAATTTCCCATTAACGAGCGGATTCGCACCCTGCTGCGTCTGGAAGACATCTACGACCGGACAACCACGCTGGCTGCACGGGAGCATCCGCTTGACCATCACATGGCGCTGATAGGGTTGTTCGAAATCATGGAGGTGGCCAGCCGGGCCGATCTGAAATCCGATCTGCTGCAGGAACTGGAGCGTCAACGGCAGTCATTGTCGGCTTTACGCCACAATCCGCATATTTCGGAAGAAGCGCTGGAGCGGGTACTTTCCGACATAGAAGACACCCACGGCCAGCTCTTGCAGATGACCGGCAAGGTCGGCCAGTACCTGCGTGAAAACGAGTGGCTGATGGCCATCAAGCAACGCCTGGCCATTCCGGGTGGCGCTTGCGAGTTTGACCTGCCCTCTTATCACTACTGGCGTCAGCAGGCCCCGGAACGCCGCAAGGCCGATCTGGAGCGCTGGCTGGCCCCGCTGATGCCGATTCGCCACGGGATCCAGATCGTGCTGCGGCTACTGCGTGATTCGGCCAAGGTGTCGCACTTTACCGCGCGCCAGGGCTCGTTCCAGCAGATGTCCGGCGGCAAAACCATCCAGATGCTGCGTGTGACCTTGCCGTCTGATCTGCCGGTGGTGCCGGAATTATCGGCCAACCGTTATGCGATCAACGTGCGCTTTATCCAGCCGTCCACCTCGGGCGACCGGACCAAAGTGGTCGAAGCCGATATTGAATTTGCCCTGAGCTACTGCAATCTGTAACGCTGTAACAACAGATGCATATTCGCGCAACCTTGCTGCGAACTGATAGAAACACCCATGACACAAAGTAAACCACGGCTTGTCACCTGCCCGTCGTGCAAAAAGCAGAGTGAGTATTCGGCCGGAAATCCCTTCCGTCCGTTCTGCTGCGAGCGTTGCCGGCTCATTGATCTGGGCAGCTGGGCAGCCGAGAACTATCGCGTCCCGGTTGAGGACGATCCCTTCGACGAATCCGCTCCGCCACGCCTGTCATAATCCGGCCATCCTGGTGTCACGGTTTCTTCAATTAACCGTCATTGCATGGTCATGCGTCCCGCTTAATTTCTCTCCATACCCACAGGAGGGAAATGATGCTCCAGACTCAAAATACCGCACCGGCCACCAAAAAGCGTCGTCTGACCGTGACGCTGGCACAGCATGAAGATGCGGTCCGCGCAGCACAGGCCTTGCGCTACCGCGTCTTTGCCGACGAAATGGGCGCCCGCATTCACACCCGCGAGGCCGGCCTTGATCAAGACCTGTTTGATGCCTACTGCGACCATTTGCTGGTGCAGAACGAAGACACCGGCGAAGTCGTCGGCACCTATCGCATTCTGCCGCCGCACCAGGCCCGCAAACTGGGCAGCTATTACTCCGATACCGAATTTGACCTGACCCGTCTGTCGCACATCCGCTCGCAGATCGTCGAGATCGGCCGTTCCTGCGTGCACCCGGATTACCGCACCGGCGCGACCATCACCTTGCTGTGGAGCGGTCTGGCCGCCTACATGCGTGAACGCAACTACCGCTACCTGGTGGGTTGCGCCAGCGTCTCGCTGGCCGATGGTGGTCACACTGCCGCCAGCATCTACAACAAGCTGGCTGAAACTGCGATGGGCCCGGTGGAATGGCGCGTGTTCCCGCGTTGCCCGCTGCCCCTGGCTGCGCTGAACCAGAAGCTGGATGTGGAAATCCCGGCGCTGATCAAGGGTTATCTGCGTGCGGGTGCCCAGCTGTGCGGCACCCCGGCCTGGGACCCAGATTTCAACACGGCTGACCTGTTCCTGTTGCTGTCCATGCATCAGGTTGACGACCGCTACGCACGCCATTTCATGCGCTGATCACGGTTTCGTCGTCTGTGCGAGACAGTCTGTAATATGACCATTTCGACACCAGACACAAGCAGCTACACTGAACTTGTCTTTTATCAGAATTGAAACAGTCGGGGCGCGTTTTTTCCTCAGAATATTGAGGACACACAAGAAAACACGCCCCACTGTGTCGAATGCCATGTCGCTTACCCGTACTGCGCTGCGTATCAGCCGCCTTTCCCGTTTTGCCCTGCATCTGACACGTGCACTGTACGTGGGTTCTGTGCGTTTTCCGCGTCTGAGCCAGCAACAACGCATCGACTACACCCACTGGTGGTCCATGCGGCTGGCGCAGATCCTGGGCATTACGGTGCGCGTGCAAGGCATTGCCCCTGGCCGTTACCCGCCCAATCACCTGTTGCTGTCCAACCACATTTCCTGGCTGGATATCTTCATCCTTAACGCGGTGACGGTGTCGCGTTTTGTTGCCAAGTCTGAAATCCGCGAATGGCCGCTGATCGGGCGTCTGTGCTGCCATACCGGCACACTGTTTATTGAGCGCGAGAAAAAACGCGATGCCCATCGCGTCAACAACGCCATGATCGAGGCCTTGCAGTCCGAGCATTGCGTTGCGGTCTTCCCGGAAGGCACCACGTCTGACGGCTCGCGCATTCTGCCGTTCCGTTCGTCGCTGATGCAGGCCGCACTCGATAGCCATGCCACGATCCAGCCGGTGTATCTGCGCTACACCGATGCAGATGGCAACTACAATCCGATCCCGGCGTATATCGACGATATGTCGATTGTCAGTTCGCTGTGGCAGATTCTGGGCGCGCGCGGTTTGCATGCAGAGATCAACTTCCTGGCGCCGTTTCCGGCGGACCACGCTGACCGCCGCCATCTGACGCAGTTTGTCGAGTCCCGTATTTCGGCGGCGCATCGTGCCCTGAATGAAGGGGATGGCAATTGCGACGCGCTGTTTGCACCGGTCAGCCCGGCCAATTGCGCGCCGGCTGAAGCCTGTTCGCAAGACAATCCGTCTGATCTGGAAGAAAACCTGGCCGCCCGGCATATCCCGGTGTAACCGCCGGCAGCACGCTGTATGTATCCATCAAAAAGGCCGGTACTCCATCAGGAGGCCGGCCTTTTGCATGCAGGGCTGCGGGTGGTTTATTCGGCGGCGACTTCCTGATAGCTGCGCAGTGCCGGTTGCTGGATCACCGCGGCGGTATCCAGGTTCACGGCAGTCAGTTGACCACCCCAGATACAGCCGGTGTCGGTTGCCCAGACCTCATCATTCATGCGCAAGCCCAGCGCCGACCAGTGACCGCACAGCACACGCGGCGTGCGCTTGCGTCCTTGCGCTGCAAACCAGGGCTGCAAGCCGGCCGGGGCCTGATCCAGCTCACCCTTGTACTTGAGCTGCAGGTTCAGGTCTTTGTCGACAAACCGCATGCGAGTGCAGGCGTTGACGGTAAAGCGCAAGCGCTCGGTCTTGTTTTTGGCGTCGCTCCAGTGCGCGGGCTGGCTGCCGTACATGTCTTCCAGAAACGCGCGCCATTGCTCGCCACGCAAGGTGGCCTCGACCGCGGCGGCGGCTTCCAGCGCTTTTTCCTTGTTCCAGCCTGGCCAGACGCCGGCATGCACCAGCAGCGCATCGCCCAGATCCAGCATCAGCGGCTGGTAGCGCAGCCACTCACAGAACGCGGCACATTGCGGATGATCCAGAATGGCATCCAGCGTATCGCCCGCCTTGCGTTTGGCAATGCCGGCGGCCACCGCCAGCAGGTGCAGATCGTGATTGCCCAGCACCGTTTGCACCGCGCTGCCCTGCCCCATGATCCAGCGCAGCACCTCCAGCGACTGCGGACCGCGGTTGACGAGATCCCCGACCAGCCACAGGCGGTCACGGCTGGCGTCAAATTCCAGCTTGTCCAGCAACAGGGTCAATTCTTCAAAACAGCCTTGGATGTCTCCGATTACATAACGCGCCATTCGTATCCCTTGCCCAGACCAGCGTGCAAAGCGTCGCACGCAAACATGTGCTCAATTATACGCAGTGCCATCCGGTCACGCTGCAGGGCAACACGCTTGGGAGCCCGCTGAAAGGTCAAAAATGGTTGGTTTTGCAATAATCAGGGATACAGCTTATGCGAATTTAAGATGAATCCCATGGATCGTAATTTGCCTGGTCGATAACTTAAGCGCCTGATCACGGCGCTCTCTGATGCGGCGCCGTTTTACGCTGAGGGGAGCGGCCACGTGAGAATCGGATATCTGCTGTACAACGGGGGGACGGACATTGACCAGTTGCGTCGCCACATGATGCAAAAACTCAATTGCCAGGCGGTGTTTGTCGATCCTGGGCCGCATACGCGCCGGCAGTTGTCGATGGCGCTGACCAGTATGGTGAGTCATGACACACTGGTGATCGAGTCGATCAAGCAATCCGGCTTCAGCGCTTTCCAGTTTCTGTCCTTGCTGGAGCAGATCGACCGCCGTGGCGCGACGCTGGAAGTCGCCTCGCCCATGTTGAGCTCCAGCCAGCCTGAAGGTCAGCAGTTGCTGCTTGATCTGTTGATCCGGCAATTGCGTTCGGAACGGCCGGGCAACAGCCGTCACCTGAGCAAGCGCCGGGGTCGCCGTCCCAAACTGGATGCCGACGCCATGCGCCAGATTGCTGAGCGTTTGCGGGCCGGCCTCAATACGCGTGATATCGCGCGGCATATGGATGTCTCGATCGCCACGCTGTACCGCTACAAGCGGCTGATCGAAGACAACAACGAAGTCTGATCAGGCGTCGCGCAGCGGCAGGTAGGCATCAAACCGCGTGCTTTCACCGTCAAAGCTGAAATCCGGTTTGACACCGGCCAGCCAGGGTGCGGTACGCGGGCGTTTGACCACCACGCGCTGGCGCGCGATCTTGCGCGCGGGGGCCAGCAGCACATCGGCATCGGCATCGCCGCCAATCAGCGACTGGAAGGCGTGCATGTCCTTTTTGGCACGGGCGCGCTTGTCCGGCTCCGGAAACATCGGGTCCAGATAGACAACATCGTAGCTGGCCGGCTGGCCTTGTTCCGGCAGCCACTGGCGAGCGTCATGGTGTTCCAGCCGCATCCGGCTGACAATCAACGCGATGTCCGGGTCGGTCAGGCCACGCCGCAGACCGTCGGCCAGCAGCGCGCAGGCAACGGCATTGCGTTCCAGCAAATGCACCGTACAACCCAGCGTGGCCAGCACAAAGGCATCGCGCCCAAGCCCGGCCGTTGCATCCAGCACCGTGGGGGTGTTGCCGCTTTTCAGGCCCACCGCTTTGGCCACAGGTTGCCCGCGACCGCCGCCAAATTTGCGCCGGTGCGCCTGTGCGCCTTCGATCAGATCGACTTCGACGCGCGCTTTTTCCCCGACTTCGGCCAAGGCCAGCCGTTCGCGCTCCCACACAAGGTAATGCCCTGTTGCGGGCGCCGCATCCAGCAAGGGCAGACCCAGTTGCGCGGCCAGTTGCGCGCCTGCGCTGTCGGCCGGCGCCAGTACACCAACGCTCATGCCCAGCCTCCGGGCACGGGTGTCGGGATGGCCGGGCCCAGATCCAGCGGTTCAAAGGCGGGGCGATACCGTACTGCCGGCAAGCGTTTGACCGGGTCCTGGCGGTAAAACAGTTTGAGTTGCTCGTAGATACGCGGGTAATGCGTCACGAGCGCGTGGGGCGTTTCGAAGAAATATTCACTGAACACGGCAAAGCACTCTGCGGGGGACTCGGCAGCATACAGGTCTATGGGGCTGTACATGTTGTATTCCGCCAACCGGACAAGCTGGTTATACGCTTGCGAAAACGCGGTTTTCCACTCGGACGCGTCCATGCCGGCGTGCAGCGGCGGGCGGCCATTGGCGTCGCCATTGCGCATATCCAGTTTGTGCGCGAACTCGTGAATGACCACATTCCAGCCATCCAGCCACGGCGATTGCGAGACATCCAGCCAGGATAACAACACGGGCCCTTCCGGCCGTGCCTGACCGGCCAGGTGTTGTTCGTACTCGTGCACCAGGCCGATATGATCGGTATAGCGGTCGCGCGACAGAAACTGCCCTGGATACACCACCACCTCTGACCAGTCGTCATAGGCGTCGAAATCCAGGTTCATGATCGGCAACACGGCCTGCGCGGCCAGGATTACGCGGGCCTGTTCGTTCAGCTCCAGGCCATGCAGCGGGGTGATGGTTTTGGTGTGCAAAAACCAGGCCGCATGCTCGCGCAGCCGCTGCCGTTCTGGCGCGGTCAGGCCAATGAACAGCGGCAGATCGATCGCCGTTTGCCACAACGCGTCGTCAACGGGATTGGCCGCCAGGAAACTGGCGCGACGGCGCTGGCGCAAAAATCCGAACATGCGGGCTCAACCAGTAAAAGGTGACCCGAATGAAGTGAGGGGGAATTGCGCACTTTCAAGGTGACGCAATTCCCCCTCTGGATGACGCGTTTACTGGGCAGCGCCTTCCACGACCAGCGCCACTTCCCGCTGCGCTTCCGTGGTAAACGGGTGCAGATGGGTCAGGAACTGGCGGCTGGCCTCGGCCCAGGAGAATTTCTCGGCATGCTTGCGCACGGCATCACGATCAATGCGCAGCGCATCCAGACATGCTTTGCCCAGGTCTTCCTGCAAGGCACCCGGGCCATCGGTGCCGATCACGTCGATCGGGCCGGTCACCGGGTACGCCGCCACCGGGCAACCGCAAGCCATGGCTTCCAGCAACACCAGGCCAAAGGTGTCAGTGCGGGACGGGAACACAAACGCGTCGGCCGCGTTGTAGACCTCGGCCAGTTCGTTCTGGTTGAGCACGCCCAGCCAGTGCACACCTTGCGCCTCGCCATATTTCGCCTTGAGCGATGATGCCGCCGGGCCATCGCCACACACCCAGCGCGAACCGGGCAGATCAAGCTGCAGGAAGGCTTCAACGTTCTTTTCTACCGCCACGCGCCCGACATACACAAAGATGGGGCGGCGGGTTTGCAGGCGTTCGCGCTGGCCTGGCTTGAAGATCTCCAGATCCACGCCGCGCGACCACATCACCACATTCTTGAAACCACGGGCTTGCAGATCATCGACCACCACGCGGGTCGGCACCATGACGGCTTCGGCCGCATTGTGAAAGCGGGCGAGGAAGCCGTAGGTCCAGGACAGCGGAATCCCGAACCGCAACTGCACGTATTCCGGAAAGCGCGAGTGATACGCTGTCGTGAACGGCAGCTTGTGATTGATGCAATAACGACGGGTCGCCATGCCCAGCGGGCCTTCGGTGGCGATATGGATCGCATCGGGCTTGAAGGTTTCGATCTGCTGGGCGATCTTCTTGCCCGGCCGCCAGGACAGGCGGATTTCCGGGTAAGTCGGGCACGGAAAAGTGCGGAACTGCTGCGGCGTGATCAATTCGACGGCATGACCCATCTTGATCAGTTCGGCACGGGTTTGCTTGAGCGTGCGCACCACGCCATTGACCTGGGGTTCCCAGGCATCGGTCACGATCAGGATTTTCATGCAGCGGCCCCTTGCAGACCCAGAGCATTGGGCGCAGAGGCGGGTGCGGCCAGCGCGGCAATCTGGGCGGATTGTTCTTCGAAGTATTTTTGCCAGGTCACGATGCGCAACTCACCCGTGGGCAATTCCACAAGGGCGGTCAGGCTTTCGACCCAGTCACCGTCGTTGCAGTACAAAATGCCATCGATCTCGCGCATTTCGGCTTTGTGGATGTGGCCGCAGACCACGCCATCCAGCCCGCGCTCCCGCGCTTCTTGCGCCACTGCGTTTTCAAAGCTGCTGACAAAGTTCACCGCCGTCTTGACCTTGTGCTTGAGGTATTGCGACAAGGACCAGTAACCCAGGCCCATGCGGGCGCGCAGGCGGTTGAACCAGTAATTCAGGCGCAGGGTGATGCCGTAAAGGCGATCGCCCACAATGGCCAGCCATTTGGCACACTGCACCACGCCATCGAAGCGGTCGCCGTGCAGGACCAGCAATTTGCGGCCATCCACGGTTTCATGCACCACTTCGTCTTCAATGCGGATATCGCCAAACATCAGCCCAAGGAACTGGCGCGCCGCTTCATCGTGATTGCCCGGAATGTAGATCACATGGGTGCCCTTGCGCGCTTTGCGCAGCACTTTCTGGATCACATCGTTGTGGCTTTGTTGCCAGTACCAGGAACGCTTCATTGCCCAGCCATCGACAATGTCACCGACGAGGTACAGGTATTCTGATTCAGTGTTCTTGAGAAAATCGAGGAGATAGTCGGCCTGGCAGCCTGCGGTGCCAAGGTGGATGTCGGAGATCCAGATACTGCGGAATTTCAGTGCGTGATCCGCCATGTCGAAGTCCCAGCCGTTGGTTTGACGCATATTGCATAGATCAAATGACAACTGCGCGTCGGTTTGATGACGGCTGCGTGAATCACGCCAGGCGGCTGCGGCTTGACACACTCCCCTTGCAACGTCGATAGTCGAACCCGGATTTTCGCCAGACCTGCCCGCCATGAACAAACCCGCCCGCCCCGCTACCCCATGCATCGCCGTGTGCTCCACCGGCATGGGTGACGACGTCTGCCGTGGCTGCGGCCGCACGTTTGTCGAGGTCTCGCAATGGGTGATGATGACCGACGAAGAACGCGGCGCAGTGTTTGACCGGCTGGAAGCACACTGGGCCAAAGCAGGCCTGCCGCCACCGTGGCTGGCGCGTGGTGTCTGATTCGCCCTCTTCCAGTTCCCCATAAAGACCCGCGCTTGCGGGTCTTTTGCATTGCAGCGGTCCACCCCGGCCGCCGCAGATACTTCGTTCCACATCGAAGCATGCCGCCGTTTGCGCCAATAGACTGAACTCCTGTTGCACGCACGGACCAACCAGCATGAACGATCTTTCTCTCCCCCACGCCGGCCAGCAAACCCGCGCGCCGTTGCAGCGCCTGACCTTGCTGGCGCTCTGCCTGGCGGTGCTGGTGGCGCAGGTCGACACCGCCATCATCAACCTGGCCGCCCGCCCGATCGGCATGGCCCTGGCCGCTGAGACCAGCCAGCTGCAATGGGTGGTCGATAGCTACAACCTGGTCTACGCCAGCCTGTTACTCACGGGCGGCCTGCTGGCTGATCTGCGCGGCCGGCGGCTGGTTTTCATGATTGGCGCGGCACTGTTCACGGTCGCCTCGGTGATCTGCACCGTGGCGCCTGAGGTCACCACGCTGATTGCCGGGCGCGCGCTGGCCGGGCTGGGTGCGGCTTTGCTGATTCCGGCCTCGCTGGCGCTGATCCGCGTGGTCTGGCCCGATCAAGCCACGCGTGGACGGGTGCTGGGCATCTGGGCGGCCTGCAACGGGGTTGCGCTGGCCATTGGCCCGACGCTGGGTGGCGTGCTGATTCATGTCTGGGGTTGGCGCAGTGTTTTTCTGGCCGTGGTGCCGTTCAGTGTCGCGGCGGTGGTGCTGGCCGCGCTGTATGTTCCCGAATCTGCCGATCCACAGGCGCGTCATTTTGATCCCGGCGCGCAGCTGACCGGCGCACTGGCGCTGGCCACGCTGGCGTTTGCCGCAATCGAAGCCCATGCGCGCTGGCCGTGGGCTGTGGCAGCGCTGATTGTCTGCGCGCTGGCGGCCGCCTTGTTTGTGCGCATCGAAAAACATCAGGGCAAAGCGGCGCTGGTGCCGCTTGATCTCTTTGGCATTGCGGCGTTCAGGGGTGCTGCGG
The DNA here is from genome assembly GCF_014645535.1 of Silvimonas iriomotensis. NCBI lineage: Bacteria > Pseudomonadati > Pseudomonadota > Betaproteobacteria > Neisseriales > Chitinibacteraceae > Silvimonas > Silvimonas iriomotensis. The sequence continues at coordinate 853,014 of NZ_BMLX01000002.1, forward strand.
CGGGCACGATCGGCATGACGTTCGGCATGTATGCCGTGCTGTTCTTGCTACCGCTGACCTGGCAGGGCAGCGGCCAGCTTTCCACCACCGCTGCCGGACTGGCGCTGATGCCAATGGCACTGGTGTTTGTACTGGTCTCGCCGTTTTCTGGCGCAGGCACACGGCACTGGGGTGTGCGTAGCATGACTTGTGGCGGCGTGCTGGTCATCGCCGGCGGTCTGGCCTTGATTGGCCTGAGCGCCGGCAGCTGCCAGTTGCTGATTGCAGAGATCGGCCTGGCGTTGACTGGGCTGGGCATGGGGATGGCCACGGGTCCGCTGATGGGGGCCGCCGTGGGCGCTGTGCAGGCGGCGCGGGCGGGTACCGCGTCATCGCTGATCAACGTGGCGCGCATGGCGGGGGCCACGCTGGGTGTGGCCATACTGGGCGCAATCTACACCATGGCGGGCGGCGGCCCCGCCGGCTTGCGTGCGGCCATGGCCACCGGTGTGACCGTTCAGCTGGTTTGTGTCGCGCTGGCCTGGCGGCATATCGGCACCACGCACACGTAGCCCACGCCAAAAGCAGTTCGTCGCCGCCGGGAACAACTCATCCGCGCCGGACACGGCTTGTCGCAAGCTGAAATGCGCGTGCGGCGGCGTCTCTACACTGGGTTCCAGTTTCCAACCCCAAGGCACGGAGCCCGTCATGTCACACATCCCCGGATATGTTTTTGTCATCCTCGCGGTACTCATTTACATTGGCGTCAAACGCTGCCTGCCGCGTGAAGTACGGCCGGAGCGGCTGCTGCTGTTCCCCTTGCTGATTGTGGCGGGTGGCCTGAACAGCATGACGGGCTTGTTTCCGGACGCAGCTGCAAGCAGTTGGGCTTGCGCGGTCATGGCCGGGGCGATTGGCCTTGCGGCGGGCTGGCATCATGCTCGGGGCTGGCGCTTGTCATTCAACGCAGAGGGCAGCCGGGTACGGTTGCCGGGTGATCCCGGTTTGCTGATCATCATTCTGTTCACTTTCGGATTTGAATTCGTGCTGCATTTCGCCCTGGCTGCGCATCTGTCCTGGACTCATTCTTCGCTGTTTGCGCCAGCTGCACTGGCCGTGTGGGGGTTGCTGGCCGGCATGCCGGCGGGCCGTGCGATCAATGTCCTCGTGCGCCGGCAGCAGGCCGTCTCTGCCCCGACCCAATGGTCCGGAGTGGCGCGATGAACAGCCCTGTCGCTGCGCGTTTGCCGGCTACCTGGTCGGTGCATTGGGCCCGGCTTAGCGACACCGGCTCGGCCTGGTTTGCCCTCACCCTGGTGCTGCTCAACAGCCTGATCGGGGTGAGCTTCTGGGCAAGCGGGCGCGGCGACGTGTTGTGGTTTGATCTGCTGATTTCAAACAGCATCGGGTTTGCCGCCTGGGGCTTGGGGCGGTTACTGACACGCGGTGGCCGCCAGGCGGGGCTGCTGGTTCGCAGTCTGATCATTGCACCGGTCAGTGTGGTGGTCGGCGTGGCCTTTACCGGCCTGACCACGGGTGCGCTGCCGCCGTTCTTTGCGGCGGGCAGCGGCAAAATCTGGCTGCATTTGTTGCCGACGTTTGTTGCCGCCAGCGTGGTGTGTGCACTGGTAACCATCCTGTTCCAGTCCATGCGCATGCGTACTGCGCTGGAAACCGAGAAACGCCGCGCGGCTGAATTGCGCCAGTCCGAGACTGCCGCGCGCCTGGCCATGCTGCAGGCGCAGATCGAGCCACATTTTCTGTTCAATACACTGGCCAACGTACAAAGCCTGATCAGCCGCGATCCAGAGCGGGCCACGCAGATGCTGGACCACCTGAACCGCTATCTGCGCGCCAGCCTCTCCCGCACCCGCAAGCCGCAATCCTTGCTGCAAGAAGAACTGACGCTGATTGACGCGCTGTTATCGATTGCCGCCATCCGCCTGGGCCAGCGTCTGCACTATCGCATTGAGGTGCCCGATGCCCTGCGTGATCTGGTCTTGCCGCCCCTGTTGCTGCAACCACTGGTGGAAAACGCCTTGCTGCACGGCATTGAGCCGGCGGTTGATGGCGGCAGCATCACCGTCAGCGCCACCCGTGAAGCCGGCCAGCTGGTGCTGAGCGTGCTGGATACCGGCGTTGGCCTTGGCGTAAGCAGCCATGTGCATGGTGGCGTGGGTTTATCCAATGTCCGCACGCGGCTGCACACCTTGTATGGCGAGCGGGCCAGTCTGTCGGTTTCAGGCAATGCCGGTGGCGGCGTCACCGCCCGTTTGATCATTCCAGTCTGAGCACTTCACCCCATGCCCACCGCCCTGATCGCTGATGACGAACCCAATCTGGCCGCCGAACTGGCCGAACGCCTGACCCGCTTCTGGCCAGAGCTAACCATTGTCGGCATGCCACGCAACGGCATTGAAGCGCTGGCGCAGATCAACGCCACCCAGCCGGATTTTGCTTTTCTGGATATCCGCATGCCGGGTCTGGACGGCCTGAAAGTGGCCAGCCTGGCCACCGATACCCGCGTGATCTTTGTCACCGCCTATGACGAATACGCGGTCGAGGCGTTTGACAAATCTGCGGTGGATTACTTGCTCAAGCCCCTGAGTGACGAGCGTCTGCTGCGTTGCATTGCCCGCCTGCAGCGCGAGGCCCCGGCACCTGCGCCAGTCGCGCTGCCGCCGGCCAGCAAGGACACCGGGCCGATCCGCTGGTTGACGGTGGGGCTGGGCGATACCACGCACCTCATCGCGGTAGATGAAGTGGCGTTTTTCCAGGCGACCGACAAATACACCGAGGTGGTCGTGGGCGACAAACGCCACCTGATCCGCACACCGCTCAAAGACCTGGCCTTGCGGCTGGACCCGGAACGCTTTGTCCAGGTGCACCGCGGGGTGATTGTGTCGCTGGCGGCGATTGATCATGTGCAGCGCGACTTGCTGGGCCGCCTGCGCATCCATCTGCGCAATCGCACCGACACCCTGCCTGTCAGCCGCGCCTATACCGGCCTGTTCAAGCAGATGTAGCCGCCACCGCCTGGCGTGCGCTAAATAGCCAGCTGCGCAGCAGTTCACGCATTTCGGCCAGCACCATATGCCGCGTGGCCGGGTCTTCGGCGCTGGCTGTGGCCGCGCCTTTGAGTACATGCAGCATCAGCACCGCCATGGCATGCGCCCGCGTAGCCGGCAAACCGGGAATCGCCTTTTGCAGCACCTGGCTCATGCCAGCGCGGGAGTGCTCCCGGAACTGCTGGCGGATGTCCTGGCTGCCTTCACGCGCATCGACCAGCGCCAGCACCACGGCGCGCTGGGTTAACAGATCTTCCCGCAGATCCACCAGCGCCTCGGCCAGCCCTTCCAGCGTCATGCGATCCGCCTGCTCTGCCAGTTCTGCCAGGCCGCTCACCGTGCTGTGGGCGTAGCGCAGCAGCAGGTTGTCCGCCAGCGCCCCTTTGGTCGGGAAAAACCGGTAAAGCGAGCCGATGGCCGTACCGGAGCGGGCGGCAATTTCGGTCATGGTGGCTTTGTCATAACCTTTTTCTACAAACACGAGTGCGGCCGCCTCAAGAATGGCGGCGACGCGCAAGCGACCGCGTTCACGTTGCGGGGCGACCGCCTGTGCCAGCGGCACAGCGGCGTTCTCTTTGGGCAGTCTGGACATAAACGCGAATGTATTTGATATATTCCTCGCATACTATACTCAAGCGCCTGTTAAGCCAAATGCAGTTCTTAACCGGCATTGAGCCTTATATAGCATCAGCATATGGCCATTTATGAAATGGTCATTGATTTATGCGAGGATATCCTCTAGTATTTTTTGAGAGGATACCCTCGCATATCTCGTCAACGCTTGGACATCTACCGTATGCCCACCAGTCACGCCGATACCACTCGCCCTGGCCGCCTTGCCGGCACCTCTGCCCGCAGCCAGTGGCTGATTCTGCTGGCGTTGTCGGCCGTGCTTGGCGCCGGGCTTGCGGCTTGCGGTCTGCCGGCAGCCTTGCTGCTGGGGCCGATGATTGCGGGGATTATTGTGACCGCCAATGGCGGCAGCCGGGGCGTTGCGCCACTGCCGTTCCAGATTGCGCAAAGCATTGTCGGCGCCATGATTGCCCGCACCTTGCCCGGCTGGGTTCATGGCGATGTCGGCGGGCACTGGTTGTTGTTCGTCGGGGGCGTGTTCTCGGTGCTGGCCGTCTGCGTGCTGCTGGGCTGGCTGCTGACGCGCATGCAGGTGCTGCCGGGTTCCACCGCCATGTGGGGCCTGAGCCCCGGCGCCGCCACGACCATGACCCTGATGGCAGAGGCCTTCGGCGCTGACGTGCAACTGGTGGCGCTGATGCAATACCTGCGCGTCATGCTGGTGGCCGCGGCGGCCAGCATCATTACCCGCGTACTGGGAGCACATGCAGTGCATGGCACGCTGGCTTCGACCAACTGGTGGCAAATGCCAGACTGGACCGCACTGGCCGGCACGGTTGCGCTGGCTGCATTTGCCATTGTGATCTCGCGCCGCTTCAGATTGCGGGCCGGCGCGATGTTGATCCCCATGTTCGGCGGCATGCTGCTGGTGCATCTGGGCTGGCTGAAAATTGAATTGCCGGTGTGGTTGCTGGTGGCGGCCTACGCCATCATCGGCTGGCATATCGGCCTGAAGTTCACCCGACCCTTGCTGCAATACGCGGCGCGTGCACTGCCGCGGATTTTGCTGTGTACGCTGGCGTTGATCGCGGCCTGCGGCGGGCTGGCCGTGGTGCTGGTGCAAGTGGCCGGGGTTGATCCGCTCACCGCTTACCTGGCCACCAGTCCTGGCGGGGCCGATACCGTCGCCATCATCGCTGCGTCCAGCCATGTCGATGTGTCTTTTGTCATGGCCATGCAGGTCTGCCGTTTCATGACCATTCTGCTGCTGAGCCCGTTACTGGCGCGGCTGATGGCGCGCCGGGGCAAAGCCGCGGCACGTCCGTAAACCTTTCCCTCCTCCATCAAGCCTCTGACCGATACCATGAATTACCTCGCTCTCTTTTTTGCCGGTGCCTTGTTGTGCAACAGCCTGCCTCATCTGGCCATGGGTCTTGCCGGCCTGCCGTTCCCCACCCCGTTTGCCAAACCGCGTGGCAAGGGGGATTCATCACCGCACGTGAATTTTCATTGGGGTCTGTTTAACCTGGTGGTGGGCGTTTTGTTGCTCTATGCGCACCCGGTAACGCCGGGCTGGAACGGGCCTTTTGTGGTGCTGATTGCGGGTGCGCTGGTGCTGGGTGACCGCATGTCGCGACGCTTTGGCGAAGTGCAGCGTGCCAAACGCCAGGGCGGGCAGTGATGCAATCGTGGTGGCGATGCGCCCGGCCTGACCAGTCCTGCCGCCATCTTCCGCTGGCGGGTGCATGTGTTTATGCTCGTATCAGGCAACGCCGCAACGGCGATGAATGGACAGAACATGAGCACCCTGGAAGAAAACCGGCTGGGTAATTACCTGAAGAACCGCCGCGCGCGGCTGGACCCGGTCGCGTTTGGTTACCCGTCCGGCAACCGGCGCACGCCCGGCTTGCGGCGTGAAGAAGTCGCCCTGCGCGCCAACATCAGCGCCACCTGGTACACCTGGCTGGAACAAGGTCGCGGTGGCGTGCCCTCTACCGCTGTGCTCGAACGCATTGCCAGCGCGCTGGATCTGACCACCGCCGAGCGCGAGCACCTGTTTTTGCTGGCACAAGATCGCCCGCCCGAAATCCGCTACCAGGCGCCGGGCCCGGTCTCTGCCCGTCTGCAGCGCATTCTGGACGCCATGCCGTTAAGCCCGGCGTTCGTGCGTACATCCTGCTGGGATATCGTGGCGTGGAATCAGGCCGCTCTCAAAGTGCTGGGCGATTACGACAACATGCCGCCGCAGCAACGCAATACCCTGCGCATGCTGTTCAGCAATCCGGACGTGCGCAAACGCATGCTGCACTGGGAGGAAGACGCGGGCTCGGTGGTCGCCACCTTTCGCGCAGAATCCACCCGGGCCGGCGCGCCTGATGCGGTGCGTNCCTTTCGCGCAGAATCCACCCGGGCCGGCGCGCCTGATGCGGTGCGTGCGCTGGTGGCCGACATGATCGCCACCAGCCCGGAATTTGCCAGCATGTGGCATCGCAATGAAGTCCGCACGCATGGCGAAGGCACCAAGCACATCATGCATCCGGTGGTGGGGCTGCTGACGCTGGATTACTCCGCTTTTGCCGTTGATGGCCAGCCTGATCTGAGCATGGTGGTCTACAACCCCGCCACGCCCGAGGATGTCGAACGCGTGCGGGTTCTGATCGGGTAAACCAGCGCCCTGGCCCGCCGTTATAGCTACAGCGCTGTCCCGCTGCCGCAACGGGCCCACTGCAAAGTGATTGAATCCCCGCGCGGTTTTGGGCACAGTGCCCATGCGTGCTCTTCAACCAAAATAACGAACCCAAACCATGCTGCCTCTTTTGCTTGCTGCCAGCTTGTTCTCTCTGGATGGAACCAACCAGATCGATCTGGATACCATCCAGCGGACCGGTAATGTCATCACCGTGCGGATGGTCACGTCAGGCATCAAGTCTGACAAAGACCCGCGCATTGCCAACGTGTTAAGCGATATCGAACTCGATTGCGCCGCCCACAAGGCCCGGATTTACGCGACCTATTTCTTTGACGACAAATTCAAGCTGTTGTCGAAAAACCCGCCCCACGACAGCACCGCCGCACCGTATTCTGACGACAGCGTATTTGCGCTGATTGAAGACCGCGTCTGCGACAGCCGCAAGCCGGCACCACAAGCCTCTGCTGTGGCACCAGCCGCCACCAAATAAGCCGTTGCGGAGCCATCCGCATTGCGCTACCCCAAAGGCCGTTCGCGGCCTTTTTTGCGCGCGTTAGCGGGTGGTGGGGTCTGTCTGGCGGATGGATGAAGCCACCAGTTGCACTGCCGCCTCAGCCATTTGCGCCAGCATGGCGGCCGGCTCACCGGCCCGCGCCCGCAGCGCCAGCGAATTCATGACCCCGCACAACAACCGCGCCAGCACGGCGGGTTCCACCGTGGCGACCAGCTCCCCGGAGGTCACGGCAGCGCGCAAACGCGCTTCCAGCAACGCATCCAGTTCATGCAGGCCATCGGCAAACATCGCCCGCACGGCCAGATCATGCACGGCCTCGGTGGCGGCAGTCCCGATCAGATAACAACCCCGCGCCCCGAGTGGGCCGGCGGTATAGATGGCAATGGCTTTGGCATAAACCGCCCGCAATGACTCAGCCAGTGGCTGCCCGGGCGCCAGCGCTTCACGCATGGCATCGCGGCCCAGTTCCCGATAGCGCGCCAGCGTTTCCAGGTACAGCGTGTGTTTGTCGCCAAACGCGCTGTACAGGCTGGGCTTGTTCATGCCCGTGGCCAGGGTCAGATCATCCAGCGAGGTACCGTTATAACCGGCATCCCAGAAGGCATCACGCGCTTGGGCCAGCGCTTGCCCGGCATCGTAGGCTTTGGGGCGGCCACGAGTGCGAGGCTGGCTATGGGTGGCGTCTTGCAACGGCGTTGGCGTTGCTGGCGCGGAGTCAGATGATTTTCGTACCATTTGGTAAATTAATTTCTTGACGGGACATGATCACCGGCATAATTTATTACCATGTAGTACAAAAATCAACAGCAAGGAGCATCCCATGCAGGTTTACTTTGCGCCGCTGGCCTGTTCGGCCGCGACCCGCATTGCCCTTTACGAGGCGGGCGCCACCGCTGATTTTGTCTATGTCGATATCCACACCCGGCCCGGAGAGCGTCTGCTGGCAGATGGCTCTGATTACCGGGCGATCAACCCGATGGGACAAGTGCCCGCCATCCGCACTTCAAGCGGTGAAGTGATTACCGAAAACCCGGTGGTCTTGCAGTACGTGGCAGACCTGCATCCGCACGCGCAACTGGCCCCGGCGGGCGGCATGGAACGCTATCGTTTGCAGCAATGGCTTAATTTCATTGCCACAGAACTGCACAAGGGGACGTATATCCCGCTGCTGGACCGGCGCAGCCCGGACGGGGCCAAGGCATTTGCCCGGCAGAAGCTGGCATTGCGCTTTGGCTACCTGAGCCAGCAACTGGCGGCGCGCCCGTTTTTGCTGGGTTATTTTTCGGTGGCCGATGCCTACCTGATTACGGTGCTGAACTGGTCGCCCTACGCCGGGATTGATCTGGCCCAATGGCCGCAGATAGAGGCCTATGCGCAAGCGCTCAAACAGCGGCCGGCGGTCGCCCGCGCCCTGGCGGAAGAAACCGCGGCTTATGCCAGAGAAATGAACCACTGAGCCGGCGGGCGGATGTCGCCTCAGCCCTTGGTCGCGCCAAAGGTCAGCCCGGCCACAAAGTGCCGCTGCATGGCAAAGAACATCATGACCGAGGGCAAGGCCGCCAGGATCGACCCCGCGCTGACCAGATTCCACGCCGTGACCCACTGCCCGCGCAAGGCCGCGACGCCAACGGTCAGCGGCGCGGCGTCATCGCCCTGGGTCAGGCACAACGCCCAGAAGTAATCGTTCCAGACAAAGGTGAAGACCAGGATGGACAGCGCCGCCAGCGCGGGGCGGATCAACGGCAGGATGATGCGCCAGAAAATCGCCCATTCCCCCGCGCCTTCAATGCGGCCGGCTTCGATCAACTCGTAGGGCAGTTGCTTGATGAAGTTGCGCAAGAACAGCGTGCAAAAGCCGGTCTGGAACGCGATATGGAACAACATCAGCGCCCACAGCGTGTTGTACAGACCCATCTGCAAAAACAGATCGCGCACCGGGATCATCAGGATCTGGATGGGCACAAAGTTGCCACCGACAAAAGTGGCAAACAGCGCCAGATTGCCGCGGAACTGATACACCGCCAGCGAGAACCCGGCCATGGCGGCCAGCGCAATTGCGCCAATCACCGCCGGCACCGTGATCATCACGCTGTTGAAAAAGTAATGCAGCATGGGCGAGGTGGTCAGTGCTTCGTGGTAGTTGGCGAACAGCGCAAAGTGCTTCGGCCAGCCCCAGTAATTGCCTTCGGTGAGTTCTTCAGTAGAACGGATCGACGTCACCATCACCGCAATCAGCGGCAACAGCCAGACCAGCAAAGCCAGCGGCAGGGTGAGTTTGTACAGACGCCGGTTAACGGGCTTCCAGTGATCAATAGGCATGGGAAACATGGCGGTCTCTCTGGTCCTGGTTAATGCTCGTTACGCAGCAAGCGCCGCAGATGCCAGGCGATATACACCAGCATGATGGCGAACAGCACCACGGCAATGGCGGCGGAATAGCCATAGCGGTAGTACTTGATGGCCTGGTCGTACATGTAATACGCCAGCACGGTGGAGCTTTCGAACGGCCCGCCGCTGCTCATGACCGAGATCAGGTCAAAGCTTCTGAGCGCGCCAATGATGGTGACGACCATGGCCATGAAAGTGGTCGGCCGCAATTGCGGCAGCACCACGTGCCACAGCAACGCCCAGCCACGGGCGCCTTCCATGCGGGCGGCTTCGATCTGGTCTGCGTTCAAGCCGGTCAGCCCGGTCAGATACAGGATCATGCAGTAGGCGGTTTGCGGCCACAGCGCGGCAAACACAATGCCAAAGGTGACGTAATGCGCGTCGCCCAGTACCGGAATCCCATGGCCCAGGATCAAGGCCAGCAAGCCAAAGGTGGGGTCATAGAACCAGCTGAAAATCAGCCCCACCACCACGCCAGACAAGACAAATGGCGCAAAGAACAGTGATTTGACCAGCCGGATACCGGCCACGGCCTGGTTCAGATACAGCGCAATCGCCAGCCCCATGGGCGGGGCCAGCAAGAACAGCAGCAGCCACAGCAGGTTGTTCTTGAGCGCGGTGTAAAAGGTGGGCGCGTGAAACAACTCGATATAGTTGGCCAGCCCGACAAAGGTTTTGTCGGTCATGCCATCCCAGCTGTAAAAGCTCAGCGAGATACTTTTGAGAATCGGGTACAGCACAAACAGGGCGACCATGACGCACGCCGGCGCCAGAAAAAGCCACGCCGCCCGCCGCTGCCGCCGCGCGCTGGGCGAGAGCCGCTTGCCTGCCGCTTTTGCCGCAGGCGCCATCGGCTGGTGCAGCGGGGTATCCGGTACTGAATCGATCACGCGATCATCTCCTGGCAATGCCATACAGAGCGCTGGCCGCCCGCCAGCCGTGGCCTGCGGGCGGCGCCGTGCTTACTTCTTGTAGATGCGCTTGCGGGTGGTTTCCAGCTGCGCCAGGATGCTGTCGATCTGGCTGGGGTCAGACAGGAACTGCTGCATGCCCTTCATGCCTTCGTCGGCCATTTCCTTGGTCATGTCACGATCATAGAACTGGGCGATACCGCCGCGGGTTTGCGACAGGATCTGAAAGCCGATCTTCGAGATCGGATCTTCCGGTTCTTCTGCCTTGCTGTTGGCCGGCAAAGAACCCAGCCCCTTGGCCAGGCGGCCGCTGATCTCGGGCGTACCCACAAAGGCCAGGAAGGTATGCGCATCGGCCTTGTTTTTGGCTTTGGCCGGAATATGCAAAGACTCGACCGGGCCGTCTTCTGCCGTCGGTACCTTGCTGTCGATGATCGGGAACTGGAAATAACCCATGTTCGGTTTGACGTTGGCCGGGAAACCGGCAGAGATGAACGTCCCCATCAGCATCATGGCGGCCTTGCCCTGGAACAGGAACGGTTGGGCGGCATCCAGATCGTAAGAGAGCGCGTTGTCGATGAAATACTTGTCATCGATCAGGCCCTTCCACGTGGTGTAGACCTTCTTCACGCGGGCATCGGTGTACGGCACTTCACCGGCCATCAGTTTCTGGTGGAAGGCGTTCCCGTTCAGGCGCAGATCCAGGTAGTCAAACCAGCCCGCCAGCGTCCAGGCGTCACGCCCGCCCACGGCGATCGGGGCAATGCCGGCGGCCTTGAGCTTTTTGCAGGCATCAATGAACTGATCCCAGGTCTTGGGTTCGGCGCTGATGCCGACTTTCTGGAACAGATCCTTGCGGTAGAACATGCCCCAGGAGTAATACACCGTCGGCATGGCGTATTGCTTGCCATTCCAGGAGGACGCTTCTTTGGTCGAGGCATAGGTCTCGTTCCAGCCGTTCTTTGCCCAGTCGCCAGAAAGGTCTTCCAGCAGACCGCGGCGGGCGTAGTACGCCATGCGCTCGCCGTCATGCCAGTTCACCACATCCGGCGCCACTGAAGAAAGCCAGCCTGGCAATTGCACCTTGTAGGCTTCTTCATCCACAAAGGCGACTTTCATCTCGATATCCGGATGCGCCTTTTTGAAATCATCAAACACCGATTGCCAGACTGCGCGCTGGCTGGCGCCCTTGAAGGCCACGTTGATGGCCAGCGTACCGGCCTGCGCCATGGCGCCATAACACAGGCCGGCGGCGGCCAGTGTCAAACCCAGAATGCGAGTGCGTACCTTGCTCATTGTTGTCTCCTTGCTGCTGCAACGTTGTATGTGCCTGCTTTGACGAGATCAAAAACCGAACCCTGCTTGCCACTTCACTGCACTTGACCGGGCTGGCGGTAGATCGCCACCCCTTGTGGTTCGACGCGCGCTGAACCGACCACAAACGCGCCCGCATCGACACCCGGGATGTCATGCGCGGCCTCACCGTAATTGAAGACGTAAACCAGCTCGCCACGCCGGCTGATGCGGATGGTTTCTTCCAGCGCCTGCGGCTGCAGGCCAGCGGCTTGCGCCACATTGGCCAGAATGGCGCGGGTGCCGGCTTCGCTGAAAATGCTGGCGAGGTAATGCACCTTGCCGTGCCGCAAAATCGCCGGCGCGCCATCGGTGAACGTCCCCAGGATATCGACCGCCGGCGTCGCCTCGATCAGGTCACGCCAGTGATGCGCCTGCAGCCGCGGCAAACCCAGAGCCGGCGCATCGACCGCTTCGGTCACGTTGGGGCGCAGCGATTCGACACGCCACACGCGCAGCGGCAGGATGCTGGCCAGCGGGCCTGGCGGCAGTTGATCCGGAATCTGCACGCTGACCGTTTTGGAGCCGGTGCGCGGGCCCAGCACCACATGCGCACCGCTCTGTGCCAGCCGTTGCGCCAGGTCATCTGGCACCACCGGCAGCGGTGGCACGACGATCAGGCTGTAGCCATCCAGCTTTGCGCTGGCCGGCACGATATCGACATCAAACCCCAGGCTGCGCAGCGCGCTGTAGTAGCCAAAGGCAAAACGGGCGTACTGGAAATCCGCGCCTTGCGGGTGGATCTCGAACAGCCATTTGGCTTCGTAATCATGAATCAGCGCCACGCGCGCGTTCACCGCGCCATCGGCACCGCTGGCCAGCACCTGGCGGATTTCATCTGCCGCACGCGCCGCCTCGGCCGCGCCGATATCCGGTTTGTTGTCTGGCGTGTTCAAACCGGCGTGCATTTGTTCTTGCGCAAACGGTGCTTGCCGCCAGCGGAAATACGAGACGCAACCGGCACCGTGGGCCAGCGCCTCCCATGTCCACAACCGCACCATGCCCGGCAGCGGCGCGGGGTTCCACGGGGCCCAGTTCACCGGGCCGGGTTGTTGCTCCATCACCCAGAACGGCAAGCGCGACATGCCGCGATACAGATCGTGGTTATAGCTGGCGAAATCCGGATGACCCGTGCGCAGCCAGCGCGCTTTGACCTCCGGCGCAAACCACATTTCTTCCAGTGCGCCCAGCGGGTAGCTATCCCAGCTGGCCGCATCCAGATCGGCTGCGACTTTGTAATGGTCAAACTCGTTGAACATCTGCATGAAGTTATGCACCACCGGCCGGCCGGGCGAGTGCGCGCGGACAATGCCGACCTGCATGCGGTTGTAGCGCGCCACTTCATCCGAGGCAAAACGCCGGTAATCCAGGCGGTGCGCCGGGTGGCCTTCGGTCACCGCGTCGACCGGCGGGTCAATCTCGTCAAAACTGCGGTATTCCATGCTCCAGAACACCGTGCCCCAGGCTTCGTTCAGCGTTTTGATATCGCCATAACGTGCCTGCAGCCACTGCCGGAAACGTCTGCTGGCCGCGTTCGAGTAACTCACCACCGTGTGATGGCAGCCGTATTCGTTATCCACCTGCCAGAACCGGACCGCCGGGTGCTGACCATAGCGTTGGGCGATCTCGGTACAGATGCGTTGCGAGGCCTCAAACCACGACGGGGAGGAAAAGTCGTAATGCCGGCGCGAGCCAAAGCGGCGCGGGCGGCCTTCAGCGTTGATGGCCAGAATGTCCGGGTACTGGTCGATCAGCCATTTCGGCGGCGTGGCGGTTGGCGTGCACATCACCACTTTCAGCCCGGCCGCCCCGAGTACATCAATGGCGCGATCCAGCCAGCCCCAGTCAAACCGGCCCGGTTCAGGTTCGATCCGGCTCCAGGCAAATTCAGCAATCCGCACCTGATCAATACCCAGCTCACGCATGCGGCGGGCGTCGTCCGCCCACATGCTCTCTGGCCAGTGTTCCGGGTAATAGCACACGCCAAGGCGCATGGCAGCGTCGTTGTGGGTCACGGCAGGGTCTCCAGATGGGGCACGGCAAAACCGTCTTCGGTAAACAGATGGCACAGCGCGGCGGGCGCGCGGACCTTGAGCGTATCGCCCACGCTGGCGACGGCATCGCCCGGCGCTTTGGCAATCAGCGCGGGCTCGCCGGCGGCGTTCAGGTGCAGATAACTGAGTTCGCCCAGCGCTTCGATCAGCGTGATCGTGCGGCGCAGGGTTTGCGTCTCGCCACTGGCGTCTGTGGTGGTTTCCAGGTGCTCGGGCCGGATACCCAGAGTGACGGCCTGCCCCAGCGCCAGCTTTGCGCCAGACACGGCAACCTGAAGCGTTTCGCCCGAGCCATCCAGCGTGATCACGACGCCGTCATCACGCAGCGCCGCGACTTTGGCATTGAGAAAATTCATGCGCGGCGAGCCGATAAAACCCGCCACAAAACGGCTGACCGGGCGGTGATACAGCGTCAGCGGCGCGCCCACCTGGGCAATGCTGCCGTGCTGTTCCATGTCCTTGCCGGTATGCAGCAGCACAATCTTGTCGGCCAGCGTCATGGCTTCGATCTGGTCATGCGTCACGTACACCACGCTGGCGGCGGCAAACTGCTTGTGCAAGCGGGCGATCTCGATCCGGGTTTGCCCGCGCAAGGTCGCGTCCAGATTGGAGAGCGGCTCATCAAACAAGAACACGCCGGGTTCACGCACAATGGCGCGGCCAATGGCCACGCGCTGGCGTTGCCCGCCGGAAAGCGCCTTGGGATAGCGCTTCAGCAGGTTTTCCAGCTGCAAGATGCGGGCGGCTTCACCGACTTTTTTGTTGATGACATCGACCGGGGTTTTGGCCAGCTTCAGACCAAACGCCATGTTCTCGAACACAGTCATATGCGGGAACAGCGCGTAGCTCTGGAACACCATGGCCACGCCGCGTTCGGCCGACGAGACCTCGTTCATCAGGCGGCCACCAATGCGCAGCTCGCCCTCAGTCAGGTCTTCCAGACCGGCAATCATGCGCAGCAAGGTAGACTTGCCGCAGCCGGACGGCCCCAGAAACACGCAGAACTCGTTGTCGCCAATGTCCAGATCCACATTGCGGATCACCTGCTGGTGATCGCCATAGCTTTTCTGGGCCCCTCTCAACGAAATGCTTGCCATCAACCTGGCTCCGTGGTGTGATCGCGCCATATGATTAAGCGCTTAATCATGCATTTCAAAAAAAAGCCGCCAGCCACATCAACACAGCACTGGCAGAGACTGCCGGGATGTAGTTAGCGATTAATTGCTACGGACTATATCAGCAGATTTTTGCCGATTGCAATACAGTGGCATGCTATTGCGGCGTACTTTTCATGCTGCCATGCAGCGTAAAATACATAGAAATCAGCATCATTGCGGGATACACGCAAATCGCCAGCATGATGGCGACGAAAGACAAAAAAGGTAATCAGAAAGACATGACTACACTTTCAGAGGTCGCCCATCGCGCGGGTGTTACCCCCGCCACCGTCTCCAACGTGTTGCGTAACCGGGGCCGTGTGAGCAAGGAAACGCGCGAGCGGGTCATGGAAGCCATCACTGCGCTGGGCTACCGCCCCAACCTGAACGCGCGCGCCCTGGCAGAAGGCCGCGGGCCAACGCTGGCGCTGATGGTTTCCAGCATTGCCAACCCGTTCTATCCAGAGTTTGCGCTGGCCGTGGAACAAGCCGCGCGCGAGCATGGCAGCTTCATGCTGTTGTGTAACACCAATGACGATGCGGCAACGGCCTACGCCTACCTCAACCAGTTGTCCGGCTCGCTCTCTGAAGGCGTGCTGGTGATGAACTGCAACCTGGATTTCGGCACCTTGCGCCAAAGCCGCGCGCCGGTGGTGCTGTGCATGTGGGAAAAACCGGAAGAACCGCCCGGCCTGCCTTGTGTGGCGGTCAATTTCCGTCTGGCCGGGCAACTGGCGGCAGAGCACTTGCTGCGGCTGGGACACCGGCAGATTGGCGTGATTATCGGTAACGGCAAAGGCGGTGTGCACACCACACGGATGCAGGGTTTTATCGATACCGTGCGCGCTGCCGGCGTGGATTTGCCCGACAGTCACTGCCGCAACGGGCTTGATACCGTTCAGGGCGGCTACGACGCCGCCCGCGCCCTTTTGCTGGATCAACCGGGTCTGACCGCCATTTTTGCCACCAACGACCTGCCCGCCATTGGCGCCATGCACGCCGCAACCGATCTGAACCTGAACGTGCCGGACGACTTGTCGGTGATTGGCATTACCGATATCCAGATGGCGCAGGAAACCCGCCCCGCGCTTTCTACCGTGGCGATCCCCACGCAAGAAGCGGCTGAAATGGCAGTCGATCTGTTGCGCAAACTGATCAAGCACCCGGCCCTGCCAGACACCCCGGATGAAATGCGCGTGACGTCAGAACCTTTGCTCAAACCCAGGGCAAGCACCGCGCCCCCGAAACACAAGCTCTGAGTAGTCAGACGGTTGCCCGCAATGGCAGCGGCTGATCTTGCTGCCCAGGATGTTTTGCCGCGAGAACGCCCGGTCAACAGCCCGGTCTTTGACTGTCGGCCCGTTTCAGAATGGCCTACAGCGCTGCATGCAAGTGACTGATAGTGTTGACTTTGTTGTCAGCGCACAGTGAATCCTGTGACCTTTATGGTTAAACAGGAGAAACATCATGAAACTTGTTATCGCTGCAATGGCTTTGGCCGGTCTGGCTTTTTCTGGTGTGAGCATGGCGGAGGGCGCATCTGGCGCAGAACCCGCCAGCGCAGCCGCCAAGGCCTCGACCCACAAATCGCAAAAGCATCAGAAGAAAACCACCGTGCCGGCGGCGCAGAAGATGACGGCATCGGAACCGCAAGATACCAAGCCGGAACCGCAGAAGTAACGGTTGTTTCAGGGGTGACGGAGGGGCTTTGCCGGGCAGGTTATCGTTGCTGGCAGGGTGTGCCTTCGCGCCCCCACCACTTCGTCATTCCTGCGCAGGCAGGAATCCAGCCACGCCGCCCTCCTCTCACCCATTCGTCATCCGCAAATTCGCCTCCGGCAAGCGCGCGCCTTGCACTTCTACCTTGGCCACTTCGGTGTTGATACTGGCCAGGTCTTCCGCCGTCAGCACCAGGTTCACAGCACCAAGGTTTTCTTCCAGCCGGTGCAGTTTGGTGGTGCCAGGAATTGGCGCAATCCAGGGCTGTTGCGCCAGCAGCCAGGCCAGGGCCACTTGCGCCGGGGTGGCGTTTTTGCGGGTGGCGACTTGTTTCACCACATCCACCAGCGCCATATTGGCCTTGCGGGCCTCCACCGAAAAACGCGGCACATGGTTGCGAAAGTCGCTGGGGTCGAACCGGGTGTTTTCGTCGATCTTGCCAGTCAGAAAACCCGCGCCCAGCGGGCTGAAGGGTACGAAGCCGATGCCCAGTTCAGCCAGGACCGGCAACAGTTCCGCTTCCGGGCCGCGCCAGAACAAAGAGTATTCGCTTTGCACGGCCGTCACGGCTTGCACGGCATGGGCGCGGCGGATGGTGTGAACGCTGGCTTCAGACAGGCCAAAATGGCGCACCTTGCCCGCATCGATCAGGTCTTTCACCGCGCCGGCGACGTCTTCAATCGGCACGTTCGGGTCTACCCGATGCTGGTAAAAGAGGTCGATATGATCCGTGCCCAGGCGCTTGAGCGCGGCGTCGGCCACGGCCCTGATGTGGGCCGGGTGGCTATTGGTGCCGCCAGAACGGCGCTCACCGGTTTTCTGGTCGATGTCAAAACCGAACTTGGTGGCGATCACCACGTGGTTGCGGATGGGTTGCAGGGCTTCGCCCACCAGCGCTTCGTTGGTAAAGGGGCCGTAGGCTTCTGCGGTATCAAAATGCGTGACGCCCAGATCGTGCGCGCTACGGATCAACCGGATCATGTCCTCTTTATTGGCAGGCGGCCCGTAGGCGGCGCTCATGCTCATGCAGCCTAGCCCCAGGGCGGAGACTTCCAGTTGGCCCAGTGTGCGTGTTTGCATGGTGTTCTCCTGTTTATTCGCCGGCCGGAAAATCGGTCGAAGCCGCCAGCGCGGTTTGTGTTTCAAAATGGGCCAGGCGCGCACGCAGCGTGTCCAGCGTGCTTTGCAGCGCTTGCGAGCCCAGCACCATGCGCAGCGGCGCGGGGTGGATGTCGACGCTTTCAATCATGCGTGCTGCCATCCGCGCCGGGTCGCCCGCGGCCAGGCCGTTTTGCGGGTCCAGCATGCGCAAAAAGGCATGGGCCGGCGTGTCGTCGTAAATCGACATCAGACTGGCCACTTGCGCGCTGCCGTAGCGGAACTCGGTCCGCGCGCCGCCGGGTTCGACCAGCGTCATGCCGATGCCAAAACCGGCGACTTCTTGCGCCACGGACTCGACAAAACCCTCAATGCCCCACTTGGTGGCGTGGTACAGCGAATTACCGGCAAACGCCACCTGCCCACCGTAAGAAGACAGCTGGATGATCCGGCCGCCCCCTTGCGCGCGCAGATGCGGAATCACGGCACGGATCAACTGGATAGAGCCCACCAGGTTAGTGGCAATCATCTGCTCGATCTGCGCGTTGGAGAGTTCTTCGGCCGCGCCAAACAAGCCATATCCGGCGTTGCTGATGACCACATCAATGCGCTTGAACCGATCAAACGCATGTTCAACCAGGTTGCCAATGGCGTCGGTATTGGTGACATCCAGCAACTCGGGGTGGAAGGTCTCGGGGTATTGCGCGGCCAGATCTGCGGCTTTGGCCAGATCACGCACCGTGCCGATCACCCGGTCGCCACGCGCCAGCAATTGCGTTGTGAGCTCGCGACCAAAACCGCTGCTGATACCGGTAATCAGCCATGTTCGTTGGGTCATGTTGTTGCTCCTTTTGAATCGATCAAGTACGTACCGGCCGGGCAACAAGGCTCAGCCGGGGTAGCAGTGCCACCACCAGACAGCCCACGCCAGCCAGGCCCACGATCAGCCCCATTGGCCAGGGCGTGCCGTCGGCAAACCAGCCCAGCATGGCGGCGGTGAACACGCCGCTGCCGTAATGCACCGCCCCGATCAGCGACGATGCCGCGCCGGCCTGGCGTTCAAACAATGACAGCGCACCGGCCACCGAATTGGCGACGATAAAACCACTGGGCGCCATGAAGAAAAACACCGGCACGGCCAGCCCGGCCACATCGCCAAAGCCCGTTTTTGCCGTGAAGATCAGCACCACGCCGGCCACCGCCACCATGACCGCGCCGAGCTGGAACAAGCGCTCGCTGCCCATGCGGGCAATCAGCCGGGTATTAAGGAAATTCACGGCCATCAGACCGACGATATTCACGCTGAACAACAAGCCGAATACGGTGGGGGACACATGGTAGTAATCGACATACGCAAACGGCGTGCCGGCAATGAAGGCATAACAGCCACCGTAGTAAAAACCACCGGCCAGCGCATAGGTCAGCAAGCGCGGATCGCGGATGAGCTGCAGATATTCGGCCAGCGTGTGGCGCAAGGGTGCGCGGTTACGGCGGGTTGGCGGCAAGGTTTCCGGCAGCAGTTTCAAGGCGAACAACGCCAGCACGCCGCAAGCAGCCAGTACGCCAAAAATGGCACGCCATGACCAGAATTTGAGAATCTGTCCGCCCAGCAAGGGCCCGGCCAGCGGGGCCACCGCCATCATCAGGATCAGCAGCGACAATATCTGCGCCGAGCGTTCCCACGCATACAGATCACGCACCATGGCCCGTGCCAGCACCGGGCCGGCGCATGCGCCCAGTGCCTGTACCGCACGCCAGAACAGCAACTGGTTGATATCCGCCGCCACCGCGCAGCCCACCGAGCCCACGGCAAACAGCAGCAAACCCGCCGCAATGGGGCCGCGCCGGCCAATACGATCGCTGATCGGGCCCCACAACAACTGGCCCAGACTAAACCCGGTCAGGAAGGTAGAGATCGTCAACGCGACCCGGCCCATGTCGGTGTGCAGATCATGGACCAGCGTGGGCAAAGCCGGCAGGTACATATCTGTGGCGATCGAGGAAAACGACATCAGCGCGCTGAGGATGATCATCAGGCGCAGGCCATGGTCGCGAGGGGTGTTCATGGGCGGCTGAACGCCAAAATGGTGGGCGATCTCTGTTGCATGGTTTTCTCCGGCAAGTGACAGGTCTGCGATGGAGAAAAGTGTATGACGCAGTGATATGCTGAACAATCCAGCCTGGATTGCATCTCTTAGTGAAGGATTTTCATCAATGCAGAAAACCGGCGTCTCTGAACTGGCCGCGTTTATGGCCATTGCCGAACAGGGGAGTTTTCGCGCAGCCGCGCGCACGCTGGATGTGTCGCCCTCGGCCCTCAGCCATGCCATGCGCGTACTGGAAGAACGCCTGGGCGCGCGCTTGCTCAACCGCACCACGCGCTCTGTAGCGCTGACCGAGGCGGGCGAGAAACTGCTGAACCGCATCCGCCCCGCCCTGACGGATATTGATGAGGCGCTGCAAGAAGTGACCAACGCGCGCGAGCGGCCGTCCGGCGCATTGCGGATCAACTGCTCTGAATCTGCCGCCACGCCACTCATACAACATGTGTTGCCGGATTTTCTGGCGCGCTATCCGGATATCCATATCGAGTTCGTGGTGGACTCAAGAATGGTGGATATCGTCGCCGCCGGTTACGACGCTGGCATCCGCATTGAAGAAGCGGTGCCCAAAGACATGATTGCGGTGAAGTTTGGCCCGGACATCCGCTTTGCAGCAGTGGCCTCGCCCGAGTATCTGGCCCGCCACGCGCCCCCGCAGGTGCCGCTGGATCTACTCAAGCACAGCTGCATCCGGTTCCGCTTTGAGAGCGGCGCGCTCTACCGCTGGGACTTGCGCTGGCGCGGGCGGCCCGTCAACCTGGACGTTAACGGCCCGATCACGGTCGGCAGTATGCGGCTGGCCATCGAAGCCGCGCTGCAAGGCATCGGCATTGCCTGGATCAACGAAACGCAGATCGAAACACATCTGGCCAGCGGCCGGCTGGTGCGCCTGCTGGGGGAATGGAGCCCGTCTTTTCCCGGCCTGTGTCTTTACTACCCGGCCAATCGCCACCCGCCCGCCGCCTTGCGCTTGTTTGCGCAAGCGGTGCGCGACTGGGCAGCGGCCACGCGGGCTTAGTGAGAGATTTGTTCCAGCGCCAGACCGTTGGTTTTTGGTCCCATCAGGCCGATCACCGCCATCACCACCAGCATGGCCGCCGCGATAAAGACAAACACGCCCGGCGTGCCAAAGCCCTTGAGCACGGCGGCGATGATAAAGCTGGAGAAAATGGCAGAGAACCTGCTCCAGGAATACACAAACCCGACCGCCCGCGCGCGGATGGCCGTGGGGAAGAGTTCAGCCTGATACGCATGAAAACTGTAGGACATGATGTTGCTGGCCAGGGTAATCAGAATACCCAGCGTCACCAGCATGATGGCGTCCGTGCTGTGCGCAAAACCCAGGCCGCAGAGCATGATCACAGCCGCCATCACCACAATGGCCGTTTTGCGTTCGATCCGGTCGCCAATATACAAACCAATCAGCGGGCCAACCGGCGCGGCAATGGCAATCAGGCTGGAGTACATCAGGCTGGTGGTAATGGTGATGCCTTGCTTGATCAGCAGCGTCGGCACCCAGTTGGCAAAGCCAAAAAACCCCACGGTCTGAAAAATGTTGAAGATCACCAGCATGATGGTGCGTTTGCGATACGGCGGCATCCACAGATCGGCAAAGCGGCCTTTGGCGGTATCGGCCTCGGTCAGATCAGGCGCGGCCGGTTGCGGCAGCGGGCGGCCCAGTTCAGCGGCGACTTTGGCCTCCAGCGCAGCCACAATCTGTTCGGCCTCAGCCAGGCGCCCCTGGCGCGCCAGCCAGCGCGGGCTTTCCGGCAGGGCGCGGCGAATCCACCACACGCCAATGGCGGCCTGGGCACCGATCAGCACCACCCAGCGCCAGCCATCCAGACCGAACGGTTTGTGCGGCACCAGCAAATACGCCAGAAACGCCGCAAATGGCACAGCCAGAAAACCGACGGCTTGCTCGCAGGCAAAGGCGCGGCCACGGATTTCCCGCGGGACAAGTTCCGAGATATACGCCCCGATGGTCACCATTTCCACGCCGATGCCGATCCCGGCCAGGAAGCGCCACACGTTCAGTCCCAGCGCGGTGTCCTGGAATGCCATGACCATGTTCGCCACCGAATACCACAGCAGCGACCAGGTAAAGATGGCGCGACGACCGTAACGGTCGGCCAGAAAACCGCAGACGCTGGTCCCGACAAACAGACCGGCAAACAGCGCTGCAATAAAACTGGCCACGCCGGTGGTGCCAAACAAACCTTGCGTGGTCGCGGTCAGAATGCCGCCTTTCACCAGGCCCGGCGCGATATAGCCGGTGTACAAGAGGTCGTACAACTCAAAGAAAAAGCCCAGGCTCAACAGCGCCACCAGAATCCAGACCGTGCGCGTGGCAGGCAGGCGATCAAGGCGGGCGGAGATCAGGGCTGCATCAAGCCGGGCTTGTGTGCCGGCATGGGCGGATTGGGTGCTGGAGTCGGGCTGGGCGGCCATTGCTATCTCTTCCTGGATTTTGAAAACCGGTCTGAAGCCGGTCTGCATGCGGCAAAGCGGCTAGCGTACCCGGAAATCGCACCGTCCGGGCAACTGCCACCAGAGATCTCCCCCCCTGCCCTCAACCGCCCCCTGCGGTAGCCAGGTGGGTGTTATGGCCCAGGCGCAAGCCCAGCACCAGCGGCACCGCAATGGCATACAACACCACCACCGACAACCAGATTGCGCCGGGCCAGTGCGCGCGCACGCCAAAATAGAGTGTGGAGAACACCAGCGGGGCGATGATGGACGCCAGGCTCACCACCGAGGCCAGCACGCCCTGGAATTGCCCTTGCTGGCTTTCATCCACCTGGCGGGTCGCCATGGCTTGCAGCGCGGGCGCGCCAATGCCGCCCAGGGCAAACACCGGCATGATCGCAAACACCAGCCAGCCCTGCCGGGTAAATGCCATCACCACCAGCGCCACACAGACCCCGGCCATGCCGGCCAGTACCGCGCCACGCTCGCCAAGCAGTTTGACGGCGGGCCCCGGCAAAAACGCCTGCGCCAGCGTCTGGCACACACCGAAGGTGCCCAGCGACAAGCCCACCCACAGCCCGTTCCACTGGAAGGCATCATTGCCCCACAAGGCCCAGCAGGTGCCGTAGACCTCGCCCGTGCCGCTGAAGATGAAAAAGATCAGCATTACCGGCAGCAAGGGTTTCATGGAGAACGCCCAGCGCAAGGGGCGCAGCGGGTTGAGTGCGGCCAGATTGACTGGCGCGCGCACTGGCGTGCGTGATTCCGGCAAGACCAGCAGCGCCAGCAAGAAGTTGGCCGCATTGAGAATGGCCGCCGCCATAAATGGCAAACGCAGGTTGACATCGCCCAGGATACCGCCCAGCACCGGGCCGATGATGAAGCCGGCGCCAAACACCGCGTTGAATAGCCCAAAGCGCCGCGCGCGCTGGTCTTCTGGCGTGATGTCGGTGATATAGGCCATCGCCACCGCCATATTGGCGCTGGTCAGGCCGGCAATGGCGCGCCCCAGGAACAGCAGCCACAACTGGCTGGAAAACGCCATCAACAGGTAATTGATGGCCGCGCCGGCCAGCGATATTAACAGCACCGGCCGCCGCCCCAGGCGGTCGCTCAAGGCGCCTAGTACCGGGGCAAAGATGAACTGCATCAAGGCATACAGCGCCGTCATGATGCCGATCCAGAAGGCGATATTGCCGGCATGGGTAACCTGGGCCAGCAAGCGCGGCAGGATGGGAAAGATCAGCCCGATGCCAACGGCATCCAGACCAATCGCACAGAAGATCACGATCAGTGACTTGTCGGGATATTTCATAGATTCAATATAATTTTGTACTGAGTACAAAATAGCATGTGCTATGATCGCCGGCATGTCAATGCCATCTGATCTTCGGACCCGTAAACGCCTCGCCACGCGGCAAAGTATCTCCAATGCGGCCACGCGCCTGTTTCTGGAGCATGGCTTTGACCGGGTGACGGTTGATGAGATTGCCGCCGCCGCAGACGTCGGCCGCATGACGGTGTTCAACTACTTCCCGCGCAAAGAAGACATGTTCTTTGACCGTGATGAAGAAGCGCACGAGGTACTGCGCGAGGCCCTGCGCCAGCGCGCGCCCGGCGTATCAGCCATCGAAACCCTGCGCTTGCTGGCACACCGCCTGATTGCCATGCGCAGCCCGTTTGTGGCGTTCTCGGCCGACAGCAAAGGCTTTATCGAAACCGTAGAAAGCAGCGAGACGCTCAAAGCGCGAGCGCGGGCCATGCGTGATGAACTGGGGCAGACGGTCGCCACCGGACTGGCCCACAGCGCCGGGCAAGACCCGACCGATCCTGCAGCGCAACTGGCTGCGGCGTTGCTGGTTGCCACCTGGACCACGGCTTTTCTGCACGCGCATCGGCTATTTCAGGCGCAGCGCGATACAGCGGCGGCCAATACGGCTTTTCTGGCCCTGATTGACCAGGGCACGCTGGGCGTGAACGCCGCGCTGGCGGGTTCGCCCTACGTTTGACTGCGCTTCACGCAGCCTCGCCCGTGCCTTGATCGATCATTCCTGCTGACTCACCGCGGAAATATGCAATCTTTCGCTGTTTTTTGACATTCAAACCGGTTTGATATCCATGAACGGCGGTTTAGACTCATTCTTCCCTTGTCTGGAGAATGGTCGTGAATACCCGCCTGGATCTGCTGCAGCGTCTGCAAGAAATTGGTCAATCACTTGAACACAGCGGCGAAGCACTGGCGCTGTTTGGTCTGGGCTCCGCCGGGATCGAGCGCGAGCGGATGGATCAGTGGTCTGACCTGGATTTCTTCGCCATTGCCAAAGACGGCAAGAAGGCCCGGCTGATCGACCTCCTGGACTGGTTATCAAACATCCGCCCGCTGGCCTTTGCCTACCGCAATACCATCGACGGCCACAAAGTCATGTTCGACGACGGCATCTTTTGCGAATTTGCCGTGTTTGAACTGGATGAACTGCCGCGCATTTTCTACTCGCCCGGGCAAATGGTCTGGGCGGCACCGGGCGTGCCCGACACCATTTGCCAGCCCATAGCGCAGCCGCCCGCCGCCAGAACAGAAAGCTGGCTGATCGGTGAAATCCTCGGCAACGTGTATGTGGGCCTGGGCCGCTATGCGCGCGGTGAACGGTTGTCCGGCTTTCGCCTTGTGCAGGTAGACGCCGTCAACCGCGTGCTGGAACTGACGGCGCTGGCCGCCGCACCAGCCGCGCCGACTGACCGCTTTGCGCCAGAGCGCCGCTTCGAGTTCCGTTATCCGGATCAAGCCGTGGCGCCCTTCATGCCCGGTTACACGGCAACGCCGCAGGCCGCGCTGCATGTGCTGGACTGGCTCAAGGCACGTTATCCAGTCAATGAAGCCATGGATCAGGCCATCCGCCAGATCGCCGCAGAGATTTTGTCCAGAACCCAAGCGACAGCGTGAGAAACACACGCGGCTAGCCGCGACGCCACGGTCAGGCGGACGCCGGCACCGCGCTGAACATCTCGACCAGGCTGTGCGGCGCCCGCGCGCCGTAGCAGATCTCCTGCAAGGCTTTGGCATCGGCGGCTGCGGCGGCGCTACGCACAAACATCTGTTGCTCAAAACTGAGCAGCGCCGCCTCGATATCTGCTGGCTGCGCGGCAATGGCCTTGCCCAGTTCGGCACCATCCAGCAAAGCCAGATTGGCGCCCTCGCCCGACGGCGCCATCAAATGGGCGGCGTCTCCCAGCAGTGTCACGCCGGGGATGCGCGGCCACTGGTGTTCATCCGGCAGTTCATGCACCAGCCGCACGACCGGTGCCTTGTCACTGGCGGTAATCATGGTCGTCAGCGCCGGGTGCCAGCCGGCAAACTCGGCAGCAAGGCAAGAGAGCGCATCAGCCTGCGTGGCCTCATCAATCCGGCTGAACCAGTCTTGCGGCTTGCGCAGCACCACATACGCGTGCAGTACGCCGTCCGGCTCCCGGTGCGTCAGAATGCCCTTGCCGGGCGTCACCGCAAACAACGCGCCACCGCCGGCAAGCTGCGCCGTGGCGGGGTAACGCTGGTCACAGTCAGACAACCAGGTCTCGACCAGCGCCAGCCCGGCATACACAGGCTGCGCGTCAGACAGCAATGGCCGCACCCGGGACCACGCCCCGTCTGCGCCCACCAGCACATCGCTGACCATGGTCTCGTCATTGGCAAAGCTGACCTCGTGCCGGCCCTGGCCTAGCGCCTGCACATGGCTTAGCTTGTAGCCCCAGCGGACCGTATCGGGCGGCAGCGATCCCAGCAAAATCCGGCGCAGCTCGCCCCGGCGCACTTCCGGGCGGCCACCGGTGCCGTCATCGTCGTCCTCAAACAACACCGTGCCGTCGGTCGCCAGCACGCGGGACGCCTGCCCGCCGTGATGGATCAGTTGCACAAATTCCTCATACAGACCGGCGTCCTTGAGTGCCAGTTGTCCGTTGAAATCGTGGATATCCAGCAAGCCGCCCTGGGTGCGCGCCATGGGCGAGGTTTCGGCCTCATAGACCGTGGCGGCAATGCCGTGGATATGGAGCACGCGGGCCAGCATCAACCCGCCCAGCCCCGCCCCGATAATGACAATCGATGTATTCATGTTCATTGCAGTTCCGTGATCGTTAAAACGCCCCGCCGGTGGCACATGACCATCACTGGAACGTCGTTCCATGATAGTATTGGAACATTGTTCCACTTGTGTCAAGACATCCCATGCCCAGAAAAGCGCAAAGCACGGAAAGACGCGAAGACGCCTTGTCGCGCGACCGGATCATTGAAGCCGCCATCGCCTTGCTTGATCGCGATGGCGAAGCCGGCCTGACCTTTCGCGCGCTGGCACAAGCGCTGGCCACCGGCGCGGGCGCCATTTACTGGCATATCGCCAACAAGAGCGATCTGCTGACCGCCGCGTGCGACGCCATCATGACCCGCACCCTGAGCGAAGCCACGCAGGCGGCAAGCACGCCGCAAGCGCGCATTCGCGCCATCGCGCTGGCCTTGTTTGATGCCATGGATCAGCACCCCTGGGTGGGGTCTGCGTTAACCCAGGCACCCGGGCAATTGCCCAGCGTGCGCATGCTGGAACACCTCGGCCAGCAAGTGCGCGCCTTGGGTGTGGCCGCTGAAACCCAGTGGATCGTCACCTGCACCCTGCAGAACTACATCACAGGTGTGGGCGAGCAAAACGCCGTCAACTCGCAATTTGCCCAGCACCAAGGGCTGCCGCGGGAGGGGTTTCTGGACGACATGGCCAGGACCTGGTCCGCGCTGGACCAGGAAGAATTCCCCTTCACGCGCAGCATGGCCCCTGCCCTGCGCGCCCATGACGACCAGGCGGATTTTCTGGCGGGCATTGATCTGATCCTGGCCGGCGTACACAGACCGCAGCGCTAAATACGCAGCACCGGCCACCGCTGCGCAGCCCAGGCAGGAGCCCCGGCCCCTTCGCGCCCAAATATTCCATTTGCATAACGCACCTTTTATTCAAAAAAAAGCATTCGGGTGCAAGACCAACCGGCGCTGACCCCGGAATACTCAATCCCGGTTTTGATTGAACTTGCACGCGTCAGCCAGCGCAACCAGGTGCTGGTCCGCGCCCCTGCGGGCACGCAGGCCGGATCACCCCACTGCTGCGGGGCGCCTGCAACTCACCGTCCGGGTGCAGAACAACCATTGTCAGCCAAGGGATTGCCATGATCGACTCTATGCCATTGCATGTTGCCGTAGCGCACCGCAACCCGTTGATTGCCTGCGGCATCGAAAGACTTCTCGCTTTCGCAAAAGACATCACCGTATCGATACACCAGCCAGACTGGGTCGAGTCACGCCGCTTTACCGGTATTGATGTCCTGATCGGGGATTACGACACCGCTTGCCAGTTCATGCAGCGATTGCGCGGTAACTCGCGTTATCCGGAACATGCCCCACGGGTGTTGCTGTTAACCGTGCGCGACAGCGAGCGGGAAATGCGCACCGCGTTTGATCTTGGCATTCACGGCTATCTGCTGATCGATTGCGATGCCGGCGCCCTGGAAGACTGCATCCGCAGGCTGGCAGCGGGCCAGCGTTATCTGAGTGACACGCTGTCGCAGCGGCTGGTGGACTCTCTCTCCCGCGAGTCACTGACTGCGCGGGAGCAAGATGTGCTGACGCTGCTGGCCAACGGTAATTGCAACCGGGAGATCGCCAGCTCGCTGGGCATTTCTGTCGGCACCACCAAAACGCACGTCGCCTCCATTCTGGGCAAACTGCAAGCCAGTTCGCGTACCCGCGCCGCTGCCATTGCCAGAGATCGCGGGCTGATTACGGTGAACCCGGGGCCCTGACGGGGTGTTAGCAAAGTGGGCGACCGGCAGAGGTCATCGCCTTGCCCTCCCACGTCATGACGCGTCTTTTTCAGCACGGATAGCGGGCCCCTGCTGACGCCCATCCTGATGAAATTACAGGCAAAGTTGCGGGCCAACGGGGCTTCGGTTACGATCCAGGCCCCTTTCCCGTGCAGCCGTCACCGTTATGTCCTCTTTGCCCTCTGCGCCCGCTGGCGCAACCCGCTACGCGGAACTTGAAAGCCTGCGCGGGCTGGCGGCATTGCTGGTGGTGCTGTTTCATGTTCCTGGCTGGAATAGCGCATTGCATGATGTTGCAATCATCCGCAACGGCGCGCTGATGGTGCAGTTGTTTTTCGTCTTGTCCGGCTTTGTGATTTACACCGCCTATGGCCAGAAGCTGGAGTCCGGCAGCGCCGTGTTGCGTTTCCAGTTGTTGCGGCTGGGGCGGCTGTACCCGGTGCATCTGCTGATGCTGGCGATCTTTCTGGCGGTAGAGTTTCTCAAGTCGCCCTTGCTGAAAATGGGCTACAACCTGGGTGATCCGTTTGTCTCCAACACCTGGCATGCCTTTTTCCAGCAACTGCTGCTGATCCAGGCCATCGGCCCGCATAACGCCGGGTTCACCTTTAACGGCCCGGCGTGGTCGATCAGTGTGGAGTTCTATACCTACCTGCTGTTTGCCGGCGTGGTGTGCCTGTTACCGCGGATCAAGCTGTGGGTTTGCGCCGTGCTGGCACTGGGCGCGATGTACATGATGTGGGCACAACTGGGGGCGGATTACGTCAACCTGGTGTGGTGCGTGGCCGGGTTCTTCCTTGGCTGTCTGATTGCCGCGCTGGTGCAGGCGCGCTCGTTGGTGCTGCCCGCTTTTACACCGTGGCTGGCCTTTGGCTTGTTGCTGGCGTTTTTGCAGTTCAACCACAGCGTGCGTAACGATGTGGCGATCTTCCCGCTGGCCGGTTTGCTGATTCTGGGTATTGTCTGCGGCCGGCCGGGGCTGTTCCAGCGCGTGTTGCGTGCGCCGGCGCTGCAATGGCTGGGCCAGCATTCTTATGCCATCTACATGGTGCACGCCTTTGTGCTGTACCTGCTGTTTCTGGCTTTGTTCTATGGTCTGCCGGATCGTATTCCGGATGACTCCAACCTGCCACAGCTGCAACTGGTCGAAGCCGCAGGCGTTTATCTGGTCTTTCTGGCGGTCACCCTGGCTCTGGCAAGTGCTTTGCATCGTTATGTTGAAACCCCATGGCGCACCCGCAGCCGGCGCTGGATTCAGCAAGGCGTCGGCGCCTGGTGGATCTGGGGTGCGATGGCCCTGTTGTGCGGCATGCAATACCTGAGCCGGTAACTGCATTTTGTGCTCGAAACCCGCATGCCAAATGGGTACTCTTGCGCTGAACCCGGCAACGCCGGTTTCGCCCTCCACCTTCATTCACCAGACACCCCACTGAACCTTCATGGCCAGATCGCACATGCGCCCGATTTCTCCGTTTGATCCAGGTGCATGCCTCTGTTTTGGCTCATTCAAGTTGTTCCCTGCCGAGCGCTTGTTAACACGCCAGGGCGTACCGGTAGAGCTGGGTGGCCGGGCGCTGGACGTGCTGCTGGCCCTCGTCGCCCAGGCCGGTTCAGTGGTCGAAAAAGACGCGCTCATCGCCGCCGCATGGCCCGGCATGGTGGTAACCGAAGGCAGCCTGCGGCTCCAGATCACCCTGATCCGCAAAGCGCTGGGCGACGGGGTTGATGGTGCCCGGTATATCTCTAATGTGATGGGGCGCGGGTACAGCTTTGTTGCCGAGTTATCAACCCAGGGCGAGTTGCTGGCGCCGGATGAACACATTGGGGCGCAGCGGCTGGACGTGAGCCTGCCCGGGCAAGTGACCGAACTCTACGGGCGCGGCCAGGACGTTGCCGCGATCTCGCAACGGCTGGCGGCCAGCCGGTTTCTCACGATTGTCGGGGCCGGCGGTGTCGGCAAGACCAGTGTCGCGATCAAGGTCGGCCATGACAGCCGCGAACGGCTGGGCGATGCGATTGCCTTCGTCGACTTCGCCGCGCTGAGCGATCCGGCCCTGGTGCCCACTGCCGTGGCCGCCGCGCTGCGCCTGTCGGTGCGTTCTGCCGACCCGCTGCCCAGCTTGCTGGCCTGGCTGCGGGACAAGCGCCTGCTACTGATTCTGGATAATTGCGAGCACGTGATCGATGCCGCTGCGGGGCTGGCCAGTGGCATTGCGCAAGCCACGACAGATGTACACATCCTGGCCACAAGCCGCGAACCCTTGCATGTGCCCGGCGAGCAGGTTTTCCGGCTGGAGCCACTGGCCACGCCGCCTGATCAACCTGGCGTGACCGCCGATGCCATCCTGGCTTACCCGGCCACGCGGCTCTTTGTAGAGCGGGCCGGCGCCAGTGGTGCGACGCTGGATGTGAGCGATGCCGACGCGCCCGTGGTCGCAGATATCTGCCGCAAGCTGGACGGTCTGGCGCTGGCGATTGAACTGGCTGCGCGGCGTGTGGCCACCTACGGGCTTCAGCAAACAGCTGCGCTGTTGAACGAGCGCCTGACGCTGGCATGGCGCGGTCAGCGGGGCGCCTTGCCACGCCACCAGACGCTGCGCGCCACGCTTGACTGGAGCTACGACCTGCTGGACGACCGGGAAAAGCGCGTGCTCTGCCAGCTTCCCGTCTTTGTCGGGGATTTCACGCTGGCGGCCGCGCGGCAAGTGGTGCCCGCGGGCGCGCTCTCAGAAGAAGACGTGGTCGACACACTGGCCTGTCTGGCAGAGAAATCCCTGCTTGCGGTGCATCTGACCGGCTCGCTGATCCAGTACCGCCTGCTGGAAAGCACGCGCGACTATCTGTTGTCCAAATCAGACCAACAGATCGACGGCCTGGCGCGACGGCACGCACGTTACGTCCTACGCCATCTGGAAGACCTCTGCGCCGCGCCTGCGGCCAGCAGCGCCAGCGCGCCGGCCGATATCGCCAATGTGCGCGCCGCGCTGGAGTGGAGTTTCGGCCCGGATGGCGAGATTGATCTCGCCGTCGCCGTGGCCGCCGCAGCCACCCCCATGCTGCTGGCGACGTCCCTGCTGATCGAATGCCGCCAGTGGGCCGAGCGGGCACTCCGTGTCCTGAATCCGGTGGTACACGGCCTGCGCGCCGAAATGCAGTTATTCGCCGCGCTGGGCTTGTCCTTGATGTTTACCCGCGGCAATACCGACGATGTGCGCGTAGCGCTGGCCAAAAGTCTGGAGCTGGCCCAGGCGCTGGGCGATGCGCCCAGTCAGGTCCAGTTGCTGGGGGCGCTGCAGATTTTTGACGAGCGCGTCGGCAATTTCAAAGCGTCACTCAGTGAAGCCGAACGCAGCATGAGCGTCGCGACCGCCAGTGCTGATCCGGCCACCATCGCCACGGCGAATGCCATCATGGGCCTGTGCCAGCATCTGATCGGCGATCAGATCGCAGCGCGCACCTTGCTGGAAGCCGCCCTCGCCGCGCCAATGCAACCCCGCCGCACAAGCTCGATCTACATCGGCTTTGATCACCGCAATCGGGCCGGCATTGCCCTGGCGCGCACGCTCTGGCTGCGGGGCCACGCAAATCTGGCCATGCAGACGGCACAGCGCACCGTGGAAGACGCCGGCAAACTGGATCACCCGGTCACGCTGTGCATTGCGTTGATCTGGGCGGTGTCGGTTTACGTCTGGGCGGGCGATTTTGCGCGGGCCGAGGCCGATATCGATCGCTTTATCGCCTGCGCCCAGGCCCATTCGCTCGGGCCGTATCTGGCTGTCGGCCGGGGCGTGAAAGGCGAGCTGGCTATCCGCACAGGCGTCGACATCGAGCAAGGCATTGCGGCCATTCGCAGTTGCCTGGTTGAACTGCATGAGTCGCGCTACGAGTTGCTGAACACCGGGTTCAACCTGGCCCTGGCCGAGGGCCTTGGGGCTGCCGGCCGGACCGGCGAAGCGCTCGCTCTGCTGGAACACACCATTGCAGAGGTCAACGCGAACGGCGACCTTTACTACCTGCCCGAACTATTGCGGATCAAGGCGCGTACCTTGCAGCAGACCGAAGGTGATCATGTCCTGGCCGCGCAGGCCTGCCTGGCTGAAGCACTGGCACTCAGCCAGCGCCAGGGCGCGCTGTCCTGGACGCTGCGCGCAGCCACCGACCTTGCCCGCCTGTGGGCGCCCGCCAGACGCCAGCAAGCGCGTGACCTGCTGGCCAGCACCCTTGGCCATTTCGAAGAAGGTTTTGAGACGGCCGATCTGCTCGCAGCCAGTTTACTGCTGCAACAACTGGACTCACCCCGGGATTGAGCGCACCGGCGGCCGCACCGCGCTAACACTTCATCACAACGCATAACGTGCGCGTCACGCGTTCCATCCATACGATTCCATATGCATAAATCGCGCGGTACGGCCTGGCCCTGGTCAGGCTACCGCGATGACCTGTCACTGCATCAAGGAGTCGGCCCCATGGAACAGCACAAAGCCATTTACACCGCAAAGGTCCAGACCATCGGGAGCAGCAACGGCACCGCCCGCAGCGTCGACGGCCGTTTCAAAGACTTGCTGGCACCGCCGGACGCAGAGGCGCCGGACACCAGGCCAGAACAACTTTTTGCTGCCGGCTGGTCGGCCTGTTTCGAAGGGGCGATGCAACTGGCGGCCCGCAAGATGAACGTATTGCTGCCGCCAGGCTTTGCCATCAACACCGAAATCGACCTGCAAGACGCAACGGACGGCTATTTTCTGGGCGCACGCCTGAAGGTGAGCCTGCCTGAACTGGAGCGCAATGTGGCGCAGGCGATCATTGATGCCGCACACCAGACTTGCCTGTATGCCAGTGCCACGCGCAGCAATATCCACGTGGCCCTCAGCTTCTCCTGAACAACATCCCACGCAAGCGCGCCCTGCTGCAGGCGCGGGGACGCGTGCGCTCTGGCTTGAGGCGCTCATCGCCGTCACAGATCAGCGTTTGTTCCCGGCTTGAAATGACAATTGACTTTGTCATGAGTTGATAAATACAATTGTTGCATAAGTCAACTCAGAGACAAGCATGCTTCCCTATCTCGGCCACAAACTGGCGCATGTCGTGAACCTCAAGCGGCGAAAGCTGGACATTTATCTGCAAAGCGCCGGCATTACCCGGCCGCAATGCCAGGTGCTGTTGATGCTGCACGTGCATGGCGACGGCACGCAGAAAAACCTGCTTGGCCAACTGGATATGGACCCGGCCCAACTGGCCCGCACGCTGGATGCGCTGGAAAAAGACGGCTACGTGACCCGCCGACCCTGGCAGGAAAACCGCCGCTGTATGTTTGTCCAGATGACCGAGCTTTGCCGCAATGAACGCATGCCCGGCCTGCTGGCCGCCATGAACAGCGTGGAACAGCAAATGTTTCTGGGTTTCAGCGAAGAAGAACACGCCCGGATGCACGCCATGCTGGACAAGATGAACACCAATCTGCAGCCCGACGAGGAGCAATAATCAATGACAGATAACACGCTCTCCCTGACCCCCTGGCAGCAGAAACGCATGCTGGCTGTACTGTTGCTGCTGATGCCGCTGTTCGGCATGGCGGTTGACCTGATCGCCCCGTCGCTGCCGGCCATGGCCTCTGAACTGGGCCAGTCCGACAGCGCCGTCAAGAACCTGATCAGCCTGTATCTGCTGGGCTACGCGCTGGGCAATTTCTCGTCCGGCTTTCTGACAGACGCCTGGGGCCGCCGCAAATTGCTGCTGGGTGGCATGGCCGGTTTTGTGGTGATCAGCCTGTTGCCCTTGTGCTTGCCGTCGCTGCCGGTACTGCTGGCTACCCGCCTGATTCAGGGTCTGATGGTCGGCACGGTTTCGGTAGTGGCGCGCTCCATCTTTCCGGATGTGCTCGAAGCGCATGAACTCGTGAAAATCGGCGTGCTCTCCGGCAGCATGTTCGGCCTTGGCCCGATCATCGGCCCGGTGCTGGGCGGTTATCTGCAGGTGTACGCTGGCTGGCAGGCATGCTTTGTGTTCTTCGCCGTCTCTATGGCGTTGATGTGGTTGCTGGTGGTCTTTCTGGTGCCGGAAACC
Organism: Silvimonas iriomotensis; assembly: GCF_014645535.1. Classification (NCBI taxonomy): domain Bacteria; kingdom Pseudomonadati; phylum Pseudomonadota; class Betaproteobacteria; order Neisseriales; family Chitinibacteraceae; genus Silvimonas; species Silvimonas iriomotensis. The sequence continues at coordinate 887,004 of NZ_BMLX01000002.1, forward strand.
CATTTCCGCCGTCACCCGCTGTCCGTGCACACCATTCGCCGCAATCTGGGCGAAGTGATCCGCCATCGCCAGTTCATGGGCATGGTGGTGCTGATGGGCGCCATTTATTCGATGAGCATTGCCTTCAACACCGTCGGCCCGTTCATTATCCAGAGCGCCTGGCATTACTCCCCGATCACCTTTGGCCACATCGCCTTCGGTCTGGGCTGCGTGTTCATGCTGGCAACTTTTGTCTGCCGTGCCGTGGTCAAACGGTTCCCGGTGGCCCGCGTGCAGCAAGTCATGACCAGCCTGCTGCTGACCGTGGTGCTGATCGCGCTGGGCCTGGCTCAGATCTGGCCGGAAAGCCTGCCCCTGCTGTGCGGCATCAGCGCCCTGATGTTCTTCGGCCAGGGCATGTTGTTCCCGATGTCCATGGGCCGCGGCTTGTCGCTGTTCCGGCACATCGCCGGCACCGCCACTGCGCTGATGTTCCTGATCAACATCCTGATCACCAGCGTGACCTCGTTCCTGCTCAGTTTGTTGTCGGTACACAGCGCACCGGCCTTGCTGGTGGTGTACCTGATCCTGGCGCTGATCTGTTTCTTTGCCAACCGGCTGCTGATCCAGCCAGCGGAACAAGCCGAAGTCCGGCAGGCGGCGTGATGAGCTGCAGGTGAGCCCCGGCGGGTATGCACGGGGCTCATCCTGCCGTCGCAGCGGGTTGAGGAATGACATACGGCTGGCCGCATCCGCCAGGTTAAACAAAGTCCAGTTGCGGGCAGAACCACACCTCTTGCCTGCAACCCACTATCACCACACTACGTCGTTATCCACCGCATACAAACGGCATTGGGTATTGGGGCTGTTACGCTGGCAGGCCCCCAACGCTTTGCCCAGCGCCGCGTCGCCGTGGCCCTCACCCCAATGGCCGTCGCCGCTGATGGCCAGGGCCCGTGGTTGCGGCAGCGCCAGATAGCGCTTCGCCACTTCGCTGCTCTTGTCTCCCATGCCCGGCAGGGCGCTGTCTGCGGTCACTGGCGCTGTCGATGTTGCAGCCGGACGGGCAATCAAACCAGTCCGGGTAAAGCCCTGAGCGGCTAGCCAGCGCTCGACAATCGGCGTCCACAAATCAGAGCCCTGCACAAACAGAAAATGGCCGTTGTTGCCGAAGGCGGGTTGCAGCTGGTAATCCACCCTGGCGCCGCCGGCGGCAAAATCCGTGGCCCATTGCTGGCTGTAGCGCGGGCCAAAAAACTGATCGTTTTGCGTGTAAATCCATAACATCGGCAGCTGCGTTACCTTGCCCCATTGGGTGTACAGCGCATCCAGAGCGCCCGGGTTAGCCGGCACGCCAGGGTGGCTATCCGGATCGCCGCCGCTGCCACCGGCAAAGTTGATCGCCGCCACGACACCTGGCGGGTTATGCGACGCGGTAGATACCGTGGTCAGGCCACCCATGGACTGACCCACCAGCACAATGCGTTTGGGGTCTACGCCAGGCAGGGCGCGGGCAAAGTCGATGGCTGCCAAGGTCTCGATCGTGGAATTACCCACCCCGATGGCGGGGTCTGAAGACGACCCGTGGCCCGAGTCTTCTGCATCAAATGCCGCGCCAGAGACACCGTAACCAATGCGGGTGGGCACGACCACCACAAAGCCCTTGCGCGCAAAGTAGCGGCTGGCGACCTCATAGCGAAAACGCCCTTCTGCGGCCCGTTCTGCCGGCGTGGTTGCACGGCCGTGGCTGATGATGACCACAGGGAATGGCCCGGCGCCCGCCGGCCGAAACGTGGTGATCACCATGTCGTGCGTTTGCGTACCACCATGCAGCCCGGTGAGCGTGACCGGAATCTGGCTGATCTGTTCTTGCAGGTCGGTGGCCAGTTTGACGTCTTCACCCCGCGCAAGCAGCGCGCTAAACATGAACACAACACTGGCAAACATGGCACGGCGCATGGCGGGGCGTATCCTGGGGGTGAACAACAGTGAAGAGAACCGCAACCGGCGCCAAGTTAGCAAAGGCGGTAAATGGGGGCAAGAACCGGCTTCTGGCGGCGCATTGGTGCTGGATATCGTCAGAACATCAGCCACCGCGTTGCGCCGGTAACAGACCGTGTTTTCCAGGCCGGTTATGCAGCGGCGACCGTGAAACCCCAGCTGTTGCGGCATCCCCACATAAAAGACGCCCTGAACGAGTCCCCGGCGACAGCGTTGTCCGTCGTCTTCGCCTCATGCTACCTTGTGAAAAAATAACGCCATTTTTTCACGGAGGCAGTATGTTCGCTCAATCGACGACGCACATCGGTTCCTGGTATGCCGCCGCCAGCCCGGAACTAACCCAGCCGCGCGCCCCGTTGGCCGGTGATCTGGATTGCGATGTCCTGATCGTCGGGGCCGGCTTCAGCGGGCTGCACACCGCGCTGCGGCTGGTCAGTGCCGGGCGCAAGGTGTGCGTGATCGAAGCCAGCCGCATTGCCTGGGCCGCATCCGGCCGCAATGGTGGCCAGGCGATTCCGGGGTGGTCCAGCGATCTGGCGCCGCTAGAGGCCGATCTGGGCCACGAAGGTGCGCTGCGGCTGTGGCAAAGCATGCTGCAGGCCGCGCAAGAACTGCGCGAACTGCCCTTGCGCCACGGTTTTGATTGCGAGTATCGGGTGGGGCATTTGTGGACCGCTGTACTGCCGCGCCGCGTGAGTATCCTGCAACACTGGCTGGAAGAAGCGCCTGCCCGTTGGGGCTATCAGGGGCTTGAGTTCGTGCCGCGCGCCCGGTTGCCTGAATGGATCGCCAGCGAGCGCTACCAGGCGGGCTTGTACGACCCCAACGCCGCCCATCTCAACCCGCTTAAACTGGCCTATGGTCTGGCCGCTGCCATTGAAACGGCCGGCGGACTCATTCATGAGCAGACCCGCGCCTTATCCTGGAAAGAGGACGGCAGCGGGTACCGGGTGCAGACCGCGAGCGGTGAAATTCGCTGTGCCGCGCTGGTGCTGGCCTGCAATGCGTATATTGATCAGCTTGATCCTGGCCTCTCGCAACGCTTGCTGCCGGTCGGCACTTACCAGGTCGCCACCGCGCCACTGGGTGAAGCCCTCGCCCGCGCCTTGTTGCCGCGCAATTGCTGCGTCACCGATAACCAGTTCATTCTGGATTACTTCCGCCTCACGCCTGATCACCGCCTGCTGTTTGGCGGCGGCTGCACTTATCTGGGCGGCATGCCCTCAGACATCCGCGCCGCCACTCGCCCGCATATTGAAAAGGTCTTCCCGCAACTCAAGGGCGTCGAGATCGACTACGCCTGGGGCGGCCACATTGATATCAGCATGCGCCGCACCCCGGATGTGGGCCGCAAGGGCAACCGTTACTGGCTGCAAGGCTATTCCGGCCACGGCGTACTACCCACGCTCGCCGCCGCCACCGCCGTCAGCAACGCCTTGCTGGGGGATACCGAACTACTGGACCTCTACCAGCGCATCCGCAACCCTGGCTTTCCCGGCGGCCCCTTGCTGGCCGCACCGCTGGAAGCCGTCGGCAAAGCGTACTACCGTGTGCGGGACTTGTTCTGACGCAAAAGGCAATCTCATTCATGGCTGATCAAGATACAAAAGTAGCCGGTGTCGCCGGCCTGGTGCGCGAACTGCGCAAACGCAAAGGCATGACACTGCAACAACTGGCCGAGGGCATCGGGCGCTCGGTCGGCTTTGTGTCCCAGCTGGAGCGCGGGATCTCGCACCTGGCCGTCGACGACCTGGTGGCGATCAGCCAGGTCCTTGGTGTTGCCGCCACCTATTTTTTCAGCGACCACGGCCAGCCGGCATCGCCCTGGCTGACCCGGCCAGGCGAACGACGCGCCATGACGTACGCCAACGGCGTGGCCGACGAACTTATCTCCCCTCGGCTGGGCGGCCCGTTTTTCATGCTGGAGACACGCCTCGAACCCGGCGCCCACAGCGGCGAGCGCGACCTGCTCGATAGCTCGGAACAAGGCGGCTACGTGCTTGAAGGAGAACTGACCCTGTGGCTGGAAGAAACCGAACACCGCCTGCGCCCCGGCGACGGTTTCCAGATCCCCGCCCACGTACCCTGCCGCTACGCCAACCAGGCGCAAACCCCGGTACGGCTACTTTGGGTCTATGCGTGAGTGGCGTGCACGCAGAGATGGTGTTGTGGCAGGAGTGGCAAGCGGCACGCTCTGAAGGGGAAGTCGCCTTTGACCCCTGGCCAGCAGCCCAGGACTTCCCCGGATAAACCGCCCCCAAAAGCGTTGAGTCTTCCGGGTTTTGAGTTTTCACAATGGAGGTCTGCTGGTCGGCCGAAGCTGCCGTTTCCCGTTGGCTGAACATCGGTCTGCCAAGCGTTGAAAAGCGGCTTCACACTGCCGGCATGCCCGAGGTACAGCGCCATCAAACCGCAACCATTTTGCAGAGCCCGGAAGCCTCTGGCTGGATCGGACCTGCCTTTAAAAATTTCATGGATTGAAAGAATTTGAAATGCTCTCGCAGTAACATCTCAAACACCGTCTTCTGGCCTATCTGCAAGTGTTTCTGATGATTATTAATAAGATATTGCTTATATATAGGCAAACTCTGGTTTTGTTTCATCCGTAAATACTGTCAGAAATGAGTTTAAATCAAGCTGAAAAATCGCTGCAAAAATGACACACGTATGTTTTCTTACGATTAATTATGGGGCTGATCGGGTAGACTTTGCTGCGCCGCAGAGATGAGCAATCAACACGGCACCAGACACACACTGACAGAAATCAGATAAACCGGCCTCGAGACCGGATCACTCCCCTTTAAAGAAAAGCACTCATGAAAACCGCGTTTCATCTCATCCCCATTTTGCTGGCGGTCGCGCTGACTGCATGCAACAACGGCGATGATTCTGCCGGCAGCGTTTCCGCGCCGGCCACCTCGACTACGCCGACTCCGACACCAGCGCCGGTCGCTGCTACCTATACCGTCGGTGGCACGGTTTCTGGTTTGAACAGCAGTGGCGTGACCCTGAAAAACAGCAATGGCGACACGCTGACTGTCAGTGCCAATGGCAGCTTTACTTTTGCCAACCCGGTGAGCGCAGGCGGCAGCTACGGCGTGACTGTTAGCAGTCAGCCCGCCGACGTAATCTGCAAAGTGAATAAAGGGACTGGCAGCAATATCAGCGCAAACGTGACCAGCGTAGTCGTGAGGTGTGTTGCTGCGGTTACCGAACTGGCTGCGTCCACCGCATTTGGCCAACCCATGCTCTTATCTATCGATGCGGCAGGTAATGTCTACGTGCCTGATTACAGCTCTTCCGGCAAGATTTACCAGATCGGACTGGGTGCCAGCACAGCAACCCAGATTGGTACTGGTACAACTTACGGTGGGCCGACTGGCACAGCGGTTGATGCCGCAGGTAACGTTTACGTGGCTGATCATGACGATGGCAAGTTGTATGTGATCGCGCCGGGGGCAAGCACTGCAACAGTCGTGCCGGGCAGTACTACATTGGTCAGCCCGACGGGTGTGGCTGTAGATGCAGCAGGCAATCTGTATGTGACCGACTACACCGCGAACAAAGTCTACGAGATCGCAGCGGGTGCAACGACCCCGACCCAACTGGCAATGGGTACCAGTTTCCACTCTCCTCTTGGCATTGCGGTCGATGCTGCGGGCAATGTTTATGTAGCCGATAGCGGCGATAGCAAGGTTTACCAGATTGCGCCAGGCGCGACATCCGCAACGCAATTGGCCAGTGGGACGACATTCCACGGCGTACGGAGTGTGGCTATTGATTCGCAGGGCAATGTGTATGTGGCTTCCGGGGACCTGATTTACAAGATTGCCCCTGGTGCAACGACTGCAACAGTTTTGAACACCTACACGGTGATATTAACCACGGGCCTGTGGTCCGTCGCAGTGGATAGCTTTGACAATGTGTACGCCACGGACCTGACTATGCGCAAGGTTTACCGGTTTGCCTATCCGTAACGCGTGAGCACGCCAGCCTTGAAAAGCCCCGGTCTTGCCGGGGCTTTTTTAACGTACCTTATTGGCTTTGGGCCCTGGCAAGCTGTTGGAAACAACGGCAAAGCCGCGCAGGATTTTGTGGCCTGCCACGACATTGCCCCGAGGGAAAACCGCAAGCTTGATCGTTTACGTTTGGGGAAGGCGCTGATGTGTGAGGCGAGGTTGCAATAAAAACAAAACGGCTCTTTGGGGTCGCTTTGTCTTGATCGTGCGTGGCCCTGAACATGGCCTGGGCAGCCATTCCCCCTGAGGTTGTGATACCCCGCTCGCGTCTGCCCACAACACGGCCATATCAGGCAAAAAAAGGCGTTTACACTCAAGACCCGGAATTCGGGGCAGCACTTATGATCATGCAATATCAACTACTTGCTTGTGGGCGGACAAAGGCGCACCAGCATGCTGACCTGGAACGAGCAACGCAGGGTGGTGCTGCAGTTGCGTGAGAGAAGCAAAGAGAGTTGTTTCTGGATGGCCGCTGTGTACATCGCGGTTGATATGCCGAGCGCACAACCAGCGTTGTTAACCAACTTGAACTGCCTTGGGCAAACCTGATCAGTCCATTTGATTGTCTGATATTCACCGTTCCACACATTGCATTGAACGAAATCGCGGATGAATCCCGGGTCAGGCGGGTGGATCATCTTTTCCTCCCGACGTCCTTTCGTCGAGGCCGCTTTGCAGCCGAAGCGCACCTTCGCCTTGGCAATCGCCTTGCCTGCAGCGGTCACTGGGCTGTTCGCCTGAACTGCGCTGCCAGAGCCCTGCACAACGCATCCGGGTAGATCGCGGTCGGCCCGCGCGGCGCTCAAGAGGCCAGTTCGATCCCGTAGCGTTTCATCACAGACTTGATCATCTCCATATCCGGTGGGCCGCCTGCACCCAGCACGTCGGCCACCTCGCGGAAATATTCAGGCCCGATGTTGGCAGGCGAAAACACCACGAGCACGCGCGCGGGAACATCGCCAGGATTAGAGAAATGATGAACGCTGCCGCGCGGCGAGAAGCCATAATCGCCCTTGTTGAGGACGCTGACGCAATCGTCGACCCGACAGGTTAGCGATCCTTCCAGGATGTGCACTGTCTCGTCGACGTCGACGTGGCGATGAGGAGGCGGGACTTTGGCGAGCGGCTGGACAATCATTTCCGCCATCGCCATATGACCTGCGGTGTCCCGACCATCGACCAGGAACCTCATCGACAACGAGCCAATGGTAATCAATTCATGACCTGTCGAATTCATCGCGCAACTCCTTCGAAATGAAGTAAAGTGACTTTACCACATGCCTACCCACCGTCAATCCCTTTCCGACCGGAGATTCTCCGGCGATCCAGACCCCAATGACCCACTCATCGGGGCGCGGCTGCGCTATTGCCTCGGCCACGTGGAACAGCGCCTGGTGCAGGCATTGGCCTCGGCCGGCCTGGCTGACATCCAGACGGCCCACTTCAAAGTGTTCCGCTTTCCACCTCCGGAGAACGAGCGCCCCATTGACCTGGCACAGCGCGCTGGCATGTCCAAGCAGGCAATGAACTATCTGCTGCAGCAACTTGAAGAACTGGGTTATGTGCAAAGGGTTGCGGTGGAGGGATCACCTGCGCGTCTTGTTTCCCTGACCGAGAAAGGCTGGAAAGTGGCCGAAATCCAGCGCGCCACGGTGCACCAGATCGAACGCGAATGGGAGCAGCGGATCGGCACAGAGCGCTTTCAGATGTTTTACGCCGTCCTCAAAGAACTGACGGACGGTTGAGATGAGTTGGGGGCACTCAGGCAGACGCGACGCGTGATGGGGCCGCTGTGTTGGATATTCAGGTGCCACGTCACCAATCCGGAAACAGACATTCGGCCACCGTTTCTTCATGGACGATCGCGATCACGCCAGCATATTGTCAGGGCTGGCAGCCTTGGCCGACGAACTGCCCATAGTTGGCCTGACCTGGCGGCAAATCGGCCGAAGCGGAAGTTGGCGCATGCGGCAGCGCAAGTCCGCTTTGCACTGGAAAGCGTCCATCACCTGAATCGAAAACCTACGCATCCATGGACACTGAATCGCTGCCCTAGTCAAACTTGGGAGAACATCGCAGGTGGCACGCCCTTCATGGGCTTGCCGCCGCTTCAGTCCCGCTGACTCCGGATGTTCCCGCCAGTGCCGCAACAAGGCGGTCATGTACCAGCCTTATACGTGCGGGCACAGGGCCTTTCTGGGGGCGATATACGTAGATATCCCATGGTTCCGGTTCCAGTTCGGCCAATACGGGAACCAGCTCACCCGATGCCATATAGGGCTCAGCCAGAAAAGAAGGCATTTGGGCAAATGCGAGCCCGGCGAGGACGGCGCGACACTCCGCTTCGCCATCATTGACGGTGAATCGTGGTCGGGCGGGATTGCATTGTATTCCGCCCTTGAATAACCAGGGCCAGGCGCGGCCGGTACTGGCATCAAGAAAAGCGGTGGTGGGTAGCGTATCAAGCTGCCCGATATCCTGCGGCGCCCCGACCTGACGGATCAGATCGGGGGTGCCCACCACATGGAAGCGCTGACTCGTCACCCTGCGGGCAACAAAGCGGTTGTCCCGCATGAAGCCAAAGCGGACCCCGATGTCGATTTTTTCGTCCACCACATCAGAGTGCTGATCGCTCAGATGCAAATCGAAGGTGATGCGTGGATGCTCGACAGCGAGCGCGGTCAGGACATCCAGCAACCGCAATCGCCCCAGACCCACCGGTGCGGCAACCCGCACGAGACCGCTTGATTCGAAATCTGCCTCAGCCTTGTCACGCAAGAATAGCTCGTCAAGGGCTCCCACACTCACCCGGGCTTGTCCTGCCAGGGTTTCTCCAAAGCTGGTGATGCGCATATTGCGTGTATTGCGATGAAACAGGAGTTCGCCCTGCAGCTGTTCAAGCTCTTTGATCGCACGCGTCACAGCCTGTGGTGAGATGCCGAGGCGTGCTGCAGCTTCCTTGAAGCTACTCGCTTCAGCGGTGGCAATGAAAATACGCAGCATTTCCAGACGGTTAAGCACGGTGCGTTCCTGCAGGTTGATCCTAATTATTCCATTTTAGTTGTTTTTGAAATCCAAACACTTCCATTTTCTGTGCTTATCGGCTCACTCATACTGTCACGCATCCAAAGCATTCGTTTTTCATTTAACCGTGTACAGCAAGGAGCAAAATCATGAGTATCGCGGGCAAAGTTATTGTTATTACTGGCGCAAGCAGTGGTCTGGGTGAAGCAACGGCACGTCACCTGAGCGGCCTTGGTGCCTCGGTTGTACTTGCCGCTCGGCGTGTAGAGAAACTGCAAGCCATCGCCGAGGACATCCGCGCCAAGGGTGGCAAGGTTGAAGTCGTGAAAACCGACGTCACCGCCGTCGACGATGTCAAAGCCCTGATCAGCAAGTCCCTGAGCGTTTTTGGCCGCATCGATGTTCTGGTCAATAACGCAGGTCTGATGGCAATCGCGCCACTGTCAGAACTGAAAGTGGACGAATGGGAAAGCATGATCGACATCAACATCAAGGGTGTCCTCTACGGCATCGCTGCGGCTTTGCCGGTCTTCCAGCAGCAAGGCAGCGGGCATTTCATCAACATCTCCTCCGTTGCCGGCATCAAGGTGTTTAGCCCCGGTGGCACTGTATACAGCGGCACCAAGTTTGCAGTGCGCGCCATTTCGGAAGGTCTGCGGCATGAAGTGGGTGGCGCAATCCGGACCACCACCATTGAACCGGGTGCAATCGACACCGAGCTCAAACTGGGTAGCTCGCACGAGCAAAGTTCGGCCTTCGTCAAAGACTTCTACAAGATTGCCATTCCAGCTGACTCGGTTGCTCGCGCCATTGCGTATGCCATCGAACAGCCCGCCGATGTAGATATCAACGAGATCGTTCTGCGTCCCACAGTGCAGGAATTCTGATTGTATTTTTCAGCCTCTGGTTTGGCGCCGGAGGCCGCTTTTCTGGACATAACCATGACTACCAAAACATCCATGCGTGCACTTATTCTCGACAATTACGAAGGTGCACCTTTCCGTGACACACAGATTGATCTTGCCGCGCCTGGCCAAGGCGAAGTGCAGGTCAAAATCCATGCAAGCGGCGTGAATCCGATCGACTACAAGATCAGGACCGGTCAGGCACCCTATGCCATGCCGGTTTTGCCAGCTGTGTTGGGTACTGACCTGGCCGGTGAAATCGTTGCAATCGGCGCTGGCGTTGTCGAATTCGCCGTCGGCGACCAGGTCTACGGCCTGACCGGGGGCGTGCGAGGCCTGCAGGGCTCTCTGGCTGAATATGCCAATGTCGATGCTGCATTGATCGCCCTGAAGCCGAAGAACATTTCCATGCGTGAAGCAGCAGCCATTCCGCTGGTCGCCCTTACTGCATGGGAAGGCCTGGTGGATCGTGCCAATATCCAGCCAGGTCAGACCGTTCTGGTACAAGGCGGCGCAGGTGGCGTCGGCCATATGGCTGTCCAGATAGCAAAAGCACTCGGCGCAAAGGTGTTTGCGACGACTAGCACCGACAAGCTGCCGCTGGTCAAAGAACTGGGCGCGACGGCCATTGACTACACCAAGACCCCTCTAGAGCAGTACTTGCAGGAATATACCCAGGGTCAGGGTTTTGACATCATTTACGACACTGTGGGTGGTCCTACGCTGGAAGCATCGCTGGGCGCTACCCGCCACTATGGCCGGGTAGTGAGCTGCGCTGCCTTCGGACCGCATAACCTGGCCTCATCGTCCCTGCGCTCGACAGACGTCAGTGGTGTCTTCGTGTTGCACCCGATGCTCAGTGGCGAGCGCCGTGCGCATCACGGCGAGATTCTCCGTCGCGTCACCGCGCTGGTGGAAGCCGGTCAGGTTCGCGCAGTGCTCGATTCACGCAGGTTCACACTTGATAAAGCCATGGCCGCACATGATGCCGTCGAACAAGGTGCCAATATCAAGGTTGTGATCGACGTTATTGAGTCCTGATTGCTGTTTGCGATGGCGTCCGCGTCGCGTGGCGCCATCGGCAGGAGGTATCGCGATGAGCATAAGTATTGATAACCAAAGGCAAACCGTGCGGGTTGTGCGTTTTCATCAACTGGGCGGTCCCGAAGTCCTGCAAATTGAAACCCTGCCGCGACAGACCCTCGCATCAACCGATGTGCGGATTGCCGTGAAAGCGCTTGCGCTGAATCGCGCCGACGCCATGTTCCGGCGTGGCCAGTACATTGAGCAGGCAGTTCTACCCTCGACCGTAGGCTACGAGGCTGCTGGGGTCGTGATTGGAGTTGGCCCAGAGGTTAACGACTTGCGGATTGGGGATCCTGTGTGTGTTGTTCCCCAGCTTGGCGCTTCCCGCTATGGCTACTATGCAGACGAGCTGGTGGTGCCGCAGCAATATCTGGCCCTCAAGCCGGCCGGTTTGTCATTTGCAGAAGCTGCTTCAGCCTGGATGCAATACCTGACGCCCTATGGCGCACTGGTTGAAACGGCAGCTTTGAGTCCGGGTGATACGGTACTGATTACAGCAGCGTCAAGCAGTGTTGGGCTCGGAGCGATACAGATCGCCAGAATGCTCGGAGCTACGCCCATCGGCACGACACTGACAAGCACCAAGAAGGCTGCAGTGATTGCCGGCGGTGCCGAGCATGTTATTGCCACACAAGAAGAACCCCTACTGGCGCGCATAAGAGAAATGACCGGTGACAAGGGATTACAGGTTGCTTTTGATGCGGTAGGTGGCCCGCAACTCGCCGACATTGCCGAGGCCATGAGCCCGTTTGGCATGCTGATTGTTCATGGTGCGCTCAGCCCGGAGCCGACGCTGTATCCGCTCAAAACAGCATTGCGCAAAAGCCTGACTGTGCGCGGATATGTCTTCAGTGAAGTGGTCAATGACCCCGAGTGCCTTGCCCGCGCAACCCGTTTTATCCTCGACGGACTTGCCCGGGGGGCGCTCAAGCCAGCGATAGACCGCAGTTTTTCATTTGAGGATATTGTCGATGCGCATCGGTATCTCGAGTCCAATCAACAGATCGGCAAAATAGTCGTGACGTTGTAGCGCTCACTTCTTGAAGGAATGGCGGCCGGCTATAAAACACCATACTCCACTCATGGTACGGTCATTTTTGGGAGATCAGGAGAGCGATGCTGACAATTTTACGGACTTCAAGTCAGGCGCTGTTGCTGGGCAGCGCGTCCGCTTTGGATCGAAAACGGACGGCGAAGCCATGAAGTAAGAACGTCCGCTTCGGCCGATAAGCACCCAGCCACAATTAGCCCCCAACCTCACCACTGCCGCCAGCACCAACACCCCCTCCCCTCGGCCAGGCCTTTTATTCCAGCCCCACAAACAGCAAAAACAGCCCTGCCTGGCTGGTGACTGCCAGCTTGCCATACAGGTTACGCCGGTGGACTTTGGCGGTTTCCTGCGAGATGCCCAGGTGTCGGGCTACGCCTTTGGTGGAGTGCCCGGCCAGGATCAGCAAGGCGACTTGTACTTCCCGTTCGGTCAGGTGCGGGTCGCCGCGCTGGCGCAGGGCTTCTTCCAGCCGGTGGTGGCGATCTTGTCCGCTGGGTTCCTCCGGCGCTGCTACCAGCCGCGCGCCGTGGCGCATCAGCGGCAAGATCCAGGGGGTGTACAAGACGGCGGCGCCCATTTCGTCTGCGCTGAACCGGCGCTTGCTGCCCAGCGCCAGCGACAGCGTGCCCACGCCGGGCAGGGGCAACAGGAACTGCAGTTCGTCTTCCACTACATTGCGTGAGAAATAGCGTTTGAAGTATTCGGTTTCCCGAAAACTGTCCGGTGCGACTTCGTCCAGCCGGTAGGCGCCGGGCGCAATGGCGCCGAGGCCAAAACCATAAAACGGATCAAGCAGATACAGCCCGCGCATGTAGTCGTCAAACAGGTTGCCTTCGGCATAGTTGACGGCGCTGTCTGCCAGCACCAGTGGCGGCTGGGCGGCGCGGAACAGCACGGCTACCCAGGTATCAAACTCCACTACTTCCCGCAAAAAACCGGCCAGCGCCGGCCAGAAAGCGGCCTCGCCCTGACTGTTGATCAATCGCCCCAAACGCTGGTGGAACGCCAGTTCTGCTACATCCAGCAGCATGCCTGCTACCCCCGACAGGTTAGTTCTAACCCCGGACTTCTAACGTCTCAGCGTTATGTCCGTCTCTCCAGATGCTCACTAGTATCGCCTTAAATCGTGCAGTGCAGCTAACGCCGCGCTGTCGCTGTGCCGCCCCGGCACACCTTCTGGAGAAACGGATGCAAACCCAGGATCAAGCCATGTGGGAAGAACGCGCCCGCACTGTGCAACCGCGCCGGCTGGCGTATATCGGCGGGCGTTTTGTCGAGGCCGCCGATGGCCGCACCTTTGAGGCGATCAGCCCGCTGTCGGGCAAGGCGCTGGCGAACGTGGCGCGCTGTGCTGCGGCAGATGCAGACCGGGCCGTGGCCGCCGCCCGCAGCAGCTTTGACGCCGGCACGTGGTCACGCTGCGCGCCGCGTGAGCGCAAGAAAGTGCTGCAACGGCTGGCGCAACTGGTGCTGGAACATCGCGAAGAACTGGCGCTGCTCGATTGCCTGGATATGGGCAAACCGATCAGCGATGCACTCAATATTGATGTGCCCGGCACGGCGGCAGTGCTGGACTGGTACGCCGAAGCCACCGACAAGCTGTACGACCAGGTGGCGCCCACCGGCCAGGATGCCCTGGCACTGGTCACGCGCGAGCCGGTGGGCGTGGTGGCCGCGGTGATCCCGTGGAATTTCCCGCTGGATATGGCGGCCTGGAAACTGGGGCCGGCGCTGGCGGCAGGTAATAGCGTCATCCTCAAACCGGCGGAGCAATCGCCGTTGTCAGCCCTGCGGCTGGCGGAGCTGGCCACTCAGGCCGGCTTGCCGGATGGCGTGCTCAACGTGTTACCTGGCTTTGGTGAAGAAGTGGGCAAAGCCCTTGGCCTGCATCCGGATATCGACTGCGTGTCGTTTACCGGCTCGACCGAGGTGGGCAAGCTGTTCATGCGCTACGCCAGCGAATCGAACATGAAAATGGTATGGCTGGAATGCGGTGGCAAAAGCCCGAACCTGGTGTTTGCCGATTGCGCCGATCTGGATGCCGCCGTGCGCAAAGCCGCCATGGGGATTTTCTTCAACCAGGGCCAGGTGTGTTCGGCCAGCTCCCGCCTGTTGCTGGAGCGCAGTATCCACGATCGCTTTGTCGACAAGCTGCTGACCGAGATCACCACCTTGCAACCGGGCAACCCGCTGGACCCGGCCACCCGCACCGGCGCGCTGGTCGATGCCCGCCAGACTGATCGCGTCATGCATTACATCAAGCTGGGCCAGGATGAAGGCGCCACGCTGGTGGCCGGCGGCCAGCGCCTGCGCGTGGGCGAGAGCGACTGTTATATCGGCCCCACCATCTTCACCGGCGTAACCCCAAACATGACCATCGCCCGCGAAGAAATCTTCGGGCCAGTGTTGTCCATTCTCAGTTTTGATAGCGAAGCCGAGGCCATTGCCATGGCCAACGACAGCATTTACGGCCTGGCCGCTGCGGTGTGGACCGATGATCTGACTCGCGCCCACCGCGTGGCCCGCGCCCTGCGCGCCGGCACGGTATCGGTCAACACGGTCGATGCGCTGGACCCCGGCGTGCCGTTTGGCGGGGTCAAGCAATCAGGCTTTGGCCGCGATCTCTCGCCTCATGCGTTCGACAAATTCACCCAGCTCAAGACCACCTGGATTCAATTGCAGCGCTAAAGCGCGCCCAAGGAGATTGTCATGTCCACGTCTACCCAGCGCTATCAAGCCATTGATGCCGCCCACCACATCCACGCATTTGTTGACCAGAAGGCGCTGAATCAGGAAGGCCCGCGCGTCATGGTCAAAGGCGAAGGCGTGTATCTGTGGGATAGCGAAGGCAAGCAATACCTGGATGGCATGTCTGGCCTGTGGTGTACCAATATCGGCTACGGCCGCCGTGATCTGATCAGCGCCGCCAGCCAGCAAATGGCACAGCTGAGCTACTACAACATGTTCTTTCACACCACGCACCCTGCGGTGAATGAACTCTCGGAAAAACTGTTTGATCTGCTGCCCGGCCATTACAGCCACGTGGTCTACACCAACTCGGGCTCTGAGGCCAACGAAGTGCTGATCCGCACCGTGCGCCGGTACTGGGATGTCATGGGCCAGCCAGAGAAGAAAATCTTCATTGGCCGCCACAACGGTTATCACGGCTCCACCGTCGGCAGCGCTTCGCTGGGCGGTATGGCGTTCATGCACGAGATGGGCGGCTTGCCCATCCCCGGCGTTGAACATATTGGCGAGCCCTATTGGTATGCCCACGGCGGCGAGCTGAGCCCGGCGGCATTCGGCCTCAAATGCGCGCAGGAACTGGAGGCCCGCATTCTGGCGCTGGGCGCCGACAAAGTGGCAGCATTTGTGGCCGAGCCCTTCCAGGGCGCCGGCGGCATGATTTTTCCGCCGGAAAGTTACTGGCCGGAAATCCAGCGCATTTGCCGCAAATACGACGTCTTGCTGTGTGCCGATGAAGTGATTGGCGGCTTTGGCCGTACCGGCGAATGGTTTGCGCATCAGCACTTTGGCTTTGAGCCAGACACCCTGAGCATTGCCAAAGGGCTGACCTCTGGCTACGTGCCCATGGGCGGTCTGGTGCTGTCAAAGCGCATGGCCGATGCCCTGGTCGAACGCGGCGGCGTCTTTGCCCATGGCCTGACTTACTCTGGCCACCCGGTGGCGGCGGCCGTGGCACTGGCCAACCTCAATGCGCTGGATCAGGAAGGCATTGTCACACGCACCAGAAACGACACCGGCCCCTACCTGCAAAAGTCGCTGCGTGAAGTCTTTGACCGGCACCCGCTGGTGGGCGAAATCCAGGGCACCGGCATGGTGGCCGCCTTGCAGTTCTGTGAGGACAAAGCCAGCCGCACACGCTTTGCCAACGAGGCCGACATCACCTGGCGCTGCCGCACCCATGGCTTTGAAGAAGGCGTGATCATCCGCTCCACCGCAGGCCGCATGATCATGGCGCCGGCCCTGGTGATCAGCCATGCGCAGATTGACGAGCTGATCGACAAAACCCGCCGCGCCGTGGATCGCACCGCGGCAGAACTGGGCCTGCTCTGACCCGGACCGGAGACAACACGATGGAAACAATCGATACCCTTGTCATTGGTGCCGGTCAGGCCGGTGTGGCCATGAGCGAACACCTGAGCCGCCAGGGCGTGCCGCACCTGGTGCTGGAACGCCACCGCATTGCCGAGCGCTGGCGTACTGAACGCTGGGATTCGCTGGTGGCCAACGGCCCGGCGTGGCACGACCGTTTTCCCGGGCTAGAGTTTGACGACATCAGCCCCGACGGCTTCGCCCCCAAAGAGCGCGTGGCCGCCTACTTTGAAGCGTATGCGCGCAAATTCAACGCCCCCATCCGCACGGGAGTGGAGGTCACACAAGTGGTGCGCAACCACGGCAAGCCGGGCTTTACGGTGAACACCTCAGCCGGGGTGATAGAGGCGCAGCGGGTGGTGGTGGCGACCGGCCCGTTCCAGCGCCCGGTGATCCCGCCAGTGGTGCCGCAAGACGCTGCCGTGCTGCAGCTTCACTCGGCCCAGTACCGCAATCCGGCGCAATTGCCGCCAGGCGCGGTGTTGGTGGTGGGCTCGGGTTCGTCTGGCGTGCAGATTGCCGATGAACTGCAGCGCGCTGGCCGCCAGGTGTATTTGTCGGTGGGCCCGCACGACCGGCCACCGCGCGGGTATCGCGGGCGGGATTTTTGCTGGTGGCTGGGCGTGCTGGGCGAGTGGGATGCCCCCGCCATGAAGCCGGGCGCAGAACATGTAACCATTGCCGTGAGCGGCGCGCGCGGCGGCGAGACCATTGATTTTCGGCGTCTGGCGCACCAGGGCATGGTGCTGGTGGGCATGACCCAATCCTTTGCCGACGGGGTGATCCGTTTTCAGCCTGATCTGGCCCGGAACATTGCCCGCGGTGATGCCAACTATCTGGCGCTGCTGGATGCCGCTGACGCGTATGCCGCGCGCAACGGCCTGGATTTGCCGCCAGAGCCCGCCGCCCGCCAGGTGCTGGCTGATCCGGCTTGTTTGACCGAACCCCTGGCCGAACTGGATCTGACCGCCGCCGGCGTGACGGCCATTGTCTGGGCCACCGGGTTTACCACCGATTACAGCTGGCTGCAGGTGAACGCGCTGGATGACAAAGGCAAACCGCGTCATCACCGCGGGGTATCCAGCGAACCTGGCATCTATTTTGTCGGCCTGCCCTGGCTGTCTCGCCGCGGCTCCAGCTTTATCTGGGGTGTGTGGCACGACGCCAGCTATGTGGCCGATCACATCGCCATACAGCGCCAGTATTTTGCCCAGGGCGATCCCGGTCGCCGCCAGCAGGCCGACTTCCATCATCCGGTAGCAGAAGCTGCCATTCAGAACTGAGACTTGTCCATGACCACCCATACCCGCATCCGCAAGTTCAATACCCGCGACACCTATCCGGAACAGAATCTGGACAACGATCTGTGCCAGGCCGTCGTGGCCGGCAATATGGTGTTTTTGCGCGGGCAGATTGGCCAGGACCTGGAAACCCGCGAATCCGTCGGGATTGGTGACGTGGCCGCGCAAACCGAAAAAGCCATGGCCAACGTCAAAATGCTGCTGGAAGAAGCCGGCAGCTGCCTGGACGATGTCTGCAAAGTGGTCATCTATATTGTTGACCCGCGCTACCGCGAAGCCGTCTACCGGATTGTCGGCAAATACCTCAAAGGCGTGTACCCGGTTTCGACCGGGCTGGTGGTGTCGGCGCTGGCCCGGCCCGAGTGGCTGGTCGAGATCGATATCACCGCCGTGATTTCGCAGGAGCGTCAGGCATGACGTTTTCGATAGCCGCCCGTTGCCGGGACAGCGGCATGGTTGGCGTGGCGCTGGCGTCATCCAGCATTTGCGTGGCCAGCCGCTGCGCCAATGTGCGTGCGCGCATCGGCGCGGTACTCAGTCAGAATGTCACCAACCCCATGCTGGGCCAGCACGCGCTGGACCTGATGGCCATGGGGCTGGATAGTGAACAGATCGCCCAGCGGCTGGGCGTGTTTGATCCGCATATGGCCTGGCGTCAGGTGGTGCTGGTGCCTTTTCGGGGCACGCCGCTGGTGTTTACCGGCGACAAAGCGTTGGGGGTGTATGGCTCGGCCACCGGCCAGCATTGCGCCGCAGCGGGCAACTTGCTGAACACGCCCGACCTGCCCCAGGCCATGGTCGATGCCTTTGAGCGCAGCCGTGGCACCCTGCCAGACCGGCTGCTGGCGGCCTTGCAGGCTGCGGTCGACATGGGCGGTGAAGCCGGCCCCATCCACGCCAGCGGCATCAAGGTGGCCGACATGACCGGCTGGCCGGTGGTGGATTTGCGCGTGGACTGGAGCGACGGCCAGCCCGTGGCCGAACTGGCCGGATTGTGGCAACGTTATCAACCCCAGATGCAGGCCTATATTACCCGCGCCGTATCACCCGAGGCCGCGCCCAGCTATGGCGTGCCGGGCAACTTGTAGCAAGGATCGACCATGAATTCCCTGGCGCTGCTGCACAAACTGGTGGGCTTTGATACCACCAGCCGTTTATCCAATCTGGCGCTGATCGGCTTTGTGCAGGATTATCTGGCCGGCTTTGGCATTACCAGCCAGTTGGTGGAGGATGCCACCGGCACCAAAGCCAACCTGTACGCCACCATCGGCCCCACCGACCGCGGCGGCATCATGCTGGCCGGCCACACCGACGTGGTGCCGGTAGACGGCCAGCACTGGCAGTCCGAGCCGTTCACGCTGGATATCCGCGACGGCCGCGCCTATGGCCGGGGCAGCGCAGACATGAAGGGGTTTATTGCCGCGGTGCTGGCCGCCGTGCCGGCACTGGCCGGTGCCAACCTGAGCATGCCGGTGCACATTGCCCTGACTTACGATGAAGAAATCGGCTGTATTGGCGTGCGCCGCCTGCTGGATGTCCTGGGTGGCTTGCCGGTGCTGCCGGTGATGGGCATCGTGGGTGAACCCACAACCCTGCGCGTGATTGCCGCCCACAAGGGTAAAACGGCGTTTCGCGTCAGCGTGCGCGGCCATGAAGGGCACTCCAGCAACCCGCTGGCGGGCGTCAACGCCGTGGAATACGCCGCCGAACTGATCACCTTTATCCGCAAACTGGCACGCGAACGCCAGCAAAACGGCCCGTTCGATCCGCTGTATGAAGTGCCGTACACCACGCTGCACGTCGGCACGGTACGCGGCGGCACCGCGCTGAACATCATCCCGGCTGAATGCGTGTTCGACTTTGAAATCCGCCACTTGCCGGAAGACCCGCCCGATGCACTGATCGCCGCTATCCGCCAGTTTGCAGCCCAGACGCTGGAACCCGCCATGCAGGCCGTGGCGGCTGACACCGGCATCAGCTTCACCGAACGCAGCACCTACCCTGGCTTGTGCACCCCGCCCGATGCCGCCGTGGTGCGTTTTGTGCAAGGTTTGCTGGGCGACGACACCGCGCCTGGCAAGATTGCCTTTGGCACGGAAGGCGGCCTGTTTGCCGAACGCTGCGGAATTCCTACCGTGGTCTGCGGCCCCGGCGACATTGCCCAGGCGCACCAGCCTGATGAATGGCTGGCGCTGGATCAACTCGCCGCGTGCGATGCCATGCTGGCCAATCTGGTCCAGCAACTGACACAGTGAATGCGCTGACTTTGGCAAAGCGCTCGGGGTAGATTGCGCGCCGGCCGAGAGCGTGTTCATGACAATGAACGCCATGCCGGCATGTTGCGATACTGGTTATTCCGGTAACACGGCTTGCATCTCATCGGTGTCTGTCAGGTATCTTGTCCGTGTGCCAAAGGTGCGCCGCACAAGATGATCCGGCGCCCTGGCCATGCTTCCATCCAGGGCCTGCGGCTGCCCATAGATTCGGGTCAATACCATGGTGATCAGCGATATCGATCTGCGTTTGTTGCGCGTGTTCCGGGCGGTGGTCGAGGCCGGCGGTTTTTCCAATGCCCAGGCTCTGCTCAATATCAGCCAGTCGACCATCAGCACGCAGATGTCGCAGCTGGAAACCCGCTTGGGTTTTACGCTGTGCCATCGCGGGCGCAGTGGTTTCCGGCTGACCGAACAGGGCGATCTGATGTACCGCCAGGTGGTGCAGTTGTTCCAGTCGTTCCAGCAATTTCACCAGCAAGCCGAAGAGCTGAAAGGAGGGCTGAGCGGGCATCTGCGCATTGGTATCATCGACAGCATCATTACCGACCCGGCCTGTCCGGTGAGCCGTGCACTGGCAGAATTTGCGCGCAAACCCAACAACGCGGTACGCGTATCGCTGCAGGTCATGTCGCCACAAGAACTGGAAACCCAGCTGCTTGATAGCCGCATCGATGTGGCGTTCGGCATTTTCTGCAGCCCGCTTTCCGGGCTGACCTACCAACCGCTTTACCGCGAGCGCGATCTCCTGGTCTGCCATCGCACCCATCCCATCGCCCGGATGCCGCACGGCCCGGCGCTGGCCGCCGAAATCAGCCGCGCGCGCAAGGTGATCCGGACATTTCTGGGCACGCAAGAGCTGGTGCCGCTGGATACCGATGCCGACACCATCTTTGCCACGGTCACCCATGTCGAGGCCGCGGCGTTGCTGATTCGCAGCGGTGCCTATATCGGCTTTCTGCCAGAGCACTATGCCCGGCACTGGATAGACCGTGGCGACATGGTGGCGTTATTACCGGGGCAATGCACGCGCTACTCTGATTTCTCTCTGGTCACGCGCACCTATCAGCCCGCGCCATCCCGTTCATTAAGCGGCTTTCTGCAGTGCGTGGAGATCGTGCTCAATGAAATGCGCGCCGAGGCCACTGACACCCTGAACGATGCGCCACGCACTCACTTCACTGCCAGCGATGTCAACATTGAAGCTCTGTAATTGAACGCATCAGCAGCGCCTCATAGGATGAGCTCACAAGTTTCCACCCGCGCGACGATGGTCCTGCGGCACCGTAAATACTTTGGAGCGAATCATGCGAGATATGAGCAAAAAGCGGTCTGTGCTGCCCCGGCGGAAGTCTCTGTTTGCCGCCTTGCTGCTGACGGCCGGGCTGTTCAGCCCGTCGGTACACGCCTCTGAAAAACTGAAGATCGGTTACAACAACTGGGTTGGTTCTGCCGGCGTGTTTGTCGCGCAGGAAAAAGGCTTTTTCAAGCAGGCCGGGCTGGATGTCGAGTTCGTACCGTTCAAAGGCCCCAGCGACGCCATTCCACCGCTGGTGGCCGGCCATATCGACGTCGCCCTGACGACGGCCGATAACGTGGTGCTGGTCAACGCCAGAAGTGGCTCCGATCTCAAGATCATTTTTGCGACCGATACCTCCAACGGTGCAGATGCCGTGGTCTCGAAGAAAAACCTCACCAGCCTGGCCGATCTGAAAGGCAAAACCGTGGCCGTGACGCAGAACGAAGTGAACGAACTGCTGTTGCTCAAGGGCATGGAAAAAGCTGGCATGAAGCCCGGCGACATCAAAAGCGTGAACATGGACCCCGACAGCGCAGGCGCAGCGTTCATTGCCGGCCAGGTCGACGCTGCCGTCACGTGGGAGCCCTGGATTTCGCAAGCAGTGGCCGGGGGCGGCAAAGTGGTGTTTTCCAGCGCGCAGGTGCCCAATCTGATCCTGGACGTGGTGACGGTGAGCCCCGCCACCATCAAAAACAAATCCAGAGCGATTGCCGCGTTCCTGGCTGCGGTAGACAAAGGCACGGCCTATGTCAGATCCAACCCGGATGAAGCCTTGCCCCTGGTGGCCAAACGGCTTGAGGTCAAGCCGGACGAAGTCAAAGGCATGCTGGTGGGTGTGCGGCTCTATGACATGGCTGGCAACGCCAGACTGCTGCACGACAAGGTGGCCGCGCAGACGCTGGACAATATCTCGGCGTTCTACAGCAGCCACAAGACCATCCCCAAAACCCTCAAGGGCAGCGACATGGTGGACGGCTCTTTCATCCCGGCGCATTGAGAGAACGACGATGATTGCGGTCTCTTGCCATCATGATCGGCAGTTTGATTTTGCCCCGCAGCACACGGCGTTGATCGTGATTGATATGCAGCGCGACTTCCTGGCACCGGAAGGTGCCAGCGGGGTCAGCGGCTTTGATCTGGCCCCGCTGCGCACCATCATTCCCCGCCTGCAAAACGTGCTGGCTGCGGCACGGCGGCACGGTGTACGGGTGTTTCATACCCGCGAAGGACATCGCACCGACCTGGCCGACCTGTGCGCAACAAAGCAGCAACGCACATTGCAGGCAGGCGCAGAAATCGGCGCGCGCGGACCGCTCGGGCGCTTCATGGTCCGTGGGGAGTTCGGCCACGACTTTATCGACGAACTGCAACCTGTCCCCGGCGAGCCGATTATCGACAAGCCCGGATACGGCGCCTTTTACGCCACGGATCTGGAACACATGCTGCGCAACATGGGCATCACCCATGTGCTGCTGGCCGGCGTGACGACCCAGTGCTGCGTCCACTCAACCCTGCGTGAGGCCGTCGACCGCGGCTTTTTCTGCCTGACGCTGGCGGATTGCTGCGCGAGTTTCGAACCCGCCCTGCACGACGCCACACTGCAGATCATCGCCAGCGAAGCGCACCTGTTCGGCTGGATCACCGAGGGCGAACAAGTCGTTGCGGCGCTCGCTAACCCGGCCCTCGAAACCGCCCCAGGTGTCATCGGAGCATGCGCATGAATGTGCCAACTGAAACCGCGGCAAAGCCACAGCCCTGGGGCAGCGGGCGCCCCTACCCCATCGCAGCACGCTGGTACGAACGGCTGACCCTGGAGAACGGCGTGACCCGCTTCTGGGAGCCGCACGTGCACCCACTGGAACAAGCCAATTTCTGGCATATCTGCGGCAGAGACCGGGATTTGCTGATTGATAGCGGCATGGGCATCGTACCGCTGCGCCCCAGCTTTCCAGACCTGTTCGGCAGCAAAGAAGTGATTGCGCTGGCCACCCACACGCATATTGACCACATCGGCGCGGTGCACGAATTCGAGCAGCGCTGGGTGCACGAGGCAGAGGCGCGGCAAATGGCGCATCCATCCGGGGTGACCACACTGGTCTGCGCCGATATCCACCCGCAACTGGCAGCACTGTTCGTCGCAGCCGGGTACCCGCCCTTCGACGAACTGCTTATCGATGCAATGCCCCACGCCGGATACGACCCGCGCCAATACCGTTTGCGCGGCGCAGAACCGACTCATCTGGTCAGGGACAAAGACATCATTGATCTGGGCGACCGGCGTTTCGAGATCATCCAGCTACCCGGCCACTCCCCCGGCAGCATCTGCGTCTGGGAAGCCGCGACAGCCACACTCTACTCCGGCGACCTCATCTACGACGGCCCCCTGGTGTACGAAGGCCCAGGCATGGATCTGGATATCTACGCGCAGTCTCTACGCCGGCTAAAGGCCATGCCGATCCAGACCGTCCACGCCGGACACGACCCCAGCTTCGGGCGTGAAAGACTGGTCGAGATCATTGATACCTACCTGCGCCGATGGGGCATGAGCGACCAGGTTCAGCCTGCGTAGGCGGGGTGTCTGCCCAGGGTAAAGCGGGATACAGAGCAGATTTACCGACTGGGCCCCATACAGAATGGCAAACAGCAGCACCAACAAAAGCCCGCACCTGCGGGCCTTTGCTTTGACCAACACCGTGGCTGGCTTATTACGCAGTGGCGCAGACATCATATGCAGGCTACAGACCCAGTCGTGGCCTGAGTCAGCGAATTGTCTCCGGACTGTCGACGCAAACCACGACTGGATTTGTCAGCCGCCGCCCGTAAAGGTCTCCCTCAAACGCGTCTGAAGCAGACATATTCCTGGCACGGCTTGACCAACGCGTTGCCACACGGCGCAAGCCGATCAGCCCAGGCGCTGACCTCACCTCGCCCCTGAAGCGTGATCACGGGGATTCCGGCATCGTCCATTTAAATAGTTTTCCATGTAGAAAACCATTTGCTATAGTTTTCTACATGGAAAACTATTCAATCGCGCTCAACGGCGTATTTCACGCATTGGCCGACCCCACAAGGCGCTCGGTGATTGCGAGGCTAGGTAGAGGCCCGGCGTCGATCAAGGAGCTTGCAGCGCCTTTCGGGCTTGGGCTGCCGTCGTTTTTGAAGCACATCAAAGTGCTGGAAAACAGCGGCCTGATTGCGTCAGAGAAGGTAGGGCGAGTGCGGACCTGCAAACTCCAACGTGGCAATTTGGCCGCTGCTGAAAAGTGGTTTGATGAGCAACGCGTCGCTTGGGAAAGCCGCTATGAAAATCTGGATCAGTTGTTAACTCACCTGAAAGGCGAACAAGATGAAAGCTGAGCTTCAATTTGATTTCCTCGTTAACAAAGAAAAAAACACCATCACCATCAAAAGAGCGTTTGCGGCCAAACGACAGCTGGTTTGGGACTGCTACACCAAAAGTGAGCTGCTCGACCGCTGGTTTGCACCCAAGCCTTTAATCACGAAAACCAGCTTTATGGATTTTCGTGAAGGCGGACATTGGCTCTATGCCATGGTGGAACCCGGTGGCCAGGAATACTGGGGCCGCATGGACTACCAAACGATTCGGCCCATCGACCACTACACTTCGCTTGATGGTTTTTGCGATAACACCGGCGCGCTCAATCCGGCGCTGCCCAGATCTCAATGGAGCGTCACCTTCTCGGACGCCGAGACGCATACGCTGGTCGAGACGGTCGTTTCCTACGCGTCGGCCGAAGCTCTCCAGCAAGTCATCCAGATGGGGCTGAAAGAAGGTCTGGCCTCGACACTGGAACGTCTGGACGAACTGCTTTTAACCCTCAACTGAACATTGAGAGCATGATCTGATGCCTACGCCAAAACACAATCCCAAGGTAGATGCCTACGCAGAACAGGCCGAAGACTTTGCCAAGCCCATCTTCACCCATCTGCGAAACCTGATTCATACGGTGTGCCCGGAGGTCGTTGAAGAGGTCAAATGGGGAATCCCGCATTTCGACTACAAAGGCGACATGATGTGTATCTTCGCCGCCTACAAGAAGCATTGCTCCTTCACGTTTTACAAAGACGCGCTGATGAGCGACCCACGGCTCAAGGCCAATGATGCCCTCCCCGCTGCCAGGCGTTTCATGGGCAAGCTGACCAGGGTGACCGACCTGCCTCCAGAAGATGAGCTGACCGCCTGGATCAAGGAAGCGATGGGACTCAATGAGCAAGGCCTGAAGCTGCCGGCACGCGAAGCCAAAACGCCCAAAGAAGTTGGCGTGCCAGCGGCATTTGCCGAAAAGCTCCAGGCCAACCCGGAGATCATCAAGATTTTCGAGAGCAAGTCGGCGTCGTTTCAAAAGGAATACAACGTCTGGATTGGCGAAGCAAAAACAGATGCCACGCGTGAAAAGCGCATCGAAGAAGCGCTAGCCTGGATCGCGGAGGGCAAGGGGCGTTTCTGGAAGTACGCCAAATAGCGGCGAACCATTCAAGGCGGCAACAGGTCGCGGCGTCCAGCCTTGGCTATGTCATCACAGGCAGCAAAGTCACTGTGATTGAACGCGAGCAGTTGCGTTTGATTGCGCTTCAAGACTGACTGGATTCAAGCGATTTCACGCGTTCAGATAGCTTATCAAGTTCGCTTTGCAATGCGCACTTCACTCGTCAATTTGTCAGGGAGTGTCCGGCAGCTTTTCGGCCGAAGCAGTCTTACACACGCGCAGCTCTGAGTGTCTGCTCTGAGTTGGGTATCCGACTTTTACATGGGGCCTGGGTGGAGCATTCGTCCCGAGGGCCATGAACAGGCTGCAGCGTGCAGGCGGAAGTTTGCCACTGAACACGGGGCGGTCCAGTTGGGATATCTTTAGTAATCACCTGGGCAAAACAGAGACTGGTCAACTGTCATGCAGCTTGAAGAATTTACCAAGGGTTGGGAGCCGGTTCATGTCGGACTAGAGGGGGCGGCACTCTCCATTGCCGGTATCAATCCATGGTTACACGCACTTACTTGGCATATGGTTCAGGAGCTACACATCGTTGTTCCTCATCCCTCATACCCACAACAGCGTCATAGGGCTTGGGTCTACGAGGTTTCCACGGGTAATAAAACGATCCGCTTTGCCGCCACGGAGCTTTCCAACGGTGTGTGGGGGTTTTATGTTCCGAGCCAAGCCGCTGTATGAATTGATCCTGCTTTTGTAGACGCGCTCAGGCGCCGCTTTGGTACGCAAAGCAGCCAGCGCTACCGTAGGCTCTTAAGGTCCGCTCAGGCCGATAAGCAGCCGTACCGCTGCCAGGCTGGCTGCAAATCGGCAAGCCTGTGTAAAACACAAATACGCAGAGCAGCGAACCACTGCGTGTCTTTATCTGGCCTGATACCCAGGCCGTCCCGCTGCTTGAGGGCGGTGTGGTCCGCCTTCCAGTTGATAGTTTTATAGCGGGCGGGGGCAGGTTTGCTTATGGCTGCCCTGTGCCACGCTGGCGGCTACGCGTCAGGGTCGCCTGGTTTATACAGCAACGCCGCGCGTATCAACCCAGCGGCGGCGTTCGTGGCGGGACCAGACGTTTGCTGCCGGTTGCCTCGTAGGCAGCGGCGAAGCGCAGCAGGTTGTTGTCGTCATAGGCACGACCGGCAAAGGTCAGGCCCACCGGCATGCCAATGTCAGCCATCACCCCCATCGGCACGGTCACCGTAGGCACGCCCAGGTGGCGGATGGCCAGGTTGCCGTTGGCGACCCAGACGCCGTTGCTCCAGGCGATGTCGGCCGAGGCCGGGTTGACGTCTGCGTCTGCCGGGCCGACGTCGGCCACGGTGGGGAACAGCACGGCGTCGAGTTTGAGCTCGTCCATCCAGTCTTCCAGATCCAGCTTGCGGGTCTTCTCCAGGCCGCGCAGCCCGTCCTGCAGGCTCCCAATCTGGTCCCAGCTCTTCAGGCCGCGCCTGGCCATGTTGACGTACTCGTGCATGCCGGCGGCCAGGTCGTCCTCGCGGTTCGGCAGCGTGCCCGGGTCGTGCGGGAAGATCAGCGGTCCGTTGACGTCGGCAAGTTTGTTCAGTTTCGGGTCGCCGTTGGCGCGCAGGAAGTCGTCGAAGGCCCAGCCGGACAACGCCCACAACTCATCTTTGAGGAATTCCGGCGAGACGATGCCGCGGTTGAACAAGGTCGGCGCGCCAGGGCGGTCACCTTCACAGTTGGAGACCAGCGGAAAATCCACTTCCAGCACTTTTGCGCCGGCCGCTTCCAGTGCGCGACGTGCGGCTTCCCAAAGGTCGATCACCGAAGCGCGGGTGTTGATGCGCTGGCCAGTCGGGCCGCCAATGCCAGGCTTTTCGCTGGTGCCGGCCAGTTCATCCTTGTTGATGTACATGCGTGGCACCCCGAGGCGCTTACCCTTGAGTGTGTCGGCTTGGGCCGCGAGGTCACGGTAAGAGGCCGGGCGTACCGCCGAGGCCTTGGGAATGTCCACCCATGGCTGCAGGCGCCACAGGTCGCCGCGGTTGTCCGGGTCGTCTGCGACCACGACTTCAAGCACTTCGAACAGATCGGCCATGGTACGGGCGTACGGCACCACGACGTCCATGGTGGGCGTCAATGGCCAGTTGCCGCGCACCGAAATCACGCCGCGCGAAGGGGTGTAGGCGCACAGGCCGTTGTTCGACGCCGGGCCCCGGCCACTGGACCACGTCTCTTCAGCCAGGCCGAAGGCGCAGAAGCTGGCGGCTGTGGCCGTGCCAGCCCCGTTGGAGGAGCCGGAGGCGAACGGCGTGGTAAGGTATCTGGCACTGTATGGGCTTTCGGCGCGACCGTAGACACCGCGCTGCATGCCGCCATTGG
This sequence comes from Silvimonas iriomotensis, assembly GCF_014645535.1. Taxonomy (NCBI): domain Bacteria; kingdom Pseudomonadati; phylum Pseudomonadota; class Betaproteobacteria; order Neisseriales; family Chitinibacteraceae; genus Silvimonas; species Silvimonas iriomotensis. The sequence goes on from NZ_BMLX01000002.1 coordinate 914,901, forward strand.
CCATCGGCGGCATGTTGGTCTTGCCCATGCAGATGGCACCGGCGGCGCGCAGGCGCTCGATGGTGAACGCATCGCGCCAGGCGACCAGATCCTTGAAGGCCGGGCTGCCGGATGCGGCGGTAAGACCCTTCACCAGGTAGCTGTCTTTGGCGGTATAGGGAATGCCGTCCAGCGGGCTGAGTATCTCGCCACGGGCACGGCGGGCGTCGGAAGCCTCGGCTTCCTTGAGCGCGTCGGGGTTGGGCACCACCACCGCATTCAGTCGGGTCTCCGTCTCGGGACCGTCGTAGGCATCGATCCGTGCGAAATAGGCTTTGACCAGTTCGACCGACGTCGCCCGGCCGGATTCGAGTGCTTCTCGCAGCTCGGCAATGGAAACCTCGGTAACCTCGATCATCTTGTTATCTCCTGCAGGCAGGTGAAGGTTTTATTAGCCTGCAAACCCTGGCGGCGAACGAATCGTGTGGCGGTGCGATGTTGCATCAATCAGCCGGCATCCGGCGTAACGCCATGCCTCGCACCGGATTATGCAACACGCATCGTCAGCGGGGTATCCAGCACCGTGAACCGGTTCAGCATTGCTGAGCACACCTGCAGTCAGGCCCGCTGACGTTCAAAATCCCGTGTACTCCACCGGTCTTCCAGCAATTTGAAGCAATGACGTATTGGCGCCATTCCACAGGGATTCCACCCATTTTTCATCGGGACGGGATTTCTGGGGAGGATCACGCCAGGCCATGTTTACGCGACTGGCGAAATGACGGACAACTTTAAACGCCCCCCCCTGCAAGAGAACCTTGCTCACAGCGAGATCGAAGCGCCTCCAGACGCCCGTTGTATCGACTGCGGCGGCTGCCCAAAGGCGCGCAGGAATGACTGTCGCATTCGCTCGCGATCGCCAAAGCCGGTCTCGCGGGCAATCACCTCGATAGGATGTCGGGTCGTTTCCATCATCAGCCGGGCAGCCTCTACCCGGAGGCGCTCGACCGCTTTGGCGGGAGACTGGCCGGTTTCTTCCCGGAATACCCGGCTGAACTGGCGTGGGCTGAGCCGTGCAATGTCAGCCAGCGTCTCCACGGACAGGTCGCCGCCAAGGTTCTCTTTTGCATAAGCCAGAGCCATCTGGACCCGGTCAGACTTTGCATCCAGCTCCAGCAATGCCGAAAACTGGGACTGCCCGCCACCACGGCGCTGGTACACCACCAGCTTGCGCGCGATCATGCGCGCCATCTCCAGCCCGAAGTCGTTTTCCACAATGGCGAGCGCAAGATCGACCCCGGCGGTCATGCCGGCGGAAGTCCAGAACTGTCCGTCATTCACAAAGATGCGGTCTTCATCGAGCAACACGGCGGGATACTGCTTTTTGAAGTTCTGCGCGTGAAACCAGTGGGTAGTCGCACGCTTGCCATCCAGCAAGCCCGCAGCGGCCAGCACAAACGCCCCGGTACAAATGGCCGCAACGCGCCGGCTCTGGTTGGGTGCATTGCGGACGTAGTCCAGCAAGCTATCTGGGGGAAGATCGCAGTTGTTGTCGCCCGCCACGATCAGCGTGTCGTAGTTAGCGTCCCGCAGCCGGTCCGTATTGATGGAAAAGCTCTGGGAGGTCATGACAGGCCCGCCTGCTTCAGACACCACGCGGAACTGATAAACCCGCTCCCCGCGCGACAGATTGGCGTACTCGAAGACGCTCGCGACGGCCAGTGCAAGTGACTGAAAGCCTGGGTAAACCACAAGTCCGACGGAGTGCATGGTTGTGCCGCCACATATGTCTCGATTCATTGAATATATCATCATGAAGACAAACCTGCCGGCGCTTTTGTCTCCTTGCTGCTACTCCATAATTTGATAGGATTTCCAGTATTCACAACGATTTAATCTGGATCACGAGGCCCCTATCAGACCCAAAAGACAAGAACCGCCAATGTCCTTAAACATTGCATATACGTCATTGAAGATATCCCATGACGTTGCCAGAATTGCCCTCAGTTCCTGACATCCCGTCGGGTAAACATCACAAGAGGGAAACCCGTCATGACCAACCCAACGACATCTACCAAAGGCACCGCGCTCATCACTGGCGCATCCACCGGCATCGGCGCCGTGTATGCAGATCGCCTGAGCAAACAGGGCTATGACCTCATCCTGGTCGCCCGCAATGCAGCGCGCCTGAATGCGCTGGCATCACGCCTGGCCGCCGAAACGGGGCGCTCAATCCGGACCATGGCTGCCGATCTCAACGACAAAGCCGCGCTGGCGCAGGTTGAGAGCGTGCTGCGTGAGGACCAAAGCATCACCATGCTGGTCAACAACGCAGGTGTCGGCTCGGTGGCCTCGGTCCTCAACGGCAACGTCGACGAGATGGAGTCGATGATCCATCTGAACATTACGGCGCTGACGCGCCTGGCCTACGCGGTCGCGCCGGCGTTTGCCGCCCGGGGCGCCGGCACCATCATCAACATCAGCTCTGTGGTCGGGATCGCGGTTGAACTCCTGAACGGGGTGTACAGCGCCTCTAAATCTTATGTATTGAGCTTTGGTCATGCGCTGCAGCGTGATCTTGCGGATAAAGGTGTGCGCATCCAGACCGTGCTGCCGGCGGCGACCGCCACTAAATTCTGGGATGTGGCGGGCTACGCCAAACAAAAAGAAGCCGCCAGTACCATGACCGCCGAAGACCTGGTGGACGCTGCCTTGGCTGGCCTTGATCAGGGCGAACTGGTGACGATCCCGACACTGCACGACGGTGACGACTGGGCACGCTGGGAAGCGGATCGCCGCACTCTGGCGCCAAAATTCGCCAACGCCATACCCGCTCCGCGCTATGGCATTGCAAGCAGCAAAGCCTGAGCCTGCTGCAATTCACGCAGGCCCGCAGCATAGAAAAAGCCCTCATTCGAGGGCTTTTTCATTTCATCGCCCTCCGCCAACTACTCCGGGCATCTACTACAGCAAGCGTACAAGCCGAATCCCAAGCCCTTGCCGCGAAACCAGCGCTCAAGTGATGCCCAACGATTCAGCAAAACACGACTGCGCCATTGGCCGCCCCATATTCAAAGGCTTTTTTCCACTCCAGGTAGAGTGCATACCAGTCATCGGTTGGACACCAGTATCTGGCTTTGTGTTCAAAGGCCGCAAAGTCTGCTGCCAGTTTTCTGGAGATCGCAGTACCAATCACGCCTTCGGCATCACTGAAATGAATCAACTCCCAGAAAGGTCCGCTGGTCGCATTCCAGGCCCCCTGGGCATGGCTCGGCGCCTGACTCTGCCCTCCCGGCGCGGCTACTGCCGGGTAACCGGCAATCCTGGCCAATTGCTCTCGCCACCAGTTGTACCAGCTATAACTTCCCGCCCGGAACTCAACACTATCCTGCGCTTCGTAAAGTGAACTCTCGTCAATATCATCCGCCCGCCCGGCAAAATCCGGGTTTTTATAGAAGGCGATCAGCTCATCACCGTCATCATCATCGCTCCGCTTCTTGACCGCGTGCAGCGCTTTGTAAGCAAAAATATCCAGGCCCATCGTGCCTTCCCTGGTGTGTAGATTAAGTACATCAACGCGGTTACTGCGCGGTCTCGACTTTAGTCTGGAGGTACTAGACCAGCGTTTGTTCGGCGGACCAGAGTATGCGCTCAGAAGTGCTGCGAATGTTCGCCAGTCAGACGTGCCCGGACAAAACCAACATGTTCACGCAACACGTAAAAGCCATCGGCATACGCCAGCGGCATTTTGATACGGTTGATATTCTCTTCAATATGGTCCAGTTCCTTGATCAGTTCTTCGCGTTTTTCTGGCGCGACTGACCCCAGCGCTTCTCGCTCGATGGCAATCAGCAAGCCATACCAGCGGTATATTCGCGAGCGTACCCGCCAGCGGTAAATCGCAGGCAACAGCCGCAGCGTCGGAAAAACCAGCACCGCCAACGGGATGAGCAGCACTAGCGTGCGGTCAAGCAAGCTGGCGGCCCAGAATGGCAAATTCCGGTACAACAGGTTTTTGCCCGAATGGTAATAACGCGCCGCGTCTTCGCTGATGCGGTATTCATGTTCGATCGGGCTGGGGAATTCACCACTGTGTTGCAGCAAGCTGCCAGGGCCATGTACTTCTTGCGCGGCCTCGATCAACAAGTCTGAAATGGCCGGATGCAGATTGGGCCGTGCGACCAACTCGACCATGGGGCTGATCAAATGTACGGTAGCGGGCGGCTGATTGCGGCCCAGATCAAGCACACCGGGTGGCAGATCAATCTGGTTCAAATACGGAAACAAGCGCGTATAGGCCGCTGCTTGCTCAAAACTCATGGCCTTCACCCCCGGAATTTGCAGTAGCCGCAGCATGAGCCCGCGTGTAGCAGAGTCACCATTGAAAAACGCGGCGTCGAGCTTGCCAATGGCGACCTGCCGCGCCGCCTCTTGACCGTCGAAAGGCAGCAGCGTGGTACCGTCGCCGGGTTCTATGCCATTCGCCTTCAGCAAATTCAGCGCGATAACCCGGGTGCCGCCACCTTCACGGCCGATGGCAATGCGCTTGTCTCGCAACTGCGCCAGCCGGGTGACTTCCGGGCCACGATACAGCACCACAATCGGCGCATAAAACACGCTACCCAATGACATCAACGATGAAGTATCCAGCCCTTGCGCAACGCCGCCCTGGACCAGCGCCAGATCCACGTGTTGGTGCGGGTCAAGCAGCCGGTGCAGGTTTTGCAGGGAGCCATCTGAGGGCAGTACTTTAAGGGTGATGCCATTGCGCGCCAGAATCTTTTTATATTCTTCGGCAGCGGGTAAAAACGAGCCGTCAGGCGGGCCAGCGCTGATAACAATGGTTTTGGGAGGTGCGGGTTCAAACAGCCACACCACCAGTACGATGGTCAGCATGCCCAAAAAAACGATCGCGCCCCAAAACCAGGCATGATCCCGCCAGACCGAGTAGGCGTGCGTTATATGCAAATCACGCGGTGAGTGGCGGCGAATCATCCGTGGAAATTCCAGGGGGCGACTCTGCAATTCTAGACTGGCCACCAGGAATAAGAGCACTGTTGAACGCGCATGCGAGGTTAAGGACGAGCCTCAGCGTGTTGCAGTGCCACCACCGGGAAACTAATACGGCGCTCTCGACTGGCCACGAAATGAAATGCGGACTCAGTCGAGGAAAGGATGCCGAGTTGTAAGTTGTCCAGCTGCCCTGTCGCAACGGTGTCAAACAACAGAGCAAAACTATGGCTGCGCTTTAAAAAGGAAGCCGTATCCCCCGGATGTGTTTTTAGCAATGTGTCGGCCAGATTCAGGAAATGGCGTGCCGAAGCAGCTCCTCGGCTGAAGCCGATGACAAAGTCAGCGTGGGATAGTCACCAAATGCGGTCAATCCAGGCTTTCCGCTGGGTTTGGTGTACTTGAAACGCCAAGAACGGGTGCCGTTTTTCTTGACCAGAAGGTGCAAACCACCCCCGTCAAACAGAGAAAAATCCTTGTCTCGCGGGCGGGCGTTACGGCAGTCGGCGTCAGTCAGGGGCTTGGTTATACGCGGCATAGGTATACGATTCTTTATCGAACCGAAGATATACCTAAGCGTATACCAATGAGTGTTGGATTTCCATGGTCGCTGTTGGACAGCGCTGGAAACAAAAAACCCCAAAAGCGTTGATTCTTCTGGGGTTTTGAGCCTTCCTTGGACTTCCTTGGAAGGGAATCTGGTGCCCGAGGTCGGAATCGAACCGACACTCCTTTCGGAACCGGATTTTGAGTCCGGCGCGTCTACCAGTTCCACCACTCGGGCAGGAGGCGGGATTATCAACCAGATGGTGTCCGGCTGGCAAGTGCTTGTTACGTTTGCATGTCTTTCTTGAGTTCCAGCGCGCGTTCGTACAGGGCGTTGCGGGGGGCGCCGGTGATGTTCTGGGCCAGGGCAACCGCTTGTTTTAGCGGCAGTTCTGCCAGCAGGGGTTGCAATACGTGGTCGTGGGCATTGGTTTCGTCTGGCGCGGCGGGTGGGGCGGCGTCGATGACGATGACGAATTCGCCGCGTTGCTGGTTGCTGTCGGCCTCGGCCCAGGGCAACAGTTCGCCCAGCGGGGCGCGGCGCAGGGTTTCGAAGGTTTTGGTCAGTTCGCGGGCGATAAGGGCGATGCGGTCGTGGCCAAAGCCGTCAGCCAGGTCTTTGAGGGTGTCGAGGATGCGGTGTGGTGCTTCGTAAAAGACCGTGGCGTACGGCAAGCCGGTGAGCGGGGCGATGGCGTCCTGGCGCTGGCGTGATTTAGGCGGTAAAAAACCATAAAACAGGGTGTGCGGGCAGGTAAAGCCGGCACCAGACAGTGCGGTGGTCAGGGCCGAGGCCCCGGGCACGGGCACGACGCGCAGGCCCGCTGCATGCACCGCGGCAACGAGTTGTGCACCGGGGTCAGAGATCGCGGGGGTGCCGGCGTCTGAAACCTGGGCGATGGCTTCGCCCGCGTGCAGGCGCTGCACCAGTTTTTCTGCCATTGCGCGCTCGTTGTGTTCACGCAAGCTGATCATGGGCGTGGTGATGCCAAAATACTTGAGTAGCTGGCCGGTAACGCGGGTATCTTCTGCCGCAATGACATCTACGCCACGCAGAATGTCGATGGCCCTGGGGGTCATGTCCTGCAGGTTTCCGATGGGCGTGGCCACCACATATAATGAAGACTTACTGACAAATAAAGGCTCTGTATGCACGCTCGGGTTCTCCCTGCGGTAATGCGCGGTGTCGCGGCCGTACTATACGGCTTGACCATGCTGGCGGCCAGTCCGCTGCATGCGGAGCCCGTGGTGCAGTTCCGGATCGCTTCTGCCCCCGCACAGTCCCCAAATGCCAGCCAGGTTGCTAGTGCGCCGGTGTCTGCACCGGCCAGCGCCAGCGCCTCCAGCCCGCAAGCCGCCCCCGCAAAGGGCGGCAATTTTATTGCCGTGCTGCTGCCGGCCAAAGCCAAGGCCTGGCGCCCGGCGGTAGAGGCGATCAAGGCCGGGCTGTTTGCCGCAGAGTCTGCGTTATCCGATGGCAATCAGCCGCCCTTGCGCATTTTTGATACGACCGATGCCGATGAAGACATCCTGGCGCAGTTTGAACGGACCAGCCAGATGGGTGCGGCGGCGGTGATCGGGCCGTTGACCAAAAGCGCGGTCAACAAACTGGCTGATAGCGGCGAGTTCTCGTTTCCCGTGCTGGCCCTGAACAGCTTTGATAGCGAGACTCCGCGCCAGCTGCATCTGTATAGCTTCAGCTTGTCGGTCGAGGCCGAGGCGGCGCAGGTGGCGCAGCAGATCCGGGCAGATGGCTATGCGCACCCGATGGTGGTGTCGGTAGACGGCGCCCTGCCCTTGCGCATGACGCAGGGTTTTACCGATGGCTGGCGGCAACAGGGGGTTGAGGGCGCGTCGGTGATCAAGCTGGGCACCAAAGATATGCCACAACTGAAGGCGCAGCTGGATCTGGCCGATATCGATGCGGTGTTTCTGGCGATGGATGAGCGCATGGCGCGGCGGGTGCGGCCGTTTATTGGTACCGGGCGGCCTATTTACGCCACCAGCCAGATCAACACCGGCAAGCAGGCCACCACGGCGCTGCTGGATCTGGCGGGCATTCATTATCTGGACATGCCCTGGCTGATCAACCCGGATAATCCGGAATACAAGATTTATGAACATGCGCGTTCGCCGTCCAACGGTCTGGAGCGCCTGTTTGCCATGGGCGTGGATGCCTGGAAGATCGCCGCTGCGCTGCTGGTCACACCGCCGGGGCAGATTGCCATTCCCGATGGCTTGAGCGGGCGCTTGCGCATGGACACTCACAATGTCATCCAGCGCGAACTGATCCCCGGCACCTTGTCGGTCAGCATTCCCAATGCTGAAGCACCGGGTTATTCCGAAACGCCCTCTGCCTCTGCCCCCGCCTCTGCGCCATGAGGCAGCAAGGGGATATCGCCGAGGCGCGCGCGGCGGATTTCCTCACTGCGCGCGGGCTTGTCATCCTGGCGCGCAACTGGCATTGCCGCTTTGGTGAGATCGACTTGATTGCGCAAGATGGCGAAACGCTGGTATTTGTTGAAGTACGCCAGCGCCGCAACACGCGCTTTGGCGGGGCGGCTTTCAGCATCACCCCGGCCAAACAAGCCAGACTGCTTGCCACCTCTGCCCTTTATCTGGCCCAATTGCAGCCCCAGCCGCCCTGCCGCTTTGATGCACTGCTCATTGAAGGCAGCCGGTTTGAATGGTTGAAAAACTGTATCGACGCTTCTGACGGATATTGACTGAATGGATTTGATGCAACGCGTGCGCCAGCACTTTGACGACGGGATCAGCGCCGCTGAACTCACGCGCGAGATTCTGGCGCCGCAAATTGCCCAGGCGGCTGAGCGCCTGATGCAGACTCTGATTGCCGACGGCAAGATTCTGACCTGCGGCAACGGCGGTTCTGCCGCAGACGCCCAGTACTTTGCCACCGAAATGGTCGGCCGCTTTGAACGCGAGCGCCCGGGCCTGTCGGCCATTGCACTGTCGACGGACACCTCGGCCATGACGGCCATTGCCAACGATTACGACTTCGACATGGTGTTCTCGCGCCAGGTCCACGCCATTGGCCGGGCTGGCGATGTGCTGCTGGCAATCTCGACCTCCGGGAACTCTGCCAACGTGATCTCTGCCATACACGCGGCCCATGATCGGCAGATGAGCGTAATTGCGCTGACCGGACGTGATGGCGGCCAGGTGGCCGACATTCTCTCCAACGAAGACACATTGCTGTGCGTACCTGTGGAACGCAGTGCGCGTATCAAGGAAATGCATGTCACCATCATTCATGCGATGTGTGACGCTATCGACTATTTGCTGCTAGGGGGCGAATAAGGAATGACCGTGTTGATCAATAAAAAACTGCTGGCCGCGGCCGGTGCCGCTGTCCTGATTGGCCTGCAAGGGTGTGTGCCGCTGGTGTTTGCCGGTGGTGCTGCGCTGGGTGTGCTGATTGGTACTGATCCGCGCCCGAGCGAAACCATCAAGACCGACGTCGATCTGGGCAACCGCATCGGCGCCAATATCAACGACACCTGGAAAGACCAGGCGCACGTAAACGTAAACATCTTCAACGGTGTGGTGTTGCTGACGGGTGAAGTGCCCAATGCCGATGCTCACAACCGCGTGCAGCAGATTGCGCAAAGCCAGCCTGGCGTGCGCCGTGTGGTCAACGCAACCGTGGTCGGGCCGGTCTCTTCGACCACCGACCGCCTGAACGATACGCAACTGACCACGCGCGTGAAAACATCCATTGTCAGCCAGAGCGGCATGGATTCCAGCGGCTTGCACCTGGTGGTCATCACCGAGCGCAAGGTGGTGTACCTGATGGGCATTGCCAAACCGGATGTCGCAGACCGTGCAGCACAGGCTGCCAGCGTGGTCTCCGGCGTGGAACAGGTGGTCAAGGTTGTGGAAACCCAACCGGCGGGCCCGGCGGATCGCAACTGAATGTGATCCTGATAAAAAAAGGTGCGAATCTTCGCACCTTTTTTGTTGTCTTACGCCAGCAAAGCCTGTGTCATAGCAAGGGCGCCAGATCCTTGCGGATTTGCGTTGCCAGCAACGGCTGGCCCGCAGCCGTGGGGTGAAGCTGGTCGGCCTGGAACAGATCCGGATGCGTGATGACCGGCGCCAGCAAGAACGGCGTCAAACCGGTGCGATACTGCCTGGCCAGCGCCGGGTACATATTGGCAAAGTTGCGGGTGTAATCCGGGCCCATATTGGGCGGCATCTGCATGCCGATGAGGTGGACTTTGGCGCCAGCGGCTTGTGCCAGTTCGATCATCCGGGCAAGGTTGCGTTGCGCAGCATCAACCGGCAGGCCGCGCAAGCCATCGTTGGCGCCCAGCTCCAGCACCACCAGCCGGGGATGATGTTCTTTGAGCGCGGCAGGCAGCCGGGTCAGCCCGCCCGCAGTGGTTTCACCAGACACACTGGCATTGACGACGCGATACGGCGTTTTCGTGCCGGCAAGATCACGTTGCAACAAGCTCGGCCAGGCCTGATCGGCCGCCAGCCCGTAACCTGCAGACAGGCTATCGCCAAACACCAGCATGACCGGCGCGGCAGCCGCTGCGAACGCCACTTTGCTGATCAACAGGATCAAAGCAGCCACAATGAACGATCTACGCAATTCTGTTTCTCCTGACATGCTGGCGGCCGATGCGCTGGGCAAGCGCGTCATGGCCGGCGATGAAACCATCGACATTCTGCACGATATCTCGTTCACACTCACACGTGGGCAGAGCCTGGCCATTGTGGGGGCCTCGGGCTCGGGCAAATCCACCCTGCTCTCTTTGCTGGCGGGCCTGGATACCCCCAGCCATGGCGAAGTACGGCTGGCCGGCCAGGCGTTGTCGACGCTGGACGAAGACGGCCGCGCGCGGCTGCGCGGCGCGCATGCGGGGTTTGTTTTTCAGTCGTTCCAGTTGTTACCGGAACTGTCGGCGCTGGAAAACGTGATGCTGCCGCTGGAACTGCTGGGCAACAAAGCCCCGGCGTCATCACTGCGTGAAACCGCCCGCCACTGGCTGGACCGCGTAGGCCTTGCCAGGCGGCTGGATCACACGCCGCGCACGCTCTCTGGCGGCGAACAACAACGGGTGGCGCTGGCACGCGCCTTTGCCACACAGCCAGACATCCTGTTCGCCGACGAACCCACGGGCAGCCTGGATAGCCACACTGGCGAGCACGTGGCCAATCTGCTGTTTGAACTGAACCGCGAAACCGGCGCCACGCTGGTGCTGGTCACGCACGATGAAACGCTGGCTGCCCGCTGCGGCGCGCGGTTACGTCTGGACGCCGGCCGCATGCTTGAATGGGTTGCAGCATGATCTGGCGGCTGACCTGGCGCCGTTTCTGGCGAGGCCTGCTGGCCGGCGACTACCGTACGCTGCTGGCTGCGCTGATCGTGACCGTCGCGGCGCTCACCGCCGTCGGCATTCTGACCGGACGCATGGGCAGCCTGTTGAACGCCCAGGCCAATACCTTGCTAGCAGCCGATGCCGTACTGTCTGCCGATCACCCGGTGCCTGCGCATTACCAGCAAAGTGCGGTGACGGCGCAGCTGCTCACCACGCAGACTGCCGGCTTCCCCAGCATGGTCAGCGGCAATGGCAAAACCCGGCTGGCGGCGATCAAGGCGGTGAATGCCGGTTACCCGCTGCGCGGCACGGTTACGCTGCAAGCGGACACGGGCGTGCGTCAGGCCAATGGCATCCCGGCACCGGGCGAAGTCTGGATTGATCCGCGGCTTGCCGTGCTGCTGGGCCTCAAGGTGGGTTCCACGCTTGATCTGGGTCTGAGCCACTTCAAGGTCGCAGCCCTGCTGGATAAAGAACCCGACGCCGCGCTGGATTTCTCCAGCACCCAGCCGCGTTTGACCATGAATGCGGCCGATCTGCCGGCAACCGGCTTGCTCGGCTTTGGCAGCCGGGTGCGCTATCGCCTGCTGGTGGCTGGCACGCCGCAAGCAATCACGCAATGGAAGCAGGCCACCCACGCCCAGCTGCAACGCGGTGAACGGCTGGAAGACGTCCGCAGCGCGCGGCCTGAGGTCAAGGTCACGCTGGAGCGGGCGGAGGATTTTCTGCGCCTGGTCACCCTGCTGGCTGCGGCATTGGCGTCTGCCGCCGTTTTGCTGGCCGCGCGCCGCCATGCACTGCGCCAGACCGATGCGGTTGCGCTGTTTGTCGCCATTGGCGCCTCGCGCCGGCGTATCGCCAGCATGCTGTGGGCCGAATTGTTGATCCTGTGGCTGCTGGCCGCCCTGGTCGGTGGCGCGCTGGGCTGGGCGGCCCAGGCAACCCTGGCCTGGCTGGTGCGCAACAGCCTGCCGGCGCCCTTGCCGCCGGGTGATGCATGGCACTGGCTGGTTGCCGCCGGGCTGGGTGGCATCTTGCTGCTGGGCACGGCCGGGCCGGCCTTGCTGCAACTGGCCCGCACGCCCCCCATACGCGTACTGCGGCACGATAGCAGTGCCCCGGCCTCGGTCTGGGCCACCTGGTTGCTGGCCGGCCTGTGCGCCATTGCGCTGATGTTCTGGCTGGGCGGCCGGCTTAAACTCACGCTGATTGTGCTTGGGGCCATGGGCGGGGCGCTGGTTGTTTCTGCTTTGCTGGGCTGGGCGTGCCTTGCCTTGCTGGGGCGGTTCAGCCGCGGTTTTGCGGCGCGCATTGCCTTGCGTCAGTTGATCCGGCGGCGCTGGTTATCCATGGCACAAATGGCGGCATTGGCAATGGGCCTGCTAGGCGTGTGGCTGCTGACGGTGGTGGAACACGATCTGCTCGCCAGCTGGCAAAGCAAGATTCCGGAGCGTGCACCCAACCAGTTTGCGATCAATATCCAGCCAGCCCAGGCCATTGCTTTTGGCCACACGCTACAAGCCGGCGGTGTAACCGATGCGCCGCTGCAACCCATGATTCGTGGCCGCTGGACGCAACGCAACGGCCAGCCGGTGAAGCTGGATGGCTACAAGGAAGATCGGGCCCGCCAACTGGCGGAGCGTGAGTTCAACCTGTCCTGGGGCGACACCCTGCGCGAGGACAACCGGCTGGTCGCCGGCGTGCCGCTGCGCGAATCCGAGCCCGGGTTCTCGGTCGAAAGCGGCATTGCCGAGACCTTGCATATCAAGGTGGGTGACGAGCTGACCTTTGATGTTGCCGGCACGCCGGTCACCGCCCGGGTGATCAATCTGCGCAAGGTTGATTGGGATTCATTCAGGGTCAATTTCTTCGTGACCGGTACGCGCGCGCTGTTCCGCAATCTGCCCACCAGCCTGATCACCAGCTTTTATTTGCCGCCGGACAAGACCGCGCTGATCCCGCAGATTGTCACCGCCTACCCCAACGTCACCGTCATTGATGTGGGCGAAGTGCTGGCCGAGGTACGCCGCGTGTTGGGTCTGGCCACCAGCGCACTCAGTCTGGTGTTTGTGTTCTGCCTCGTCGCCGCCCTGGTGGTACTGGTGGCCGCGCTGGAAACCACGGCGCCGGAGCGGCAGCGTGAAGTTGCCATTCTGCGGGCGCTGGGCGCGCAGCGGCACCACATTGCGGCGATTCAGCGCTGGGAAGGTCTGGCCATTGGTGCCGTCGCCGGCCTGGTCGCGGGGCTGGGCGCCAGCGTTGCCGGTTGGGCGCTGGGCAAAGAGGTGCTGGATTTGCCGGTGCAATTCAATGGCTGGTTGCCGCTGATCAGCGTGGTTAGCGGCGTGGTGCTGGCGGGTGCGGTCACCGCATGGGAGCGGCGCCGTCTAAGCCGCGTGACGGCATTGGCCTTGCTGCGTGATCCGGCCTGATCAGCCGGGCTGGATCAATCACACCGGGCGGGCTTAGCCCCGCTCGGCAATCACCGCCAGGAAATCATCGGCGTATTTTTCCAGCTTGCGATCACCCACGCCGGAAATGCGCGCCATTTCGTAGCGGTCTGCTGGGCGCAGGCGGACCATTTCCTTGAGTGTGGCGTCGGCAAAGATCACGTAGGCCGGTACGTTTTGCGTATCAGCCAGTTCCTTGCGTTTGCGGCGCAAGGCGGCCCAGAGTTGCTTGTCTTCCGGCTCCAGGAACTCGCTGCTATCGCGCTCACGCACCTTGAATTTCTCGGTACGGGCACGCAGGTACAGCGGTGCTTCGCCCCGCAAAATAGGCCGGGCAGCATCGCCCAGGGCCAGGCCACCATGGCCATCACCACTGACTTGCAGTGCGCCTTTGGCCAGCAATTGGCGGTAGATGGCCCGCCAGGTGGGTTCATCGATATCCTGGCCAATACCAAAAGTGCTGGTTTTGTCGTGCTGCCAGCTTTTGACCTTGTCATTGAGCTTGCCGCGCAAGACATCCACCAGATGCCCGACGCCAAAACGGTTGCCGGTGCGGAACACGCACGACAGCGCCTTGCGCGCTGACTCGCTCACATCGGTCAGTTGGGGTGGGTTCAGGCAGTTATCACAGTTGCCACACGGCGCGATGTGCTCGCCAAAGTAACCCAGCAGCGCCTGACGGCGGCAATCCGTGGCCTCGCACAGCCCCAGCATGGCATCCAGTTTGCGGCGCTCGACCTGTTTCTGGATGTCGCCGCTGTTGCCTTGCTCGATCATTTCGGCCAGCAGTACGACATCATTCAGACCGTAGGCCATCCAGGCCGTGGCAGGCTGGCCATCGCGCCCGGCGCGGCCGGTTTCCTGGTAGTAGTTCTCGATGCTCTTGGGCAGATCCAGGTGCGCCACAAAACGTACATCGGGTTTGTCGATGCCCATGCCAAACGCAATGGTCGCCACCATCACTACGCCTTCTTCGCGCAGGAACAATTGCTGGTGCCTGGCGCGCGTGCTGGCATCCAGCCCGGCGTGGTACGGCAGCGCCTTGATCTCGCGCTCACGCAGCCAGGCGGCGGTTTCCTCCACCTTCTTGCGTGACAGGCAGTACACAATACCGGCATCGCCTTCATGCTCGCGCCGCAACAGCGTCAGCAACTGATCACGCGCGTTCTTTTTCTCGACAATGGTGTAGGTGATGTTGGGGCGGTCAAAACTGGTGATGAACTGGCGGGCGTTCTGCAAGGCCAGCCGCGTGACGATTTCTTCACGCGTAGCGTGGTCCGCCGTCGCGGTCAGCGCAATGCGCGGCACGCCCGGAAATTGCTCGGCCAGCACGGACAAACCCAGGTATTCCGGGCGGAAATCATGGCCCCATTGCGAAACGCAGTGCGCCTCATCAATGGCAAACAGCGCAATCTGCGCTTGTTGCAACAGCGACATGAACGAGGGCGTCACCAGACGCTCTGGTGCCGCATACAAAAGCTGGAGATCGCCGTTGACGAAGGCCTGGGCAACTTCGCGGGATTCTTCCTGGCTCAGGGTGGAATTCAGGAACGCGGCAGAGACGCCCAGTTGCCGCAAGGCATCCACCTGGTCTTGCATCAGCGCAATCAGCGGCGACACCACCACGGCGCAGCCGGGCCGGGCCAGCGCCGGAATCTGGTAACACAATGATTTGCCGCCGCCAGTGGGCATGAGCACCAGCGCATCGCCACCCTCTGTCACATGCTGGACGATATCAGTCTGCATACCGCGAAAATCGCGGTAACCAAACACGTGCTGAAGGATTTCCAGTGGGGCGGGACGGGCGGACATGGCTGCGGCTTGCAAGAAAGGCGTGATTTTACCGCAGCCGCGCCAGCCTTACCCCGCTTTTGCGCAGAACCCGGTCAGGCGGTGTGCTGATGCAGATGCAAAAGCTGCAGCATGCGCTCGTTGAGCAGGTCGCCCTCATCAAGCTGATGCAACTGGGTTTCCAGCCGTTCCAGTGGCGTGTGGCCGTTGGCAAAGCGGTCGCGCACTTTCTTGAGCAAATGCAGCCGGGCCACCACATGGGCACGCCGGCGTTCAATTTCTTTTTGCTCGCGCCGGAATGCCGCCAGCGACAGGTTCATCCACACAATGATGGCAAACGCCAGCAGCCACCACTCCATGAACAGCGCCGCAATGGCGATGATGACCAGCACCAGGTACCACATCTGGTCAGCCTGGTCGAAATCCTTGAGCCAGACCGACGGGGCCGGCCAGCGCCAGCCCAGGCCTTCACGCAGGCGCTCATCGTTCACCGCATCACGCTTGCGCTTTGCCATGGCCATTTCAACGGCCACCGTGGCATACCACTGCGTGATCAGGCGCGAGTGCAGCCAGGGCGTTTCCAGATACGCTTGCAGATGCTGGTTGTAGTCAGCCTCAAACGATTCTGACGCCATGGGCGGCAGCAGATCATTGAACTGGTGCGATTGCGAGTGCTGCACCAGCAAGGGGTAGCCTGCAATTTCGGTCAGCGTTTGCTTGCGCGCCGCCAGCATTTGCGGGTTGATCGGCAGCGCCGGGTCATCAAGCTTGAGGTAATGCCCCAGCGCGGTTTCAAGGCGGCTGAAATCAGGCGGCTTGCCCGGGTTGGCTTCCATGGCCTGGCGCATGCGCGTGACTTCGTTACGCACATTGCGCGCCAGGGGTTCGGCTTCGGGCACCCAGGGGTGGCGCAGCAAAGACTCGGCCTTGAACAGGCTGTCGTCGTAATGCCGGTAAAAGGCCTCGGTGTAACGGCGATATTCGTCGTCATCCTGCGGCTTGTTGCCGCTGGCCAGCGGCGCGGTAGGCGGAGCGCGGCGAATGTCCACCAGCACGCGCGACACCATGGATTCCAGCTCCGGCGCAACGCCGGCAGCGGCAAACATCGGGTCGAGTTCGTGCTTGCGGTTGCGCCAGTCTTCCAGCGCTTTCCAGACGCTCCAGTCACTCATCTTGCTTGCGATCCCCAAAGTGGATGCGCGCATCCACGGCCGATGCCAGGTTAGCACACCCGGCGCGGCTTTATCATTGTTCTGTGCGTAGCGCGCCCGTGTTGCGCGGGCGCGCTCACCGGCCGCAGGTGGGCGGCCGGAGACAAGCTTAATCGATACGGCAGGCTTCGTCGAAATCCAGACGCGGATTGCGCGGGTGCAGTTGCGTATCGTCCCCATAACCCAGGTTGATCAGGAAGTTGGATTTCCAGCTGCTGCCGGCAAAGAAGGCGGCATCGACTGCGGCGTTATCGAACCCGGACATCGGGCCGCAATCCAGACCCAGCGCGCGGGCGGCTTCGATCAGGTAAGCGCCTTGCAGGCTGCCGTTACGGAATGCCGTGCTCTGGATGGCGGCATCGTTACCGGCAAACCAGCTGCGCGCATCGGCATGCGGAAACAGCTTGGGCAATTGCTCGTAGAATTCCAGGTCATAGGCGACGATCACAGTCACCGGTGCAGCCATGGTTTTATCAACGTTGCCGGCAGACAGCGCAGGCTTGAGCTTTTCCTTGGCGGCTTGCGATTTGACGAACACAAAGCGGGCCGGGTTGGAGTTGGCCGCAGTCGGCGCATAACGGCACAGTTCATACAGGCGCTGCAGGGTGGCGTCAGTGACTTCCTGCGGCTTGAAATGGCTGTAGGTGCGCGCGTTGGCAAACAGTTGGTCCAGCACGGCTGCATCAAGGATGGGTTTCATGCACTAGTCTCCGGCAAGCAAAAAACGCGCGGCGCATTGCGGCGCCGGCGTCAGGTTCAGGATTCTGCGTTTACTTTTTCTTGTGCGCGGTTTTATCGGCCGCATGCTGCCGGGCCAGGCGGGCCTCAATGGCCTCACACAGGGTCCGCAGCACTCTGATTCGCGCATGATACTTGTTATTGGCGCCGATCAGGTGCCAGGGCGCATGTGGCGTGCTGGTGCGCTCGACCATGTCGCTGGCGGCTTCAACGTACTGGCTCCATTTCTCGCGGTTGCGCCAGTCATCATCGGTGATCTTGAAGCGTTTGTAGCCAATTGCTTCACGCGACTGAAACCGCCGGAGCTGTTCATCCTGATCAATCGCCAGCCAGAATTTCACCACGATCACGTTGGCGGCATCGAGCTGCATTTCAAAGTCGTTGATCTCGTTGTAGGCCCGCATCCATTCGGGCACATGGGCAAAGCCTTCAATGCGCTCGACCAGCACCCGGCCATACCAGGTGCGGTCAAACACCGTAAACCGGCCGCGCGCCGGCACGTGCCGCCAGAAACGCCAGAGCCAGGGCTGCGCTTTTTCCTCATCGGTCGGGGCCGCAATGGGCACCACCTGATAACTGCGCACGTCCAGCGCGCCGGTAATCCGGCGGATGCTGCCGCCCTTGCCGGCCGCGTCCATGCCCTCAAACGCGACCACCACGGCCATATCCTTGAAGCCCGGTTCACGGCTCAGCCCGTTGAGGCGCCCCTGCAGGGCTTCCAGCTCTTGCAGATAGTCTTTCTTGTCGAGCTCATGATCGAGCTTGAGGGTGTCGAGCAGCCGCAGGCCATCCACCGGCGGCAACAAAGGTGGGGCGTCCACCCGCGTCGTACCCTGCTCGCCTTGGGCCAGATGATGCGCCAGCGCATCTTTCAACTGCCGGCCCACGGTCAGCGCACGGAAATTCTCATCCACGCACTCCACCACCCGCCACGGTGCGTCCGCCAGATTGGTCGCCATCAAGAGCTTGCGGGCACCATCCAGATTGCGTTCATAGTGTTTGAGGTAGGCATGATCCTCATCGGCCACGCGCCAGGCGGTGAGCGGATTATCCGATAGCGCCTTCATGCGCTTTTTCAGTTCGTCGGCCGACAAATGCAGCCAGAACTTGAGCAACAGCACGCCTTCTGAAGCCAGCATGCGCTCAAAGCGTGCGATTTTTTCTGCCTCTCGCTGCAAGGTGGCCGGGGCTTGCTGGTGTTCACCCGCCCAGACAGGGCCGGTATACCAGCCGCCAAACAGGATGGAGATCTGGCCTTTGGGCGGCAGGCTGCGCCAGAAGCGGTACATGCCGGGACGGCCGGCATCGTCTTGCGGATGCGTGCTGAACGCATGGGTGGCAATGTGCCGCGGGTCCATCCACTCCATCAGCTTGTTGGCCATTTCGCCCTTGCCGGCGGTAGGCACGCCGCTGAGCAAGATCACCACAGAGCGCGCTGCGCGTTCGTGCATCTGGTATTGCAAGTCCAGCAATGCTTCCCGCAGGGTGGGCTCTTCGGCCTTGTAGGTGGCCTTGTCGATGTGATGCCCGAGTTCTGCTGCTTCAAACATGAACCTGCCCTCGTGAGGCCGAAAGCTTCATTATGGGGATGACAGACATGAAAAAAGGAAGTCCGCAGACTTCCTTTTTTGATTTGATCGTGGTGTCAGATCAGACCGAGAACGACGAGCCGCAACCACAAGTGGAGGTGGCGTTCGGGTTCTTGATGGTGAATTGCGAACCTTCCAGGCTTTCGACGTAGTCGATTTCAGCACCGACAAGGTACTGATAGCTCATCGGGTCGATCAAGAGGGTCACGCCGCTCTTTTCAACCGGGGTGTCGTCTTCGTTGACGATTTCGTCAAACGTGAAGCCGTACTGAAAGCCAGAGCAACCGCCGCCGGTCACGAATACGCGCAGTTTCAGATCGGGATTGCCTTCTTCCTCGATCAGTTCGCGTACCTTGCTGGCCGCGGAATCAGTGAAAATGAACGGGCTCGGCATTTCGGCTACCGCATTCATGGGATGCTCCTGCAATAGTTGACTAATATAGTTGGATTATCCGCCTCGCATGGCGGACGGTCAATCCATCTTGCGGACAAAGCAGGCATCGCATGCATGCGGCGCCCGTCAGACGCGCGCGGTTTCTTTCTCTGGCGCGCTCTGCGGCGACTTCTCTGCCACCGGGGTCACCACACTGGCGCCTGCCAGCGGGATCAGACGACCTTCAATCACCGCGCCCGGATGCATTTCCAGCATCTTGTAGGTGAGATCGCCCTTGACCCGGGCTTTCGGTTGCAGTTCCACGAACTGCGAACACTCGATCGGGCCCACGACTTCGCCGTTCAGTACAAGATGGCTGCAACGCACCTTGCCTTCAACCCTGGCTTTTTCCGAGACGACGAGCGTGCCGTTTTTTTCATCAGCAGCAGTCACGCTGCCACGGATGGTGCCATCAACACGCAGGCCACCGGCAAAGACAACATCACCGCTGACGGCGCTGCCCTGACCGATCAGGCTGTCGATACGCTGGCTACCCTTTTTGTTCTTGAACATCAAATTCCTCCGGCTTTCTTCTGACATTGCGCCAGTGTGGTCCTGGCATCCTTGACGCCCAGCGTGGCCTCAAACAGCTCTGGCCGCGCGCCATCGGGCACCGTGACATCCCCTTCAATGCGCTGGTAATGCTTGATCCGCACCGTTTGCTGGGCAAATTCGATCCGCGCAGGTCTGGCCTTGCTGGTGGCAGAAATATTAAGCACACCATCAAACTCTGGCGCCCGGTCTACCCCTTGCACGACCGTGAGACGGTAATGCCATTTGTTTTGCTCGCCCGGCTCAAACTCACAGGAGGCAAAGCTGACCTGATGAGCGCGATCATTGGCCGTCAGCAATGTCTCGAAAAACGCAAGGCGTTCGCGGCTGCTGGCCAGCTCTTGTTGGGCGCTGGACAGATCACCGGCCAGCGCCGTACGCGCGGCATCTGCCATTTGCAGTTGCTGGGTTTTCTCGGCCAGTTGCAGGCTGACTTGCGCCAGTGCGCTGGCATTGGCCAGCGAGGCCCTGGCCGCCTGCCCCAGACGCTCGCTTTCCTGGCGGGCGCCGTTCTGATAGCCCCACCATACGCCCGCCACGACCGCCACCGACAATACGCCGACCAGCGTGGTCAGCTGCAGCAGCCGGCCGGTGACACCGGGCGCGGGTTTGACAGACAAAGGCGCGGCTGACAGCCGCGCCCTTTGCAAACGGTAAAGCCGTCGTCGCATGGGTCAGCCGGCCTTAGGGCAGCAACGGAACAATTTCGAGACCCTGCTGCTCAGGCAGGCCGAACATCAGGTTCATCACCTGCACGGCCTGACCGGAAGCCCCCTTCACCAGGTTGTCTTCCACCACCAGAATGACCAGCAAGTCGCCATTGCCCGGGCGATGTACCGCGATCCGGGCGTAGTTGGAACCGCGCACCGACCGCGTTTCCGGCGTGGCGCCCGCGGGCATCACATCCACAAACGGCTCGTTGGCAAAGCAGTCTTCAAACAGCTTCTGGAAATCCGTATCACGCGCTTCAGGCAAAATGCGTGCGTACAAGGTGGAATGAATACCGCGAATGAGCGGAGTCAGGTGCGGCACAAAGGTCAGATTCACCGGCGCGCCGTGAATGGCGGTCAGCCCCTGCACCATTTCCGGGGAATGACGATGCCCCTTCACGCCATAGGCTTTGAAGTTGTCGCCCGCTTCGGCAAACAGGGTGCCGACTTCGGCCTTGCGCCCGGCACCCGATACGCCGGACTTACAGTCTGCAATCAGCGTCTGGGTGTCGATCAGCTTTTTGCCGCCATCAAGCAGCGGCTTGAAGCCCAGTTGTACGGAGGTCGGGTAGCAACCGGCCATACCGATCAGACGCGCTTTGCGGATGGCGTCGCGGTTCACTTCGGGCAAGCCGTAGACGGCTTCGGCCAGCAGATCGGTGCAGGTATGCTCCATGGCATACCATTTCTGGAATTCTGCGGGGTCTTTCAGGCGGAAATCCGCCGCCAGATCAATCACCTTGACGCCGGCTTCAAGCAGCTCACGCGCCTGGGCCATGGCCACGCCATGCGGGGTGGCAAAGAACACGACGTCGCATTGCTTGAGGTCCGAGTCATCCGGCGAGGAAAACGCCACATCCACACAGCCGCGCAGGCTGGGGAACATGTCAGAAACCGGCATGCCGGCTTCCTTGCGGGAGGTTACGGCCTTGATTCTGGCGCCACCATGTCGGGAAAGCAGACGCAGCAGTTCTACCCCGGTGTAACCGGTGCCGCCAACAATGCCTACGTTGATCATGTTCGCTTTCTCCTGTGGCTGAAAAGTCAGACTGATAATTCTAACAGACTAAAGTGCCAACCTTACTGACATCTCTGTAACACGCTTCATCGCAAGTCTGCCGCCACGGGCCGCTCGTCAGGCGTCAAAAAACCATCATGAAATCATGAAGCCGCCCCACAAATCCATGGAGCGAAGCCCGAAAATGAAAAAACCGCCCACAAGGGGCGGTTCTTTTGAGCAAGTAACACTCGCAGCGAATTAACGCTTGGAGAATTGCTTGCGACGGCGGGCCTTGCGCAGACCAACCTTCTTACGTTCAACTTCACGTGCATCGCGAGTAACCAGACCAGCAGCCTTCAGAGTCGGCTTCAGCTCAGCGGAGAAGTCGATCAGGGCACGGGTGATGCCATGACGCAGCGCGCCGGCTTGACCAGTTTCGCCACCACCAACCACATTGACCAGAATGTCAAAGGATTCGAGGTTCTGGGTCAGTTCCAGCGGCTGGCGAACGACCATGCGGCCGGTTTCACGAGCGAAGTATTGATCCAGCGGCTTGCCGTTAACAACGATGTTACCGGTGCCCTTGGTCAGAAACACACGAGCAACTGCGCTCTTGCGACGACCGGTACCGTAATAGTATTTACCTACCATTTGGGCTTTCCTTAGATATCCAGAACTTGCGGCAGCTGGGCAGAGTGCGGATGCTCAGTGCCAGCGTAAACCTTCAGCTTCTTCAGCATGGCGTAGCCCAGCGGGCCCTTCGGCAGCATGCCTTTCACTGCGGTCTCGAGCACACGGCCCGGGAACTTGTTTTGCAGTTCAGTGAAGGTACGTTCATAGATACCGCCCGGGAAACCGGAGTGACGGTAGTAAATCTTGGACGTTGCCTTGTCACCGGTTACGCGCAGTTTGTCTGCGTTAACCACTACGATGTAGTCGCCCGTATCAACGTGCGGGGTGTACTCGGCCTTGTGCTTGCCACGCAGACGCTTGGCGATTTCAGCCGCGAGACGACCCAGCACTTTGTCAGTGGCGTCAACGACGTACCACTCGCGCTTTACCTCGTGCGGCTTGGCAGAAAAAGTTTTCATAACTGCTCGTATCCACAATTCGATTTGGAGAAAGTCGCGGATTTTATCCCTGTATTCAAGGCTCTGTCAAACCTGAATACGTCTGGAGACACTAACGCTGACATACGGTGGTAAAAAAAACGCAATCCTGGTCTGGATTGCGCTGAATTCCACCAAAGAAGGAGGATGGAGGAGACAACATCAAGGCAAGCCCTGACGTTGCAATAGCAGTATATGACAAACAGCTAAATCGTTTCAAGCAAATTTGCTGCGGTGCGACAATCGGAGCAAAGTCCACCCCTGCTGGTCTCGCTGCCGATTGAAAGGCTACAATCGGGCACCACATATATTCTTGATATTCAGACAGACAAGCGGGATACGATGAAAGCACGATTGAAATGGGTTGAAGCAGTCAGTTTCCTGGCCGAATCCGGCTCTGGCCATGCGGTGCTGATGGATGGCGCGCCCGAAGGTGGCGGCCGCAATCTGGGCCCGCGCCCGATGGAACTGGTGCTGATGGGTACCGTGGGCTGCACCACGTACGACGTCATCCACATTCTGAAAAAGAGCCGCGCCGACGTGCGTGACTGCGTGGTGGAAGTGGACTCTGACCGTGCCACGGAAGACCCGAAAGTCTTCACCCGTATCCACTTTCATTTCATTGTGACCGGCAAGGCGCTCAAGCCTGAGCAAGTGGAACGCGCGATCAAGCTGTCGGCAGAAAAATACTGCTCGGCCTCGATCATGCTGGGCAAGACCGCGGATATCACGCATGACTTCGAAATCCGCGAGGCGGATTGAACGATTAAACAAACAATGCAAGTTGCACCACCAACAAAAAAGGCCGCTGATTGCGGCTTTTTTTGTTGGGCGACGCCACGCTGGTGCAGCGGATCAGGGCACCAGATCAGGCACACAACCTTCTGCGGCCGGATGTTCATGCGCTTTCACGGGTGCTGATTTCTTGTGCTGGGGCAGATAAATCAGCGCGTACGGCAGGCCGATCAGCAAGGCACCACCCACGAGGTTACCCAGCGTTGCCGGAATCAGGTTGCCGACGATGAACTGGCTCAGGCTGATATCGGCGCCGGCCATCATGGCGGCGGGAATGATGAACAGGTTGGCGATGCTGTGCTCCATGCCCAGGGTGACAAAGGCCATCACCGGGAACCAGATGCCCAGCATGCGACCGAACGTGTCCTTGGCCGAGTAACCCTGCATGGAGGCTACGCACACCAGCATATTGGCCAGCACACCCTTGGTGAAGGTCATCCAGAACGGGTGCGAGACTTTGGCGCTGGCAATGTTGACGAGATATTGCGTGGCGGCATCGGTGGTCAGCAAATGGGTTTCCAGACCAAACAGCCAGGCGGTCGCGACGGCGCCAATGGCGTTACCGGCAAACGAGATCACCCAGAAGCGGGTCAGCGTTTTGCTGCCAATCCCCCCTTGCCACCAGGCGGTAAAACCACCGGCGCAGTTAGAGGTAAAGAGATCAACCCCGGTCAGCGTCACTGCAATGAAGCCCAGCGGGAAAACAGCACCGAACAGGAATTTCTGCAAGCCAGGATTGCTGGCCGCAAGGCCGGTGGCGCCGCCGGCCACTTCCATGGCCAGTAACGTACCCAGGCCGATAAACATACCGCCCAGCACGGCCATCAGGCCGAGCCGCCATACCGGCATCACGGCTTTTTCAGTGCCGTGATGCGCCATGTAATCGACAATTTCAGAAGGAGATCGAAGGAGTGACATGCCGCACCTGCGTGGTCAATGTGATATGACATGCAGTTATACGCGCGGCATCAGGGCCTTCTCTGTGAACAAGTTCCGCTCAGCAGCGTGACTTTACAAACAATTGATTCGTATCAAGAAAACACTGTGATGAAGTACCACTCCTCCGCCATCCGGAGGATTTACATCACAGGCGATAAGACAGCGAGGTCATGACTTTGGAGGTCTGCGCCATCAAATGCACCACGGGCAAGGGCAGCGGCGCGCCACCCATTTCTTCAGCCAGATGGGCGTGCTGCATCTCGTCGGTATGCATTTGTTCGACCACAGCGCGGCTCTTGGCGTCTTGCGGCGGCAATTCCCGCAGGTGGGATTGCAGATGCTCGCCGACCTGGCGTTCGGTCTCGGCCAGAAAACCCAGGTTCCACTTGTCGCCGATCACCCCGGCGGCCACGCCCAGCGCCAGGCTGCCGGCGTACCAGAACGGGTTCAGCAGACTTGGGCGGCTGCCCAGTTCGTGCAGCCGTTGTTCGGTCCAGGCCAGATGCTCGACTTCTTCATGCGCGGCGTGGCGCAGGGCATCGCGGGCGGCCGGGTCACGGGCGGTAAGGCTTTGCCCTTGATAAAGCGCCTGGGCACATACCTCGCCACTATGGTTCACCCGCATCAGGCCGGCGGCGTGGGTTTTGTCGGCCTCGGTCAGTTCGGCTTCATCGATGTGGGCATCCGGGTGCGCGCGCTCGCTGATGGCCGGCGCCGCCAGCGTACGCAGCATGACGTCGAATTCAGAAATCAGACGGTCAACGGAAGGCAGGGCGGGCAGGCGGGGGACAGGCAGCATGGCAAGAGTTCCGGTAGTCACTGAGGCGACAGATTTGCGCCCATTCTAGCGCAAGGAGGCAGCAAATTGCCGTGCTATCATTGCCGCCTTGTCCCCTCACCGAGTCATGAAGCATGAAAAAGTTCTTGCTGGCACTGGGCCTGACACTGATCGCCGGCGTGGCTGCCGCAGCCAATCCGCAAGTGGTTCTGGATACCTCCAAGGGCCCGATCACCGTCGAGTTGTACCCGGATGCCGCTCCGGCGTCTGTCGCCAACTTTCTGCAATATGTAAAAGACAAACACTACGATGGCACTATCTTTCATCGGGTGGTCAAAGACTTTGTGGTACAAGGCGGTGGCATGGACGCCAGCATGAAGGAACGTCCGACGCGCGCGCCGATCAAAAACGAAGCAGCCAAAGCCTACAAGGCCGGGCTGAAGAATGATCGCGGCACGCTGGCCATGGCCCGTACCGGTGATCCAGACTCGGCCACCAGCCAGTTCTATATCAACCTCAAGAACAACGATTTCCTGAATTACCCGAGCCGTGATGGCTACGGTTATGCGGTATTCGGCAAGGTCATCAAGGGCATGGATGTCGTTGACGCCATTGCCGATGCACCGACCGTGCCGGGCGATGTACCGGCCACCCCGATCCTGATCAAGAGCGCCCGCACCAGCGGCAGCAAGTAAATCAGTTTGATTTTTGTAATTTGCAGAACCTTTCAAAGGACACGACACCATGACGACCAAAGTGAAGCTTTCCACCTCCATGGGCGATATCGTGCTGGAGCTGGATGAAGCCAAGGCACCGAAAACCGTCGCCAACTTTGTGCAATACGTACAAGACGGCCACTACAACGGTACGGTGTTCCACCGCGTCATTGACGGCTTCATGATTCAGGGCGGCGGTTTTGAATCCGGCCTGAAGCAAAAGCCGACCCGTGAAAACATCGAGAACGAAGCCGGCAACGGCCTGAAGAACGATGCCTACACGGTCGCCATGGCCCGCACACCGGAGCCGCACTCTGCTTCCGCGCAGTTCTTCATCAACGTGTCTGACAACGACTTCCTGAACTACAAGTCCCCGACCCCGCAAGGCTGGGGCTATGCCGTGTTCGGCAAAGTAGTGGAAGGCAAGGACGTGGTTGACCAGATCAAGGGTGTGAAGACCGGCAACAAGGGCTTCCATCAGGACGTGCCGCGTGACGATGTCACCATCGTGACCGCTGAAGTTCTGGAATAAACAGTCCGTTTGCCGGCATTGCCATGCCGGTTCACAAAAAAAGCGCGGTCATCTGGCCGCGCTTTTTGTATGCTCCTCATTCATGATGACCCGACCGATCCTGTTTATTTCCGATCTGCATTTGTCCCCGGCAGACCCGGCCACCACCGACGCATTCCGGCAGTTTCTGGCCGGACGTGCCCGCGCTGCCAGCCGCTTGTACATTCTGGGGGATCTGTTTAACGCCTGGATCGGCGACGACCAGTTATCCGAACCGTATTACGCGGCCGTGGCCCAGGACATCAAGCACCTGGCCGATGCCGGCGTGGCGGTGTATTTCATGCCGGGCAACCGGGACTTCCTGTGCGGCCAGCGGCTGGCGCGCACGGCCGGGCTGACCATCCTGCCAGACCCGGCGACGATCACACTGGATGACGCCACGCCCGTGCTGCTGGCGCATGGCGATGCTTACTGCACGGATGACGCGAGCTATATGAAGTTCCGCCGCATTGTGCGCAGCCGCTGGGCCCAGGCAATCTGGCTGGCCCTGCCCTTGCGCTGGCGCAATCGCAAAGCCGGGCAGTTGCGCGCGCAGTCGAGCGCGGCCAATCAGGCCAAGATGCAAAGCATCATGGATGTAAACGCGGCGGCCATTGAAGCGGCCTTGCGCCATGCACACGCGCAGGTGCTGGTTCACGGCCACACCCATCGGCCCGCGCGGCACGAAGCCCCGTTTGGCACACGCTGGGTACTGCCGGACTGGTACGCCGGCCTGGGTGGTTATCTGCAATGGCAAGAGGGGGAATGGGCGATGCGTACGCTGGCCAACGCGCCCTTGCTGGATGAAACCGGCCAGCCCTTGCCCGATACGCGGCTGCCGGTTCACGCCCACTGACGGCAGCGCGTCGTTCAGTCGTGCGGGTGACGGTGTCCGGCAATCACGTCATGCACGCAGGCAATATGCGCCGGACCAATCCCGCAGCAGCCCCCGACAATGCTCACGCCTTCGTCCAGCCAGCGTGCGGCCCAATGCGCGTAACCCGGCGGGTCCAGGTCTGGCCGCAGGGCATCAAGTTCGCCATTGGCCTGGGCATCTGCAGATTGCGGCGGGAACGCATTGGCATAGACGCCCAGCGGCAAATCCACGCCCAATTGATTCAGCATGGCCCGGGCGGCGCGCACGGCACCGCTCATGACCTCTGGTTGACTGCAATTGAACAGGATGGCGGCCGCGTGCAGTTCTACCGCCACCTTGACCGCATCAGCCACCGACTCGCCCGAGCGGATACGCGGCTGGGTCAGATCCGGGTTTTCGTCTTCCAGTGTGTAAGACACCCACAACGGCTGGCGTTGCTGCTGAAGATTGAGCGCAGCCCGCACCGCCACTACTTCTGCGGTCGTGCTCTGCGTTTCTGCCAGCCAGAAATCCACTGACGGGGCCAGCCCCGAGATCAGGCAGGCCAGAATGCGGTCGGCCTGTTTGCGATCAAACAGATCGGCCCGATAAGAACCACATGTGGGCGGCAATGAGCCCGCCACCTTTACTGCATGGGGCGCCGCGCTGGCGGCATCCCGTGCCAGTTTGCCGGCCAGCATGGCCAGTTGCTTGCCTTCTACCGCAAAGACGGCTTCACCCACGTGAAACGGCACTACGGCATAGCTGTTGGTGGTAATCACCTGCGCGCCAGCGGCGATAAAACGGTCGTGCACCTGACGCACGTATTCGGGAGCTTCCATCAGCGCCAGCGCAGACCATTCAGGCTGCCGGAACGGTGCGCCCATGCGGGCCAGTTCCCGGCCCATGCCGCCATCGAGCAAGATCAACTCACGCGTTGTGCTCACCCTGGCTCCTTATTCGCGCGGCAACAACAGGCACACCGCCTGCGCTTCTACTGCTTCCGATGCGCCCACAGGGCCCAGCTTTTCGTAAGTCTTGGCTTTGACGTTGACTTGCGCCGGCGTCACGCCCAGGTCTGCCGCAATATTGGCGACCATGGCCGGAATATGCGGCGCCATTTTGGGCTGCTGGATCAAGATGCTGGCATCGACATTGCCGATAACCCAGCCGGTCTCGCCCACGCGGCGCACCGCTTCACGCAGCAGTACGCGGCTATCGGCCCCTTTGAAGGCCGCATCGGTATCGGGAAAATGCCGGCCGATATCGCCCAGCCCGGCCGCACCCAGCACCGCATCAGTAATGGCATGCAGCAGCGCATCTGCGTCGGAATGCCCCAGCAAACCCAGGTGGAACGGGATCTCCACACCGCCCAGGATCAGCTTGCGGCCTTCCACCAGCCGGTGCACGTCCCACCCCTGGCCGATTCTCATGCGGCCACCTTGAGCGGCACGCCGGTCATCACTGCCATCAGGCGTTCCAGCCAGTAGCCGTCTTCATCGTCAAACGTGGCCAGCTCAGTGCTGTCGACATCCAGCACGCCGGTGACTTTGCCGTCGGCGTCATACAGCGGCACCACAACTTCAGAGCGCGACAAAGAAGAACACGCAATGTGCCCAGGAAAGGCATCGACATCCGGCACGACCAGCGTCTTGTTCTGTGCCCACGCGCCACCACACACGCCCTTGCCATACGCAATGCGGGTGCAGGCGATCGGGCCCTGGAACGGGCCAAGCACCAGTTGCTCGCCCACTACGCGGTAAAAACCGATCCACAGCCAGCCAAAGGTCATTTGCAGTGCGGCTGCAGTATTGGCCATGCGGGCGATGGGGTCATGTTCACCCTCAAGCAGGGCTGTCAGTTGCTTTTCCAGCGACTGGTAGCGTTCTGCCTTGCTGCCACCCTCGATCACCAGTGTTTCTGCCATGTGTTTCTTAATCCTTGTTGGTTGTTGCTTGCGCACCGGCCAGGATCAGGCTGGCCAGGTGCAAATCCTGCGGCCAGGTCACCTTGAGATTCCAGGGGCTACCGTGTACCAGTTTTGGGGATTGCCCGGTTTTTTCAATGGCGCTGGCCTCGTCGGTGATGTCCGGCCCCATGCCGCTCACCAGGGCGTCATGCAGCGGCTGCAGGCGGAACATCTGCGGCGTTTGCGCTTGCCACAGGCCATCACGCGGGCGGGTGGCGGCAATGCGCTGGCCGGCATCCGCCGCTTTCAGGGTATCTGCCACAGGTACGGCCAGAATGCCGCCCACGGGGTCGTCTTTCAGTTCGGCAATCATGCCGGCCACAAGTGCGGGCGAGATACACGGCCGGGCGGCATCATGCACCAGCACCCAGCTTTGCGCCTCCAGCCCGTCATCCCGCAGGGCCGCAAGACCGTTGCAGACCGACGCCGCCCGGCTGTCGCCGCCGCAACGCAAGACCTTGAGCCGCGCAAAACCCTGCCAGGACAATTCATCCCAGCGCGTGTCATCAGGCGAGATCACCACGACAACGTGGTCGATCTCGTCCACCGCATGCAGCGCCGCCACGGTGTGTTCGATCACCGTTTTGCCGCACAAAGGCAGGTATTGCTTGGGAATGGCCGCACCCATGCGACTACCGCTACCGGCAGCGGGCAACAGCGCAATGATGCTCATTGCACGGTTCCGGGTTCAGCCGGGGCCGGGTTCTCGATGGCACGCCACAGACACTGGCCTTTGACGATCTTGTCCAGATCATTGAGATACGTGTCATGCGCAGCGCGTTCGTCTTCGGTCGGCTGTAGCACTTTCAAGGGTTTGCGGGCGATACCGCTGGCGCTGACGCCCGCCGCGCCAGCACCGCCGGTATCCGGCTGGAAATCAATCAACAGGCTGTCCTGACCGCGGGTAAGCGCCAGATACACTTCCGCCAGCAACTCGCAGTCAATCAGCGCGCCGTGCAGCACCCGGGCGGAGCGGTCTACTTCAAAGCGGTCACACAGCGCATCCAGGCTGTTGCGCTTGCCAGGAAACTGTTCTTTGGCCATGGCCAGCGTATCGACCACGCTGGCGACATGGTCGGTAATCTTGCCGCGCCCCAGCAGGCCCAGTTCCGCGTTCAGAAAGCCCACGTCAAAGGGGGCGTTGTGGATGATCAGCTCAGAGCCAGCCACAAAACTGAGGAAGTCATCAACAATCGCCGCGAACTTGGGTTTGTCCGACAAGAACCCGGTGGTCAAACCGTGTACGTTCAGGGCGCCCTCTTCGCTGTCGCGTTCCGGGTTGATGTACAGATGCAGCGTATGTTCGGCCACGATCTTGCGGTCGACCATTTCCAGCGCCGCGATTTCCAGAATCCGGTTGCCGTCGTCAACCCGCAGACCGGTCGTTTCAGTATCAAGAATGATTTGACGCATATATTTTCTATATCAATAACTTACAAGCGACCCAGCACCTGGTCGACGCCACGGTTGGCCAGCTGGTCGGCACGTTCGTTGAATTCATGGCCGGCGTGGCCTTTCACCCATTTCCAGCTCACCTGATGGCGCTGCACCTGGGTATCCAGTTCTTGCCAGAGGTCGGCGTTCTTCACCGGTTTTTTGTCGGCCGTTTTCCAGCCGTTGCGTTTCCAGCCGTGAATCCAGGTTTCGATGCCGTTCTTCACGTATTGCGAGTCGGTATACACCATGACTTCACACGGGCGCAGCAAAAGCGCAAGGCCCTTGATCACGCCCATCAATTCCATGCGGTTGTTGGTGGTGTGGGGTTCACCGCCAAACAGTTCTTTTTCTTTATCGCCATAACGCAACAAAGCGCCCCAACCACCGGGGCCGGGGTTGCCCTTGCAGGCACCGTCGGTATACATCTCTACAATGGGCATTCAAATCCTTGGGGCCTGGAGCCACCAACACAGCCCGCTGGCCGCGTTGCACTCCTTGCCATACTGAGTCGTACTATCTGCGCTTCGCGCGTCTCGCCATCACCGCTCTACCGGGCCAGGTCTGCGGCCCTTGCTGATTTATGGAGAAGCACACAATGCGTTCTGTCTTTCTGGTTGCGTTCCTGATTGCCGGGCTGACATCCACCGCAGCACAAGCTGCGCCATTTTGCTTGTGGCGAGCCCCCTGGGGCAAGGACATGGCGGGCAAACCGGATCGCTGGCTGAACCTGACCGTGGTGCAATACATCGATGTCACCGATACGGACGTGCATATCGTATTTGGCGGTGGCAACCTGGGCAGCGGTCACGACCTGCATATCCAGGTCAAAAACCGCGATGAAGCGCAGAAAATCCTGAAAGACCTGAACGACACCGCCAAAGCCTGCGACCGCGAAGAACGCAGCAACTGATCCGGATCAGGGTTTGCAGCGGTCTTTTTCCGCCTGGAAGCGCAGCTTGTCGATCGCCGCCGCCGGGGTACCCGACGGGGTCGGCACGCGTTTCCAGCCCGGGCCGATCATGCGCACACCGCGCACGCGCTTGACCACATCCAGGCAATATATCCCGCCCGCCGCCGGCCACCAGCGATCACCCGCGTTCTCCAGAAAACGGGAGCGGTTCAGCCATTTTTCCTGCTGGACCGGCAAGCTGTAGCACAGATATTCGCCACGCATGGATTCCAGATTCAGCAGCGACAACCAGTCTTTCAACCTTGGCAGCGCAATGAACTGACCTTGCCAGGGCACGCTTTGCTGGCGATGCCGCAAGCGTTTCATGCCCCACAGGCTCCATGGATTGAACCCGGTGATCAGCAAACGGCCCTCGGGCACGAGCACGCGTTCGGCCTCGCGCAGCACCTGGTGCGGGTCTTTGCAAAAATCCAGCACGTGCGGCAACGCCAGCAGATCCAGCGACTGGTTCTCGAACGGCAGCAGCTCTGGCACGCAACGCACGCGCACGCCCGCCGACTGCCCGGCGATGGCGCGCCAGGGCATGCGGTTACTGCGCAGGCAGTCTACTTGCGGCAGTTCCAGCTGGATGGCCTTGTAGCCGAAAATATCGGCCGTGGTGCGGTCAAACCAGCCGGCTTCTTCGGCCAGCACATAACTGCCTAGCGGGCTTTGCAGCCAGGCGGCAAAATAGTCGAACGTGTTTTCCACGCTGACGGGCATGTCCATGTTCAAGATCACCCCGATTCCCATTTTTGAAGACAATTATATCTGGCTTTTGCAAGACGGCACCGCCGCAGTCGCCGTCGATCCGGGCAGCGCCCGGCCATTGCTGGATTACCTCAAGGCCAACCAGCTCAATCTGGTCGCGATTCTGGCCACCCACCATCATGCCGATCACGTCGGCGGCCTTGCTGAACTGGCCGTGGCTGCGCCCTGCCCGGTTTATGGTCCGGGCAGCATTGCAGGTGTGACCAATCCCGTCACAGATGGAGATACCATCCGTCTGCTCGATCATGACTTCCGGATTATGGCCCTGCCAGGCCATACGCTGGACCATATCGGCTATGTCGGTGCGGGCGGCGTGTTCTGTGGCGATACGCTGTTTGCCGCCGGCTGTGGCCGCCTTTTTGAGGGCACACCGGCGCAAATGTTCCAGTCATTGTCGAACCTGGCTGCGCTACCGCAAGACACCCAGGTTTATTGCACCCACGAATACACTTTGTCCAACCTGCGTTTTGCCCGCGCGGTTGAGCCGGACAGCGCACCGCTGGCTGCCCGCATTATCAGCGATACCGCAAAACGCGAAGTCAACCTGCCCACATTGCCCTCCAGTATCGGCATGGAACTGGCGACCAATCCGTTCTTGCGGGCCGATGAACCCGCCGTCATCGCCGCAGCCCAAAGCCGTGATCCGGCCGCTCAGGACCCGGTCAGCGTCTTTGCCGCCTTGCGTCGCTGGAAGGATGAGTTCCGCGGCTGAACCGCCTGTCGTGTTTTATTCCCGGAAATGCGTTGTTGACAGGGTCGGCATGCCCAGGCAACATCCGTTCAATTTGAAATTAATCAGGGCCTTGGCATCATGAAATACCGACTGCTCGCTGGCGTTATCGCCGGCCTGCTCAGTACAGCGACGTTTGCTGAAGGAGAAACAGTCGGAACCAGCCGGCTTGATTACCAGCTGCACGACCCTGCTTTCCAGATCAATGACGACACCCGTCTGACCGTTTCCATGCTGTTTGGCGAGACTTCTCCGGAAGCGATCGCTGCCTACAACTCGTTGTGGGATCGTCTGCGCGCCGGTTTTGCCATGGAAGACCCGGACAGTGCGCTCGTCACCAAATGGGAAAACTACTACGCCGCCCGCCCGGAATACCTGAACCGGATTCTGGATCGTGGCCAGCGTTATCTGTTCTATGTTTCCGGCGAAGTCGAAAAACGCGGCATGCCGATGGAACTGGCGCTCTTGCCCATGATCGAGAGCGCGTACAACCCCAAAGCTGAATCGCCCGCCCGTGCCGCCGGCATGTGGCAGTTCATCCCCGATACCGGCAAGCGCTATGGTCTGGAACGGACCTGGTGGTACGACGGCCGCCGCGACGTGGTGGCCGCCACCCAGGCCGCGCTGGACTACCTGGAAGAGCTGCATGGCATGTTCGGCGACTGGCAACTGGCGCTGGCCTCTTACAACTGGGGCGAAAACGCGGTCGCCCGCGCCATCGCCAAAAACCAGGCAGCCGGCCTGCCGACCGATTTTGCCAGCCTGCGCATGCCGGACGAAACCCGCAATTACGTGCCCAAGCTGCTGGCCATCCGCAATATCGTGCAGAACCCGGCCGCGTTTGGCATTGCGCTTAACGACATTCCCAACCGCGCCTACTTTGCCACGGTCAGCCCGGACCGCCACATGGATGTCAAAGTGGCTGCCGAACTGGCAGAAACCCCGGTCGAAGAGTTGCTGCGGCTGAACCCCGGGTTTATCCGCCCGGTGATTGCCCACAAGGACGAGCGTCTGCTGGTGCTGCCGGCTGACAAGGTCGATGTGTTCCAGAAAAACCTGGCCAGCTACGACAAGCCGCTGTTGAACTGGCAGCCGTACGTGACGCATCCGGGTGAGAACCTGGACAAACTGGCGGCCTCGTTCGGCATGTCGGTTACTGAACTCAAGGACGTCAACGACATCACCAACCGCGAACGCGTTGCCCGGGGCCAGACCATTCTGGTGCCGAAAAACGCAGACGTGAATGCCTCTGAACAGCAAACGCTGGTTGCCCTGGCGGCCAACCGCGCGGCAGACCCGGTCGATACCGGCGCCCAGGACAAGCCGCAGGCCCGCCGCCTGCCGGCCGTGGCCATGCGTGATGACAGCGCCAATGGCGTGATCTCTTACCGCGTGGCACGTGGCGATACCGTGTTCAATATCGCCAAGCGTTACGGCGTGACCGTGGCCTCGATCAAGTCCATGAACGGCCTGCGCAGCAACCATATCCAGCTGGGGCAAACGCTCAAACTGGCCAGCAACGGCAATAGCAACACCGCCGGAATCAAGCGCATCAGCTATACCGCACCGGTGGCGCAAAAGTATGTGGTCAAGCGCGGCGATACGCTCAATTCCATCGCCCGCAGCCACAATGTCGATACGGCAGACATCAAGCGCTGGAACCCGCAGCAATCGTTCACGCCGGGCGTGCATCTGGTGATTTACCAGCCGAACGGCTAAGACGCTCCGCGCGGACAAGCGCCATAAAAAAAGCCTCCGCATGCGGAGGCTTTTTTGCGTCTGGCCAAGCCGGATTACTGATGGCTATCCAGCACGCGCTTGAGGTATTTGGCCGTGTGCGAGCGGCTGCTTCTGGCCACGTCTTCCGGCGTACCCACGGCAATGATCTCGCCACCACCCGCGCCGCCTTCCGGACCCAGGTCGACAATCCAGTCTGCGGTCTTGATCACGTCCAGATTGTGTTCGATCACCACCACCGTATTGCCGTGCTCACGCAAACGACGCACCACGCCCAGCAACAGGTCGATGTCGTGGAAATGCAGACCCGTGGTCGGCTCGTCCAGGATATACAGCGTGCGACCGGTATCCCGCTTGGAGAGTTCCAGCGCCAGCTTCACGCGCTGCGCTTCACCGCCCGAGAGCGTGGTGGCCGACTGGCCCAGGCGGATATAACCCAGGCCCACGTCCATCAGCGTTTGCAGTTTGCGCGCCACCGTCGGCACTGCGCTGAAGAACTCCAGCGCATGCTCGACCGTCATTTCCAGCACTTCGGTAATGTTCTGGCCTTTGTACTGCACTTCCAGCGTTTCACGGTTGTAGCGCTTGCCGTGACACACATCGCACGGGACGTACACGTCCGGCAGGAAGTGCATTTCCACCTTGATCACGCCATCGCCCTGACACGCTTCGCAGCGGCCGCCCTTGACGTTGAAGCTGAAACGGCCTGGCCCGTAGCCGCGTTCACGTGACGATGGCACGCCGGCAAACAGTTCGCGGATCGGTGTGAACAGACCGGTATACGTTGCCGGGTTGGAGCGCGGGGTGCGGCCGATCGGTGACTGGTCGACGTTGATGACCTTGTCGAAATGATCCATGCCGTGCACTTCGTGATACGGCGCAGGCTCAGTCGAGGCACCGTTCAGGTCACGTGCGGCAATGGCGTACAGCGTGTCGTTGATCAGCGTGGACTTGCCCGAGCCGGACACGCCCGTGACACACACCAGCAAACCCACCGGCAGCGCCAGATCAACAAACTTCAGGTTGTTGCCATGCGCGCCCTTGAGCGTGAACCATTTATCCGGATCTGGCTGGCGGCGTTCTGCCGGCAGTTCAATCCGGCGGGCACCAGACAGGAACTGCCCGGTGATCGAATCCGGGTTCTTCATGACCACTTCAGGTATGCCTTCGGCAATCACCTGGCCGCCGTGCTCGCCAGCACCCGGCCCCATATCCACAAGGTAATCTGCCGCGCGGATGGCGTCTTCATCGTGTTCAACCACGATCACGGTGTTATCCAGATCGCGCAGACGCATCAGCGTGGCAATCAGGCGATCGTTATCACGCTGATGCAGGCCGATCGAAGGTTCATCCAGCACGTACATCACGCCGGTCAGCCCGGAGCCAATCTGCGAGGCCAGACGAATCCGCTGCGCTTCACCGCCGGACAAGGTGTCGGCGCTGCGCTCCAGACTGAGGTAATCCAGACCGACGTTGACCAGGAACCCCAGCCGTTCGCGGATTTCCTTGACGATTTTCTCGGCGATCTGCGCCTTGTTACCTTCAAAGCCCAGCGCAGTAAAGAACTGGCTGGAGTCGCGCAGCGCCATTTGCGAAATCTGGTGCAGCGTTTCGTCGCCCACACGGACATAACGCGCTTCGCGGCGCAGACGGGAACCGCCGCAGCTCGGACAAGCCTGGTTGTTCTGGTACTTGGCCAGTTCTTCACGCACGGCGACAGAGTCGGTCTCGCGATAACGGCGTTCCAGATTGGGGATGATGCCCTCAAAGGTATGCGCACGCTCAAACCGGCTGCCGCGTTCGTTCAGGTAAACAAAGGTGATTTCTTCTTTGCCCGAGCCATACAACACCACTTGCTGGATATGTTCCGGCAGGTCTTCCCACGCAGTATTGGTGTCAAAGTCGTAATGCGCGGCCAGATTGGTCAGCATCTGGAAGTAAAACTGGTTGCGCTTGTCCCACCCCTTGATACACCCCGCCGCCAGGCTCAGTTCCGGATGCGCCACGACGCGCTTGGGGTCAAAGAAGGTGATTTGCCCCAGGCCATCGCACTTGGGGCAGGCGCCCATGGGGTTGTTGAACGAGAACAGGCGCGGTTCCAGTTCAGGCAGGCTGAAGCTGCACACCGGACAGGCAAATTTGGCAGAGAACCAGTGTTCTTTGCCGCTTTCCATTTCCACGGCAATGGCACGGCCATCAGCATGGCGCAGCGCGGTCTCGAACGATTCGGCCACGCGCTGTTTGACGTCTTCACGCACCTTCAGGCGGTCAATCACCACCTCAATGGTGTGTTTCTTGTTCTTGTCCAGCTTGGGTACGGCATCAAGCTCGTAGACTTCGCCGTCGACCCGTACCCGCACAAAACCCTGGGCGCGCAACTCGTCGAACAGCTCCAGGTTCTCGCCTTTGCGGCCGATCACCAGCGGCGCCAGGATCATCAGGCGGGTGTCTTCCGGCAGCGCCAGCACGTGATCAACCATCTGGCTGACGGTTTGCGATTCCAGCGGCAGCTCGTGATCCGGGCAGTACGGCGTACCGACACGCGCAAACAAAAGGCGCAGGTAATCGTGGATTTCCGTCACCGTACCCACGGTGGAGCGCGGGTTATGGCTGGTGGCTTTTTGCTCGATGGAGATCGCCGGGCTCAGGCCTTCGATCAGATCAACATCGGGTTTTTCCATCAACTGCAAGAACTGGCGGGCGTACGCCGAGAGCGACTCGACATAGCGGCGCTGGCCTTCGGCATACAGCGTATCAAACGCCAGCGACGACTTGCCCGAGCCCGAAAGCCCGGTAATGACCACGAGCTTGCCGCGCGGCAAATCCAGATTCACGTTCTTGAGGTTGTGCGTGCGCGCACCACGAATACGGATCAGGGGGATATCTTGCTCGATAGCGGGACGATAGTTCATGCGCCGTATGCCAGTCGGAAAAGCCAATCCGTCAATATAACAGAATCGGTCGGTTAAACATGTTGGAACAGATATGGGGGATTTGCAGGATTTCCAGAGGGGGCGGCGTTGATGCTTGTGGCCGGGCGCGTCCACATTGACTGACACATTGCGGCGTCATTCCCGCGCAGGCAGAAATCCGGTCAGGCCGCCAGAAGTGGCCTTTGCTGGCCAGGACCAACCCAGTTGGCAGCGCCTGCGGCGCAGTGTTCTGGATACCCGGGCGTACAAAACGGTGTGTTCATGCAAGCCGCCCACGTCCATCATGCCAACCTGATAAACTACGTGTTTCCCGTTGATACAGTTACTTGCGACAGCATGCAGAACAGTCTGAGCACGCCGGCCAACGCAGCCGCTTCCAGTGAACAGGGCACCGCTTTCCGGGTGCTGGGTGCGATCAGTTTCTCGCACTTGCTCAACGACATGATCCAGTCGTTGATCCTGGCTATTTATCCCATTCTGAAAGGCGGTTTTAACCTGTCTTTTGCGCAGATTGGCCTGATCACGCTGACGTACCAGATCACGGCATCGCTGCTGCAACCGCTGGTGGGTTTGTATACCGACAAGAAACCGCAACCGTACTCCTTGCCGATCGGCATGGGTTTTACGCTGTGCGGTTTGCTGCTGCTGTCGGTGGCGCCCAACTTTGGCACCTTGCTGGTCGCGGCCGCGCTGGTGGGTACGGGATCGTCGATTTTTCATCCGGAATCCAGCCGCGTGGCGCGCATGGCTTCGGGCGGACGACATGGTCTGGCGCAATCGTTGTTCCAGGTGGGCGGTAATCTGGGGTCGTCGCTGGGCCCCTTGCTGGCGGCGGCGATCATCGTGCCATTCGGCCAGCCCAGCATTGCGTGGTTCTCGCTGGCGGCACTGGTCGCCATTGCGGTGCTGATCAAGGTGGGCGGCTGGTACAAGGCGCATCATCTGGGCGCGCGCGGCAAGGGTGGACGCAAGGTGGTGCATCACCTGACCAACAAGCAGATCGGTTTTTCCATCAGCATCTTGTTGCTGCTGATTTTCTCCAAGTATTTCTACATGGCCAGCATCGGCAGTTATTTCACCTTTTACCTGATGCACAAGTTCAACCTGACCGTGCAGGCGGCGCAGGTGCATCTGTTCTTGTTCCTGTTTGCGGTGGCGGCAGGTACGGTGATCGGTGGCCCGATCGGGGATCGCATTGGCCGCAAATATGTCATCTGGGCATCGATCCTGGGCGTTGCACCTTTTACACTGATCCTGCCCTACGCCAACCTGTTCTGGACTGGCGTGCTGACGGCCATCATTGGCGTCATCCTGGCTTCGGCGTTTTCTGCCATTCTGGTGTACGCGCAAGAACTCATTCCCGGCAAGGTGGGCATGGTCTCGGGGCTGTTCTTCGGCTTTGCCTTTGGCATGGGCGGGATCGGCGCGGCGGTGCTGGGCTTGCTGGCAGACCGGACCAGCATCGAATTCGTGTATCAGGTATGCGCTTTCCTGCCATTGATTGGCCTGTTGACCGCATTCCTGCCTAATCTGGAACAACCCGCAAAACAATAAACGGTGGCCGCAAGGCTGCCGGATTGAACTGATCTGATGACACCTCTGGAACTTCGCGCTTCGCTCGGTCTGGCCGGGCTGTACGCCTTGCGCATGCTGGGCATGTTTCTGATCCTGCCTGTGTTCGCGGTTTACGCTGCGCACTTGTCGGGCGGCGACAACCACGCCCTGGTCGGGCTGGCCTTTGGGGCATACGGCTTGACGCAGGCGCTGCTGCAGTTGCCGTTTGGCATGTGGTCAGACCGGGTCGGTCGCAAGAAGGTGATCTACTTTGGCCTCGTGATGTTTGCCATTGGTAGCCTGGTGTGCGCCAGCGTGACCAGTATCGAAGGCATGATTGCCGGCCGGGCGCTGCAAGGCGCCGGCGCGATCTCTGCGGCGATTACCGCGTTGCTGGCAGATCTGACGCGTGAAGAGCATCGCACCAAGGCCATGGCCATGATTGGCGGCAGTATCGCCATGACTTTCGCGGTTTCGCTGGTCGCGGCGCCCAAACTGGCCAACTGGATTGGCCTGCCGGGGATTTTCCTGCTGACAGCCTGCCTGACCGTCGCGGCCATCATTGGCGTGTGGAAGGTCATCCCCAGCCCGGCCCTGTCGCGGTTTCACTCTGATGCCGAAGCCAGCGCGGCACGCCTGCCAGCGGTGCTGAAACACCCGCAACTGCGCCGGCTGAACTACGGTGTGTTTGCGCTGCACGCTGCACAAATGGCCATGTTCACCGTCATGCCGCTGCTGCTGGCCAGCACCGGCCACGTCCCGGTTGCCAATCACTGGATGGTGTATCTGCCGGTGGTGGTGGTCGGCTTTATTTTCATGGTGCCGGCCGTGATCGTGGCGGAGAAGCGCAACAAGCTGAAGAATGTCTTTTTGCTGGCCATTGCGCTGATGCTGGTGGCGCAGACCGGCATGGCCTTGTACATGCCCAATCTGACGCTGATCTGCGTGTGGCTGGGTTTGTACTTCATCGCCTTCAATATTCTGGAAGCCACCCAGCCCAGCCTGATCAGCAAGATCGCCCCGACCGCCGCCAAAGGCACCGCCATGGGGGTCTATAACACCTGCCAGTCACTGGCGATGTTCGTGGGTTCGGCGGCGGCGGGCTGGCTGTTCCAGCATGGCGGTGCCGCGCCGGTTTTCTGGTTGTGTGCCGCCCTGATGGCGTTGTGGCTGATTGTCACTTTCGGGCTGCAGCCGCCGCTGCCGGTGAAAACGCAGATGTTCCACATTGGCGAAAACTGGCATGGCGATGCCACTCAGCTCACGGCAGACCTCTCTGCCCTGAGCGGCGTCAAAGAAGCGGTGGTGCTGATTGATGAGCGCGTGGCACTACTTAAAGTACTGCAAAGCGGCTGGGACGAAGCCGGCGTGAAAACGCTGATCGACGCCACCCGCAACGCGGCCTGATCAGGTCTGCCGGAACAGTTTTTCCAGCACCTGATCCAGGTGGCGGGTCATGGCGGCCCGCGCCGCCACCGCGTCATGCGCCGCAATGGCGGCATGAATGGCGCGGTGCTCTGCCACCACGTGCGAAGCCCATTGCGCCACGCCATAGTGGTTTTCCAGTTGCTGGAACAACGGCGAATAGCGTTTGTTCCATAGCGTCTGGGCCATCTCCTGCAAGACCTCGTTCCCCGTCATCTCGGCAATCAGCCAGTGAAAACGGCGGTCACTATCATGAAACGCGGGGTTTTCCTCGCTTTCATGGGCCATTTCATCCAGCAGCAAACCCAGTGCCGCGATCTGCGCCGGGCTGGCACGCTCCGCCGCCAGTGCGGCCAGTTCGCCCTCAAACAGGCTGCGCGCTTCCAGCAAGGCCGTCGCACTGGTGACATCCGCGCCCGGGGCCGTCACGGCCGGTTCCTCTGCGGCCAGTACAAACACGCCGGTACCGGTCCGGATTTCCACCCAGCCGGCGATCTCCAGCGCAATCAGCGCCTCCCGCACGGATGAGCGCCCTACCCCCAGTTGCCGCGCCAGATCACGCTCGGCCGGCAATGCCTCGCCCACTTTGAAGCGGCCATCCTTGATGTACTGGATGATCAGATTCGAAATCTGCCGGTAAAGGCGTTCAACTTTGAGCGTGGGTAAATCCATGCGGCTTTCCTGATAAATACAGAGACTCTGGGGCGAATGTGCCGCGCCACCAGTGTCATGTCAAAGACTGGGCGAGCTGACTCGGCATTGCTTGAGGTACGTCAATCTGCTCACCTTGCGAATGCCTTGATGCGTGGTGATACTGCAATCACTTTCAGGTGGCCTGACCACCATACCACATGACCACGAACGTGACCGGAGCAATCCCATGAAAATGACTTTCCGCTGGTACGGCCAGAGTGATCCCGTCAAGCTGGAGCACATCCGCCAGATTCCCGGCATGTACGGCATCGTCAGCGCGGTATATGACGTCCCGGTGGGCGAGGTCTGGCCCGTCGCCAGCATCATGGCGCTCAAGCAAGAGATTGAATCGCACGGCCTGGCGTTTGAGGTGATCGAAAGCGTGCCCGTGCATGAGGACATCAAGCTGGGCAAGCCGGGGCGTGAACAACTGGTGGCCAACTATTGCCAGACGCTGCAGCACCTGGCGCAATGCGGCCTCAAAGTGGTGTGTTACAACTTCATGCCCGTGTTCGACTGGACCCGCACCTCGCTGGAAAAAAAGCTGGAAGACGGTTCAACCACGCTGGCTTTTGATGTGGACGCCATCAACCGGATCGACCCGGCCGAGGGCATCCAGCTGCCAGGCTGGGACGCCAGCTACCAGCCCGAAGCCTTGCAGGCCTTGCTGGCCCAATACCGCAACATTGGCGAAGAACAACTGTGGGCCAACCTGGCCTGGTTCCTGGAACGCGTGATTCCGGTGGCAGAAGCGGCCGGCATCAAGATGGCCATCCACCCGGACGATCCGCCCCGCCCCATCTTTGGCCTGCCACGCATTGTCAAAAACCGGGAAGACCTGCAACGGCTGCTGCAGATTGTGGATCGCCCCGCCAACGGGCTGACGCTTTGTTCCGGCTCGCTGGGGGCTGATTGCCACAACGATATCGCGGCCATGGTGCGTGAGTTCGCCGGGCGCGGGCGCATCCACTTTGCGCATATGCGCAATGTCCGCCACAACGAGGCTGGCGATTTTCATGAAACCAGTCACCGTTCTGCCGATGGCTCGCTGGATATGGCAGACATCATGCGAGCGTATTTTGATGCCGGCTTTGAGGGCTATATCCGCCCCGACCATGGCCGCATGATCTGGGGCGAAACCGGCAAGCCCGGCTACGGCTTGTATGACCGGGCGCTGGGGGCGGTGTATCTCAACGGTTTGTGGGAAGGCATTGCCCGGGAAGCTGCCGCGCAAAAAGGGGGTGCCCAATGAGCGCCGCCCAACAAAATGCCCTGCCCTTTCTGCCCGCCGATCTGGCCGGCCAGGTCGCGGTCGTGACCGGTGCCGGTGGCGTGCTGTGCAGCGAGCTGGCTGGCGCGCTGGCCCGTGCCGGCATGAAAGTCGCCCTGCTCGACCTTGACCCCGCGGCGGCAGAAGCGGTCGCCGCCCGCCTGCGTGAGGCCGGGTGCGAGGCCATGGGCATTGGCGCGGACGTCTTGCAGCGGGATTCGCTGGAACACGCCGCAGCACAGATTGCCGCCACCCTCGGCCCCTGCACGCTGCTGCTCAACGGCGCGGGGGGCAATCATCCCAAGGGCACCACCAGCAAGGAATGGCTGGAGCCTGGTGATCTGGCCGACGCAAGCCTGACCAGCTTCTTTGATCTGGACCCAGCCGGGATCAGCTTTGTGTTCAACCTCAATTTCCTGGGTACCTTGTTGCCGACCCAGGTTTTTGCCCGCCAGATGCTGCTGCCGGACGGGCGGGCACGGGCGGGGGCCAGCATCATCAATGTGTCGTCGATGAATGCGTTCTGTCCGCTGACCAAAATCCCGGCCTATAGCGCGGCCAAGGCGGCGGTCAGCAATTTCACGCAGTGGCTGGCGGTGCACTTTTGCAAAACGGGGATTCGCGTCAACGCCATTGCGCCGGGTTTTTTCCTGACGGCGCAAAACCACAAATTGTTGTTCGATGAAGCCACAGGCGACCCCACCGCGCGCGCCGGCAAGATCCTGGCGCACACGCCCATGGGCCGGTTTGGCGAAGCGACAGAACTGGCCGGTACGACCTTGTGGCTGGCCAGCCCGGCGGCGTCCGGCTTTGTGAATGGGGTCGTGATTCCGGTGGATGGCGGCTTTGCCGCGTATGCCGGCGTCTAGTTCCACCCGTCGATCCTGATTTCCTGATTTTCTGATTTACACAAGAACCGCCAGGCACCGTCCCCCGGGACGGCGCCGAGGACGGCTATACCCCACATCTACACGAACACGGCTTGCTGACCACAAAACCTGGAAA
Source organism: Silvimonas iriomotensis (assembly GCF_014645535.1). Classification (NCBI taxonomy): domain Bacteria; kingdom Pseudomonadati; phylum Pseudomonadota; class Betaproteobacteria; order Neisseriales; family Chitinibacteraceae; genus Silvimonas; species Silvimonas iriomotensis. The sequence continues at coordinate 958,477 of NZ_BMLX01000002.1, forward strand.
GGGGGAGTCTCATGCAAGCAGTGCAAAACAAACTGGCCCTGGCGGCAGCCTTGCTGGCCGTAACCGCAGCAACGCACGCTGTTGATGTCGATGTCCGTGGCGAATACCGCACCGGTAGCGAAGCCTGGCGATCGCGCATCAAGATCGGCAACCAATGGCAGAACAATTTCGGGGCCTCGCTGGAAGCGGGCATGTTCAACGGCAAGGGCTCGCTTAACGAGTTCAAATCCGATTTCAACGAGATCGAAGCCTGGTATCTGTACAAGACCAGCCCGGACGTGACGGTAATCCCGGGCGGCTTTCTGACCTGGAGCAGCGCCGGTTCTGCCATCAAGCCGTATCTGCGGGTGAACTGGGCCTTTGCCCCGACCTGGCGGGCTGACGTGCGCGCGCGGTATGACCACAACAATTATGACGTGGGCAGCACCTGGCAAATGCCGGCCGGCTACACCTACTACGGCCGCAACGATCAATGGCAGTTTGATTTCTGGCTGACCAAGTGGATCGGTGACAAGACCGCCGTGGAATACAACTACGCCTGGAACCGCAAGGACGATAAGCAGTTCGTCTATAACAACGGCCGCAACTGGCAGTACCTCAACAACCTGAAAGTCAGCTATTCGGTCTCGCCCGTTTTCATCCCGTATGCCGAGGTGGGTTATCTGGGCAAGGTGGCCAGCCTGGCCAATGACGACAGCGAATGGCGTTTGCGCATCGGTTCGGTGTTCCGTTTCTGATCTGCCGCCCCTGGCGGCCGGGCAAATCCGGCCGCCGTTCCCGATAGTCTGACAGCCCCGGCGCCCGGCGCCGGCGGCGAGGTATTGCCATGAACATGCAAAAAACAGGCCTGGTACGGCCGGTGAAAACCGGGTTTCGCAATATGCGCTGGTTGATCATTGTTCTGTTCATTTCCGGGGTCACGCTCAATTACATCACCCGCAATTCGCTGGGGATCATGGCGCCGGAACTGAAGTCCATGTTCAACATGACCAATGAACAGTACGGCTATATCACCACGGCGTTCCAGGTCGCCTATACGCTTGCGCAGCCCGTCTGCGGCTGGTTGATCGACGTGATCGGCCTGAAGATCGGCTTTGCGGTGTGCGCCATTCTCTGGTCGGTCACTTGTATTTTCCATTCCGGCGCCAGCAGCTGGCTGCATCTGGCCGTGCTGCGGTTTTTCATGGGTTCGACCGAAGCGGCCGCCGCGCCGGCCAACACCAAGGTGATGACAGAGTGGTTCCCCAAAAAGGAACGCACCATTGCCAACGGCTGGGGCGGCGTGGGGTTCTCGCTGGGCGGCATGCTGGCGCCGCCGCTGATTTATGGCCTGCATTCGGTGTTTGGCTGGCAGGCGGCGTTTGTCGTCCCCGGCATTCTGGGGATCGTCTGGGCCGTGGTCTGGTTCAAGGTCTACGCCCCGCCGCGGGAAAGCCGCCTGATCAATCCGGTGGAGCGTGATTACATCATTGCCGATCAGGACGCGCCCCTGGCCAAAACGAATATCTCGTTGTGGTCCTCGCTGGGCCGTCTGCTGCGCCAGCGCCGTTTTTACGGCATTGGCCTGCCCGCGTTCTTGTCAGAGCCGGCATGGCAGGCACTGGGTTTCTGGGTGCCGCTCTATATGGCCCAGGTGCATGGTTTCAAGCTCAAAGATATCGCCATGTTTGCCTGGCTGCCTTTTCTGATGGCCGATCTGGGCAGTCTGCTCGGGGGCTATCTCACGCCCCGGATTGGCCGCTGGTTCAACCTGACGCGCATCAACGCCGCCATTGTCACGTCGACCAGCGGGGCCTGCATCATGGTCAGCCTTGTCGCCGCCGCCTTTGCCCAAAACCCGTATGTCGCCGTCCTGCTGATTTCGCTGGGCGGGCTGGGGCATCAACTGGTGTCCAGCATGCTGGGCGTGCTGGTCATGGAAACCACGCCGGTTGAACAAGTCGCCACCGCCAACGGGCTGCGTGGTTCGTTTGCCTGGATCGCCGCAGCGATTTCCACGCTGGTGATCGGCTCGGTTACCACGGTTTATGGCGCAACGGGCTTTACCTGGGTGTTTGTCTGCCTGGGCCTGTTTGATCTGGTCGGCGCGGCCATCATGATTGGCGTGCTGTGGGAACGCCGTCTGCCCGGTGCCATGCAGCCGGCCTGACGCCTGACTACGCTTGATACGCGGCCAGGTGCGGCTTGCCTGGCTTGCTTGCCCTGCCCTTGGGCAACCACGGTTTTTCTTTGCAGGTGAATACTCATGGCAATTACTGTTTCGTCCCAGCTTTACGACACCAGCGGCCGCGTCGCGCCGGTATTCAGTCTGGCGCAACAAGACGCTCACATGCTGCGCTTTGAAGCTGCTGCGGGCCACGCGGTACAGATTGAAGTTCTGGAAGAAGATCTGATCCGCGTCCAGGTGATCCCCGCCGGCACACAGGCGCGCACACGCAGCTGGTGCATCGCGCCTGGCATGGCGGATGTCCCTTTGCACGGCCACGATGCCGCTGCACTGCCCGGCTTTGCCCGTCCGTCATATCAACTGGTCACCGAACCGCAACGCGCCGTTATTTCCACCGCCGCGCTCCGGCTGGAGATCGACCTCAACGGGTTTTACTGCAGCTGGTTCATGCCGCGTGAGGATGCCTGGATCAAAGTCGCCAGTGACCGTCCCACCCAGGGTTACAACTTTGGTTATTGGGATGAGCGCGTTTATCACTACCTGGCGCGGGCCGAAGAAGAACAATATTTTGGCCTGGGTGAAAAAACCGGCGAGGCCAACCGACATGGCAACAGCTACCGCATGTGCAATCTGGACGCCGCGTTCTACAACGCCAAAAGCACCGATCCGCTGTACAAGCACATCCCGTTCTATATCACCCGTCACGCCATCAACCAGACCACTTTTGGTCTGTATTACGACACCCCGGCCGATTGCCGTTTCGACTTCGGCCGCGAGCACGATAACTACCACGGGTTCTACCGCTCTTTTGTGGCGGAGACCGGCCCGCTGGATTACTACTTCATTGCCGGCGGCACCGTGCGCGAGGTGGTCCGCCGGTTTACCTGGCTGACCGGCACACCGGCTTTCCCGCCGCGCTGGAGTCTGGGTTATTCAGGCTCGACCATGAGCTACACCGACGCGCCCGACGCCCAGGCGCGCATGGACGAGTTTCTGGATAACTGCAGCACGCATGACATCCTGTGCGACTCGTTCCACTTGTCCTCCGGCTACACCACCATTGCCGGCAAACGCTATGTGTTCAACTGGGATACCGCCAAGTTCCCCGATGCCAAGGGCTTTACCCGGCGTTATCTGGATCACGGCGTGCATCTGGTCGCCAATATCAAACCCGCGCTGTTGAAAACCCACCCGCGCTTTGCTGAAGCCGCGCAGGCCGGGGCGCTGATCAACAATCCGGATGGCACGCCCTTGCCGGTAGCGTTCTGGGGTGGTGACGCAGCGTATGTCGATTTCACCGCAGAGGCCGGCTACAACTGGTGGAAAAACGGCGTCAAAACCGCTCTGCTTGATTACGGCATCAGTTCGGCCTGGAACGACAACAACGAGTTTGAAATCTGGGATACCCGCGCCCTGGCCGCCAACTTCGGCCAGCCGGTTCCGGCCATCCAGATCAAACCGCTGCAAACCCTGCTGATGTGCAAGGCGTCGTTTGAAGCCCAGCAAGAACACGCCCCGACACTGCGGCCGTTCACCGTCTCACGCGCGGGTTGCGCCGGCATGCAGCGCTATGTGCAAACCTGGTCTGGCGACAATTACACCTCATGGCAAACGCTTAAATACAACGTGCGCATGGGCACCGGGCTGGCCATGTCCGGCGTCTCCAATACCGGCCACGATATTGGCGGCTTTCTTGGCCCGCAGCCGGACGCCGAACTCTTCTTGCGCTGGGTGCAGTTCGGTATTTTCCTGCCGCGTTTCTCCATCCACTCTGAAAACAGTGGCGAAGTCGTTACCGAACCGTGGATGTACCCGGAGATCACGCCGCAAATCCGTGACCTGATCAAACTGCGCTATCGCCTGCTTCCTTGTTACTACGACCTGCTGTACCGCTCGCACACGGCCTTTGAACCGGTCATGCGGCCCACGTATTACACCTTCCCGCATGACGCGCGCTGTTATGCCGAAAACGACGACATGATGATCGGTGACAACCTGCTCATTGCCGCCGTGGTGGAACAAGGCGCGCGTACGCGGGATGTCTACCTGCCCGCTGGCAGCAACTGGCTGCACTACAGCACCGGCCAGCGCCTGGCGGGCGGGCAGACGGTGACACTGCCCGCAGAACTGGGCGCCGGCCCGATCCTGCTGGTGCGTGAGGGCAGCGGCATTGCGCTCAACGTTGCAGAACAACACTTTGCCCACGCCGCCGACGCCCGCGGATTCTTGCTGTGCCCGCCCATGCAGGGGCAGTTTGCGGCGCGTTGTTTTGAGGACGATGGCCTGAGCTTTGGCTATCAGGACAGCGCATGGGGTGAGTGGCGGATCGACGTCACAGCAAGCACCGGCAGCCTCGCCATCGCCATTGATTTCAGCGGCGATCCGCGCTTTGCGCAATCCACGCTGCAACTGCTGTTGCCCGCCAGCGAAACACGCAAGGTCACACTGACCGGCGCCACATGCGTAGTCGATGCGGTGGCGGGTCTTTGGCGCGTCCTGGACGTCACACGGGCCTGAAACCGGGTTTGACCGGGCCACAAAAACCGGCGCCACAGTGTCTGGCGCCGGTTTTTTTACGACAGTGATATACGGTCATGCGCGGCAGAACGCCACCCGGCGCGGCTCTCGCCGGGGCTTGCCTCAACCGGCACTAAAACCCCGCTCGCGTGCGGACGTCTGCGCCGTTATACTCACCCGTTATCCAGGCGCTTTTGCGGCGCCGTCTGTCATTCATCTTCAAGGAAATACCACTCTATGGCATCGCTCAACAAAGTGCTGTTGATCGGCAACCTGGGCCGCGACCCGGAAACCCGCTATCTGCCCTCTGGCGGCGCCGTATGCAATTTCAGCATTGCCACTACGGAACGCTTCAAGGACAAACAAGGTCAGCAGCAAGAAAAGACCGAGTGGCACAACATCACCATGTACAACCGCCTTGCGGAAATCGCCGGCCAGTACCTGAAAAAAGGCAGCTCGGTCTACATCGAGGGCCGTATCCAGACCCGCAAGTGGCAAGACAAGCAAACCGGCGCTGACCGCTACACCACCGAAATCATTGCAGACCAGATGCAAATGCTGTCTGGCCGTGCCGGTGGCGGCATGGGTGGTGGCGACCAGGGTGGCGGTGGTTACGAAGACTTCAACCAGGAATACGCCGCCGCACCGGCACCGGCCGCCCGCCCGCAAATGGCAGCCCCGGCCCCGGCCGCAGCAGCCCCGAAAAAGCCGGCCCCGGCCCGCAGCTTTGACGACTTTGAAGACGACATCCCTTTCTAATAAGCATCTTTAAATAAATGTAACTAAAAAGCCTGCAAGCCCCGTGTTTGCAGGCTTTTTTCTTATTTACACTTTTTCCCCAATTGGGTCAGACCTTGTCATTCAAGCGACTATGAAAGTGTAAATAACAGGCTGGCTCCGTTGCTGCAAATTTGTGCTCAAGCCAGCCTATTTTCATAGACTACATTCACTAGCCCCCCTCTCTCCACCAGCTTCTCCCCCCTGCCTGCTACCTGCATGGAAGGGATTCCGCCAGTTCTACTAACTGCGCCAGCAGCAGCCCACAGTGCCCGGTGCAACCCTGGTTCCGTTCGAGGAACTAATCTCAGAGGTTTGACATTGTACTGGTGGCGTCCTGAAGGTACTCGCGGCCAGTCCTGAGGGGAGCGATGCCTCTATAGATAATTGGAATGGATAACAGCTCTGGATTCTCCCTGACCTCAAAATCACGGCCTTCAATTGGAAGCCAGTCCAGCGACTTCATCCACTCAGCCAAGCAAAGAAGGGTTTGGGCTTTGTGTACCCCGGCTTCGAGAACCCAGTCAGGAACCACAGGAAACTGCTCAAGTTGACTTAGGGCACCACCAAAGCCTTGAATTACAACTGCACCGTATACCTTCCATCCGGCTGTTGACTCAAGAATGGTGTCAAAGGCAGCACGAAGTAAATGAGGCAGGTTACCTGAAACGGCCGTCACTTTGCGGGCAAGCTGGTCTACTTTCTGATAACAAATACGTTTTTTTGTTTGTACTTCTCGTGGATCCGCAGGTGAAAGCATCCAGCGAAGTTCGAGAACAAGTAGCGCCTTTGTCTCAGGTTCGCAAATAAGCAGGTCAAGTTCTTCTTTTACCGTACCAAGTTGAAAAGTACGATTCGCAGCAACCCGTTGCCATTTTTGCGCGAAGAGCGGTCCAAGTTGCTTTGTCATTTCTACTTCAAAAACTGAGCTTCGCGAGTCAAATATTTTGGGCTCAAGTCGGGCCTGTAATGTGAGCAAATTGCGTTCAATATTAGAGGACAAAAAGCCAATCCCCGCCATTGCAAATCGTTCCTTTCCCAGCGGCACTAGAGGCTGCAAAGCTTGGTCTGGCGAATCTACACCCCTCCCATAAGTGAGGTAATCAACAAAGCTATCGATGAGAGGCCGTTCCAGAGAACAAAGCATCGCCATATCTTCAACGAGCTGCTCTCGTGCAATGCGGAGACAAAGGTCAGAATTTCCAATCCCTTTGAGCCGCAATCTACTGGCACCAAAGTGCACTGCACATAGGTGATAGATGATTCTGAGTGAGAGAGCATTCTGAAGAAGTGTAGTTTCAGTCCTTCCACCCCATGGGAACGCCCAGTTTTCCGGAATTAGAAAAGGTGCCTGATGAAGATACTGCGCAAGTTGCACCGCAAGCTCTAGGTCGTAGATATAACGAATTTTCCCATTCGAGGCGCGAATTTGCTCCGCAATCCGGCATACCACATCTGGTAACTCTTTCGGATTTTGTATCCAAAACCATAAAGCCGATGCAAAGGAAATGACTGGAGCCCCAGCGGTTTGGCGCATTAGCTCCAATACACCGTAACGGCTATCCTCAAGCTGCTCGTTGAACTCTAAGGCATACCCTTCAGCGCGGTCTATCACTTGTAAACTACCTGAATGCGCTGCCGAGCAAATCTGAGTTACCGTGGAGTAATCAATACCAGCTTTCAGGAAATCTCCTGAGCGTTGATAAAACGCGGGTGCAGCTCTGTAGGGCAATGGCGTAACAGTCTTATCTTTCGTTCGCGCACGTACAGCCATAAGACAATGCCGCAGGGAAAATTTATATCTGTCTAAATAAAAATCTATTTCCCACTTGCCCAGGGAATCAGCAGGAAATATGAATAACATTCGCTGCATGTCTTCCGAGGCGGTAAGTAGATACCAGGTAGCTATAGCCTCGTTAGGATGAGGTAAGAATTGCGACTCGAATTGGCTGTCAGCCATGGCTTCGAATCGTTTAAGGACTGAGTTGGTCAATTATCAATTCCAGAAGATACTTGGCAGGGCGGGTGCCTGTAGTGGTCATTCTGACCCAAAAAAAGCTTGCCTCGGCAGAGGATAACGCGCCGCAAATATCAATGAAACACCCTTGCTCAATAAGCGCGAAGGGGTGAGCAATTGATTGAATGACGTGCGCAATATTTGGAAAAATTGGCTCTGAGTCTGCTGTGAAACTCGGTTATTTGGCTACCGGTGAATTTGCTCCTGGTTCTACCCCATTTCCCGCTAGACTCCTAAGACATTTCTTCGCAGTCCTCGTCAGCTGGCAAGGTACTAACTGACGAAAATGTAAACAACATAGCAAAAATCGGCACTTTATTAACATTTCTGAAGCGAGAGTGTTCTGGAACCCGCAGTAGTATTCGCATCCAGCACTATGGACACTTTTTCCCGCTCACAACCGCTCTAAGCGTCGCTTCTGCTGGTCGTACCCAACAAAAAACGGAGTCCATGACTCCGTTTTTTGTTGCCTGCGCCCTGCGCGCGCCGTAGCGCATCGTCAGGGACTGGCGGTGGTTTATTCCACTTCGGTCACGAATGCTTCGCGCGCGCGGCGGACTTTGGGCAGGTTGACCAGCCAGTCGCCGGAGGCATCGCGGTAGCCCAGCGGCAGCAGTGCCACGCTGCGCAGGCCACGGGCCTTCAGGTTCAGGATTTCATCCAGCGCGGCGGCATCAAAGCCTTCCATCGGGGTGCTGTCGACTTCTTCATAAGCGGCGGCCACCAGCGCGACCGACAGACCAATATAGGCCTGGCGGGCGGCGTGTTCGAAATTGACCTGGGCGTCGCGCTGCGGGTAGGTGTTGAGCAGCATCTGGCGATAGTTTTCCCAGCCTTCATTGGTAAAGCCGCGCACGTCGTTCACCAGATCGAACATGGTGTTGATGCGTTCAGTGGTGTAGTTGTCCCACGCGGCAAAAACCAGCAGCTTGCTGCAATCGGTGACCTGGCCCTGATTCCACGCAATCGCCTTGATCTTCTCGCGGATTTCCTTGTTGGTGACTACCAGGATTTCATACGGCTGCAGACCGCTGGAGGTCGGTGCCAGGCGGGTGGCTTCAAGGATGCGTTCCAGCTTTTCGTCAGACACCTCGCGGGAGGGGTCCATCTTTTTGGTGGCATAGCGCCACTGCAGACGAGTGACGAGATCATTGGATACGAGCGAGCTGGCGGGATTTTGAGCGTTGGACACAACCGGGTTTCCTGAAAATTGGAACTCTCCAGATGCAGGCGGGTGACGATTTTTTCAAATGTAATATTGATCACCCGCAAGCGCAGCCGCGTGTGGCGCACCAGAACCGGTTGATCTGGGGCACAAAGCCGGATCGCCGCGCGCTATGCAGGCTTTCGTTATGCCACTCATCAGCTTACAGCACGGTTTTATTGATCCACGATCAAATTCACCAAAATTGTGCATTTCAATTTTCGTCAGACAGGGGATAATCCCGACCGTTTCCAGGTTTTGCGTAACCAGAGTGAGTGCATGATCATGATTGCCTTGACGACGAACGCCTTGCCAGAACAAAAAGTGGTTAAACCAGAAGTGGACACCGACCAGATCAAGGTGCGTCCCTCCTTCGCCCAGCGTAACCCCGCCGGCTTTTCCTGGTTGCAACTTGATGTCCGGCAAGACATAAAGACCTCGCCAGAGCGCAAATGACCCAAAAGGTCTATTGCCCCTTGTGGTGAGTCAGGCCCCGTTTTTCGGGGCCTTTTTCTTTTCTGCAGCGCCCCTTCCCCGCGTCCTGTCACCGCCCCTTTTCTGTCCTTGTCCTGGCAAAGCCTTGCCTGGTGCGGGTTATATCGCCGCGCCATACGCAGGCAATAAATCCGCCATGAAGGTTTCACGAAATCTTCTCCTGACCGTAACAGACATTCATACGTCTATACGTATAGTCCCGCCCCGTCCTGATCACAGGCCCGTATGGACGACCCGCAGCAGGTCGTCCGCCACACCGACAACAACCCGTTCAAGTTTGGAGAAGACCGTGCAAAAGATCATCGCGGGCGCCCTTGCCGCCCTCTGTGTCACCCCGGCCGCCATGGCCGACGTCACCATCACCGGCAGCATTCGTGCTGGCCTTGAATACGTACAGCAATCAGGCCCGGGCACCAGCGCCAACCTGACCCGTGTAGAGGATCAGGGCAGCCGTATTGCCGTGGCCGGTGAAGACAAGTGGGACGATGGCCTGTCGACCATCTGGCAGGTACAGAACAAGCTGCATATCGGCGCTGCCTCTGGCGATACCTGGGGTAACCGCAATACGTTTATTGGCGTGAAAGGCAGCCTGGGTAACATCACCTTCGGCCGCAACGAAGATGCCCTGTATACCGCCAGCGGTTATTACGTGCCGGAACTGGATGGCACCTACAACTATTCGGAAGATGCCTGGGGCAATGGCGAACTCTTGTTCCGCCTGGAAGAGCGCAACGCCAATATCGCCAGTTTCCAGTCGAGCAAGTTCGGCAACTTTGGCGTGAATGCCTCGGTGGGGAACCTGGGCCTGAACAACGGCAGCGCCAATCCGCTGCAATATGCTGCAACCGCTTATTACGATGACGGCACTTACACAGCCGGCGCATCGTACAAGCGTGATAACGATACCTCTTCGCTGCTGACCAGCGAGTTGTCGACCACCACCTACAAGTCTGGCGACAACCTGGAAAGCTACGTGGTGGGCGGCGGCGCCAACTGGAACGGTTTCATGCTGAATGCCCTGTGGGAACGCGTGGCTTCCAGCTACAGCGGCAGCAATACCCATCAGGATGATGCCGCGATCCTGATTGGCTACAAGACCGGCCCGTGGTCTGTTCACGCGTCTTACCTGTACATGGCCGACGTGAAGGGCGATGCGCCCATCGCGCAAAGCGGCGCCAAACAGTTCAACCTTGCCGGCTACTACAAGCTGAGCAAGGCCACGCGCGTGTTTGTGTCTTATACCCGCCTTGAGAACGATGCCAATGCTTCGTTCGAGCAATCGACGGGTGTGCCAAACGGTACGGCGGGCGACAAGGCCAATATTTTCTCGCTGGGTCTGCGTACCAACTTCTGAGCCACCGCATCAGTCGTTGATACAAACGTTTGAACAAACAAAAACCGCAGCATCCGGCTGCGGTTTTTGTTTGTGTGGCCAATCAGGGCGAGCGGGTCATTCCGGCAATTGCGCCGCAATGCTCATGACCTCTTCAGGCGTAAAGCCGGCTGCGGCGACGCGCGCCAGAATCTGTTCACGTGCTTCGCGTTTGCGGCGTAACAGGTCAGTCCGGGCGTTGATATCGTCTTCTCTGGCTTTTTTGCGCGCCAGGACTGAATCAGGTTCGGACTGCGCGCGCGCCGTGGCCTGCGCGGCCGGCGCGGCGGAATGCGGTACGTGATCGCCAAACAACTCCGCCAGCGCAATCCGCGACTGGGCGGCTGCCTCTGCATCAGTGGAACGGGCTTTTTCTTTCATCTCTTTTGTATCTGCAAGGTGGCAGGCCCTGGGCGCCTTGATGCGTAATCGCCGCGCCGAACTTGCCATTATGTCTGAACCAGGCTGTCTGGACGGAGGATCCATCCGGCGACGACCGCCAGCCAGGGCCTGTCATGACAGGGCCTGCGGGCTGTTGCCCAATATATCGGTACGTGAAAAACGATATCAAGTCAGCGGCTTGTCCATGCCTCTGTGGGACAAACACTGACGAAGAATGGCTGTGCGGCCCGCATTATGGTTCTGGATAACGCGCGGGAATGAGGACTGGAACGACTATATGCATTTATCCTAACACGGGTTTTGTTTCCTTACACGGTGCCCTTGTATCCGGGCAATACAAACGGCCTGCTCCAGGCGACAGGAGCCGGCCGTCGGTTGCGGCCTTGTCTGGCCGGGTTCAAGCCTCCAGCCGGGCATCCATGGTGATGTTGGCGTTGAGTAATTTCGAGACCGGGCAGCCCGCTTTTGCCGCATTGGCCGCTTTGGCAAAACTCTCTGCCGTCGCGCCAGGAATACGGGCCACGACATCCAGATGCACTGCGGTGATGGTGAAGCCGCTGTCATCTTTTTCCAGGCTCACCGTCGCCTTGGTGTTGATTTGCTCGGCAATGGTTCCCGCTTCGGTCAGCTGTAACGACAATGCCATGGAAAAACACCCGGCATGGGCGGCGCCGATCAGTTCTTCGGGGTTGGTCCCCGGGCCGCCTTCAAAGCGGGCTTTGAAACCATACGGTGCGTCTTTGAGCACGCCACTCTGGGTCGAGATCGACCCGATACCATCCTTGATTGCGCCTTGCCATTGTGCGGAACCGCTCTTTTGCATGATGCTTCTCCAGACTGGTTGAAATGGTCGTTATGGGACGGGCGCACCGCGCCGAGGTTCACGCCATGACCCGACCGGCCGGTGAACGGCAGCCGACCATGAAAAAACCGCCTTGCCGGCGGTTTTTGGGTTATAGCTGCAACGGGCGCGATCAGGGCGTGATTTTGCTGAAAATCAGCGAAGTGTTGATACCACCAAACGCAAAGTTGTTGCTCATGACGTGATCACACGTCATATGCCGGCCCTCACCCATGATGTAATCCAGATCGCCGCAGCGCGGATCAATCTCTTGCAGGTTGATGGTCGGCGCAAACCAGCCTTCGTTCATCATCTGGATGGCAATCCATGCTTCCAGCGCACCACAGGCGCCCAGCGTGTGCCCCATATAACTCTTCAGGCTGGAGATCGGCACGCGCGGGCCAAAGAGCTGGTGCGTGGCGATGGTTTCCGCGATATCGCCGTGCTCGGTGGCGGTGCCGTGACCGTTGATGTAACCGATATCAGCAATGCCCAGGCTGGCGTCATCCAGCGCCAGTTGCATGGCCACGGCCATGGTGGCGGCGCTGGGCTGCGTGATATGGCTGCCGTCGCAATTGCTGCCGTAACCGGTCAGCTCGGCATAGATATGCGCGCCGCGCGCCAGGGCGTGTTCGTATTCTTCCAGGATCAGCGTGCCGGCGCCCTCGCCAATGACAAGGCCGTCCCGCGCGGCATCGTACGGGCGCGGTGTCAGCTGCGGCGTGTCGTTGTGCGTGCTGGTGGCAAACAAGGTATCGAACACAGCCGCTTCAGTGACGTTCAGTTCTTCGGCGCCGCCGGCCACCATCACCGTGGCCTGGCCATGGCGGATGGCCTCAAAGGCGTAGCCGATACCCTGACTGCCTGAGGTACAGGCGCTGGAGGTGGTATAGACGCGCCCGGTCAGGCCAAAAAACACGGCAATGTTCACCGCCGTGGTGTGGCCCATCATCTTCAGGTAACTGTTGGCGTTCACGCCCTCGGTCGACTTGTTGTGCAGCATCTTGCCAAAGTCGGCTACCGCATCGGGCGAACCGGTACTGGAGCCATAAGACACCCCGGTGCGGCCACTGCGCAGTACCGGGTGATCCAGCAAGCCGGCATCGGCCAGCGCCAGTTCCGTTGCACGCACCGACATCAGCGCCACGCGGCCCATGCTGCGGGTGCGTTTGCGATTGTAGGTTTCACGCGGCAATTCAAACGGCAACGCGGGCGCGGCAAGGCGCGTGTTCAGCCCTTCGTACTCGCCCCACTCAGGCAGGCTCACCACCCCGCTCCGGTATGCCTGCAGGTTGGCCCGGATGGTGGGCCAGTCATTGCCGATCGGGCTGATGCCGGCCGCACCGGTCACCACCACGCGCCGCCGGCTCATGCCAGACCCCCGTTGACCGAGATCACCTGGCGGGTAATGTACGCAGCGTCGGCCGAGAGCAAAAAGCTCACCGTGGCGGCGACTTCTTCCGGCTTGCCCATGCGCTTGGCCGGGATCACCTTGAGGGCTTCTTCCAGCACCATGGGGTCGACCATTTCGGTATCGATCAGCCCCGGCGCCACGCAATTGACGGTGATTTTGCGTTTGGCCAGTTCAACCGCCAGTGCTTTGGTCGCGCCGATAATCCCGGCTTTGGCAGCGCTGTAGTTCACCTGCCCGCGATTGCCGATCACGCCGGACACCGACGACAGCGTGACAATGCGGCCAGGCTGGCGGGTCTGGATCATGGGCATCACCAGCGGATGCAGAATGTTGTAAAAACCGTCGAGGTTGGTGCGCAGCACGCCATCCCACTCGCCTTCCGTCATGGCCGGAAAAGCAGCGTCGGCGGCAATGCCGGCATTACAGACCACGCCATAAGGCGCGCCATGCGCTTCAATATCGGCTTCCAGCGCGGCGCGGCTGGCGGCACGATCGGCCACATCAAACTGCACAATGCGCGCGCTGCGGCCCAGCGCGGCAATGTCTGCGGCAACGGCGTCGGCTTCTTCGCGCCGGCTGCGGCAATGCAAAACCAGGTCGTAGCCGTCGCGCGCCAGCCGCAAGGCGATGGCGCGACCAATACCACGGCTGGAACCGGTGACCAGTACTGTACTCATGCGTGTTCTTTCAAAAAATCCTGAAGATCATCAGGCTGATAGGCCGAGAGCAAAGCCTCTGCCAGCAGTTGATGATCCGGGGTTTCGATCCGGCATTGCATCACGCCAATGCCGTTATCCGCTTCAAATTCACGGGTCGCCGTCACCAGCAACGGCTGGCCGACCACAAAATGCGGCACATGGCATTGATAACGCCGCGTTCCCAGCATCAGCCCCACGCGCGGCGGCTGGCCGGTTTTGCGGCGTTCCCAGCCGGCCAGTGCGGCCATGGTTTGCGCCATGTATTCCAGCCCGACCCAGGCACCGACTGTGCCATCTTCATCAAACAGACCGTCGCCACGCGGTACGACCTGCGCGGTCAGTGTATCGGGCGCAACGGCCACGACGGCGTCCAGCAAACACATGGGGCCATCATGCGGCACCAGTTCTGAAACGGGCAATTCAAACGCGGTCATGCTGCAAGCACCAAAGCAATATTGTTACCGCCAAAAGCGAACGAGTTACTGATCACCGCCCGTACCGGCGCCGTCTGGCCAACGTGTACCAGCGGCAGCACCGGCAAGGCCGGGTCTTGCACGCCATCCCAGATATGCGGCGGCAGGCGGTGTTGTTCATCGGTCAGCGCCAGCCAGCAAAACAGCGCTTCCAGCGCGCCAGCCGTTCCCAGCGTGTGCCCGGTAAGCGATTTGGTCGAGCTGGCCGGCACGCCAGGAAACCGGTCTGCGACGGCGGTGTTCTCCATGGCGTCGTTCTGCGGGGTGGCGGTGCCATGCAGATTCACGTAGCCAATCTGGTCCGCGTTGATACCGGCCCGCGCCAGTGCATCGGTCATGGCGGCACGCGCTCCCCGACCATCCGGCGCCGGAGCAGAAATATGATGGGCGTCCGAGCTTTCGCCCCAGCCGGCCAGGCGCACTGCAGCCGGGTTACGACTCAGGATGAACAGCGCCGCAGCTTCACCCAGGTTGATGCCATGGCGGTTGGCCGACGACGGCTGGCAGCGCTCGGCCGCGACCGATTCAATGGCGCTGAAACCGGCGACCGTAAATTGCGCCAGGGTATCTACCCCGCCGGCGATGACCAGATCAGCCATGCCGTGTTCAATCAGCCGCGCGCCGGCAGCCAGTGCCTTGGCGCCAGAGGTACACGCGGTAGAAATACAGTAAGCCGGCCCGGATACGCCCAGTGTTTCGGCCAGCATGGTTGCCGGTGAACCCAGTTCTTGCTGGCGCACATGAAAGCCAGCCGGCAATGCGCCTGCCAGTTCATACGCCGCCAGGCCGTCTTCCCCGTCAGAACTGCCGGAGGTACTGGTGCCCAGAATCACCGCAATGCGCTGCCGTGGCAGTCCTTGAGCCATGGCATCAAAGGCCGGGCGAATCTGCGCCATGGCCGCCAGCAAAACGGCGTTATTGCGTGAGCGATGAATCAGCGGCAAATGCTCCAGCGACGGTAAATCGGCATCGACAATCTGCCCCAGCACCAGCGCGCGCCCGGCGCTGTACGCGTCCGTCGGGCGCAAGCCGGGGCTGTTGCCGGCAAACAGGTTCTGCCGGATGGTGTCGATGTCATTGCCAAGCGCGCACAAGGCGCCGGCGGCCGCGATATAACAGGTCATTCTACCGTGCTGGAATCAATGGTCAGCGTATAGGCAAGCTGGTGGTGCACAAGCACCGCCCGGCCTTGCCAGTGGTCCGGGTTATCCCAGGTGATGTCGATGGTCGGATCATCCCCGCGCAAGATGGTGCGCTTGTTACCGTCGTCATGCACCACCCAGCCTTGTGGCAGGGCTTGTTGCAGTACATTGTGTGGCGCAAACACCATCAACAGGTCATTCATGATGCGTTGTGGCGGGACTTTCA
This sequence comes from Silvimonas iriomotensis, assembly GCF_014645535.1. Taxonomy (NCBI): domain Bacteria; kingdom Pseudomonadati; phylum Pseudomonadota; class Betaproteobacteria; order Neisseriales; family Chitinibacteraceae; genus Silvimonas; species Silvimonas iriomotensis. The sequence goes on from NZ_BMLX01000002.1 coordinate 974,222, forward strand.
TCGCCGGCAGCGTCTGTGCCTTGAGTGCGTGGCCATCGTAATCGAGCGTGGCCATTCTCAGGCCCATGGCGCTGGCGATGACTTCCACGTTGTCCTGATCCATTTGCAGCACAGCATCCATGACCGCGCCGCCGCCTGGGTAGCTGATCTGCAATTGTTGCTGCACGGTGCGCGGCTGGCCCAGCGCTGCCGGGGCGATCTGCAACTGCGGCAAATCACGCGTCAGCAGGCTGGCACAAGCAGTGAGCAGCGCCAGCAAGGCCAGCATCAGGCATCGTTTCATCACATTGACACCGCGGAATCCAGCGCGGCCAGCCAGCGCTCTGGCGCCCGCACGCAGGGGTTGGATTCGTCCCAGGCGTAACCGGCCAGGATGGACGAAATCATGCGGCGGATGTCGTCGTTCTTGCCTTTGAAATAGATGAGCTTCTGAAAGCGCCCGTCATACCAGGCCGTGACAAACGCCCGGAATGCATCGACACCGCGTTTAAGCGGCACGGCGTAATCGGCAGACCAGTCCACCGTTTCGCCATCCAGCATGCGGCCGAGCGCTTTGGCCGCCAGGCTGGCCGACGTCATGGCAATGGTGACGCCGGACGAGAACACGGGGTCGAGGAACTCGCCCGCATTGCCCAGCAGCGCAAAATGTTTGCCGTACAGCGATTTGACGTTGGCGGCGTAACCGGTGATCTGGCGGGCCGGGATATTCCACTGCGCATCAGCCAGCAGCGCTTTGAGGTTGGGTGCTTCCGCCACCGCCGCTTGCAGGCGTTCCATCTCCGTGCCCGGATAGCGGGCCAGGAAAGCGGACTCTGCCACTACGCCCAGCGAGCAATGGCCGTTGGAGAACGGAATAGTCCAGTACCAGACATCTTCGTGTTCCGGGTGGGTGGTGATCAGGATCTTGTTGCGATCAAACCCGCTGTTCACCGCGATGCGGTCTTCCACATGGGTAAAGATGGCACCGCGCACCGGGAAGGCCGACGGGGTTTCCAGATCCAGCAAGCGCGGCAGCACGCGGCCAAAACCGCTGGCATCAAGCACAAAGCGGCAGGTCACGGTGTATTCATCGCCGCTGGCGTTGTCTTTCACCCGCAACGACGGCGTGTCGCTGTCGACATCCGCAGCCAGCACGGTTTGCTGATAGCGGATCTGCGCGCCGGCACGGGCCGCGCCATCTGCCAGCACTTTGTCAAAGTTGCCGCGTTGCACCTGATAGGTAGTGCCCCAGCCTTTGGCCCATTTGTCACGGAAATCAAAAAAGGTGGTGGCATCCAGACCGCGCGCAAACACGGCGCCGTTCTTGTACTGGAACCCGGCCTCGACCACGTCTTGCAGCAGGCCGGCTTCTTCGATGTAGGCCATGCTTTGCGGCAGCAGGCTTTCGCCAATCGAGAAGCGCGGGAAGGTTTCGCGCTCCAGCACCAGCACCTGGCGGCCTTGTTGGCGCAGCAGCGCAGCGGCGATCGCGCCTGCCGGGCCGGCGCCGATGATGACGACTTCAGCGTGTTGCGTGGTTTGCATCGTTATTTTCCGGTTTCAGGCACAACAGGTTCAATGGCGGTTTGACGAAACAAGGGCGCCAGCAGCCAGACAAGGCCGATACCGCACAGGGTGGAAAAACCAAAAGCATGCAGCGCCGGGGTGTGGCTAAGCGCCAGCAAGCCAAATGACAACAGCGTGCAGATGGCGGCCAGCGTGACGGCCAGGTAGACGCGGCCGTCGTCCGGGTGTTCCAGCAAGAAAATGCCGTAATCCATACCCATACCCAGCACCAGCAAGAACGTCACCATGCTGAGCAACTGCAAGGGCATGCCCACCGCGCCCATGATGGCCAGGGTGGTCAGCGTTGCCAGTGCGGGCGGCAGCATGATACGCCAGGTCTGGCGCCCGTAGCGCAGCGACAGCACCGCAAACGCCACCAGATAGGCCCCGATCAGCACGCGCGTCAGCAATTGCCGATAACGCGTCATCAGGTCAGAAATTTCCGCTACCTTGTCTACCCACACCACGCCGGGCACCTTGATCTGGCCAACGCGCGCGGTGGCGGCTTTGTCGCCCAGGCCCTCCAGCAATACCATGCTGGCATAACCGCCGTTCTGCTGGCCCAGCCACAGATAACTGGCAGCCAGCGCGGCCGGGGAGTTGCTCCAGTCTTCAAAGCGCAACGGTGGTGTGGCATGGCGTTGTTCAGCCACCCACTCTGGCGCCAGGCCAATCTCCTCCGCCAGGTGTTCCAGCAAACCCGGGCGTTGCCCGATCGCCGTGGCAAACAGCGCCGCATTGCGCGCCTGCATGGCGGCAGAAGGCGCCCAGCGGCTGACCATTTCGGCGCCGGCCAGCTGGCCACTGGCAATCAACGGGGCCAGCTTGTCGCGCAGGGCTTCTTCGCGCTCCAGCACTTGCTCTGGCGTGTCGCCGCTGACAATGAACAACTGCGCCGGACTGGGCAGCCCCATCACGCGGCCGATGTCGATCTGCTCTGCCAGCAATTGCGGGTTGATGCCAGACAGCGCACGGATATCATCATTCTGTTTCAGTTGCGCCAGCCCGGTGCCGATCAGCAACGCCAGCGGCAACAGCCACCACCAGCGCCGCCCGTACAGGCGCGGCCAGCGTGCCAGCAAGCCGGCAATGGCGCGGCTCAGGGCGGTCGATTGCAGGCCTTGTTTTTCCAGCACCGGGAACCACAGCATCACGGTAAGCCAGGCGCCCACAATGCCGATCACCGCAAACACGGCCATCTGCGCCAGACCAGGAAACGGCGTCAGCGCCAGGCCCAGATAACCCAGCGACATGGTCGTCACCGCAAACAGCATGCTCGGCAACAGTTTGCGGTAGCGCGCGGCAACGGGACCGGTGCTATCAATGCCGGACGCCAGCGCCAGCAAGCTGTAATCCACCGCCACCCCGACAAGGCTGGTGCCGAACACCAGTGTCAGCATGTGGATATGACCAAACCAGGCCAGCGTGAGTACCGTGCTGACAAGGCTGCCCACCAGCACCGACAACGCCGCCAGCAGCAAGGGCCGCAGGCCACGGAACACCACCAGCGCCAGCAAAATGATGCCCAGGGTCGAACCCACGCCGATGGTCGACATCTCAGCCCTGGCACTGCGCGCCGCGGTGGCCGCGTGCAGCACCACGCCAGCGCGGCGCAACTGGACATCCGGGTATTGCGCCTTGAGTTTTTGCGCAGCGGCTTCCAGCCCGGTCAGCACTTGTTCCTGCAAACCAAGCGAGAACGCGTTGCCATTGAGCGTGTACGGCAGCACCACATAACTCATGCCCTGGCTGGAGGCCCGCAGCAAACCGTCTTGCGGACGCACCTTGTTGGCACCGGCCAGGCTTTGCAGCCAGTTGCCAAAGAAGCCAAACGGATCATCCTTGAACGCCAGGGTGGCGCCGGCCACGGGCGAGTAAGCCCCCGCCAGCGCGCGTTGGGTCCAGTCGGTATCTGGCTGTTGCAGCGCGGCGGCATCCGCCGGTGACAGCAAATTGTGCCGGTACGGCGCATAGAAATTGCTGATGGCAGACAGCGTCTGGCCCAAGGGTTGCGAGGTCAGCGGCAGTTGCGCGATGTCTTGTTCAAACATCCGCGCCGCAGCGGCAGCCCGGTCTGGATCAGCATTGCCCAGCATGAACACCAGATGGCGTTCGCCCTGCCTGGCCAGCGATTGCAGGGCGACCTCGGCCATGGGGTTGCGCTGGTCACGCGGCAACAGGGCAAAGAGATCGGTATCGATCCGCTGGCCCAGCGTGCCGCGCTCCAGCAGCAGTGTCAGGCCCAGCGCCAGCACCACCAGCAGCCACAATGCGGCCAGCAAACGGCCAGGTTTATTCAAAGAAGGCATTCTCGGTCGCGGTCAGGCTCTGGCCGGTGGTGACGTCATGCATGTCGATCTGCGTCACGTCGCCGCTGGCGGCATTTAACTGGATGTGTTCCACCGTCCCCGCCCCTTGCAGCTGGATACCGGCAATCAGCTTGGCCAGCGCGGCATCTTTGGGGGTCAGCGCCAGCTTCCAGTTCTTGCCGCTGACATTGCCCTGGGCGTTGAACACCTTGCCCAGCGAGCCGACATCGCCAGAGAACAGCGAAAACAGCAGGCCACTGACGGTTTTGACCGTCGGTTCCTTGTCGGCCGACAGTTTCATCATGACCTGATCGCCGTTCTTTTGCAGTATCTCGCCGCGCGTCACGCGCAATGTGCTGGGGAACGGTTTTTCGGCCTTCCAGATCACACCGCGCTGTTTATCCACCAGGAACGAACCTGTGGATGTCAGCGGTTTTTTCACGCCCTGCAACTGGCGCGACTGGGTGAACTGGCCGCGGATCACCGGCGCATCCACCAGCTTGCTTTCAATGTCCTTGAACAGCGCGTCATCGGCCTGAGCGACGCCCGCCAGCAACAGGCAGGCAGCAAACAACAATGTTTTCACGGGTGGGGCACTCCCAGTTTTTCATAAAGGATGGCTGGCGAGACGTAGCACATCTCTTCGGTATTCATGTCGACGGCCACTTGAATGGTGTGGCCGCGGGTCAGGCGCGCGCCGGTTTGCGCGTCGCGGATCTCGTAGTTCACCTTGACGCGGTTTTCCCACTCCACCACGCCGGCGGTAATGGTGATTTCCTGCTGATAGACCAGCGGGCGGGCGTAACGGATATTCAGTTCGATCACCGGCCAGACATAACCGGACGCCTTCATCTGCGGCACGTCGTAATCAAACGCCTGGAACAGCGCCGTGCGGGCATGTTCGAAATAGCGCACGTAATTGCCATGCCAGACCACATTGAGCGGGTCCAGATCATGAAACGGGATGGTCAGCGTGACCGTGGCTTCACGAATGGGCCGGCTCATACACGCTCCAGGTTTGTTCACCAATCAACACCAGCAACTGCCGCAGCAGGGGCTCCAGCGCCACGTCTTCTTCAATGAACGCAATCGGCCCGGCCAGCGCAGCCACAAAGTCTTGCGCCTGGGCAGAAAGCGCCACGGTCGCGCCTCCTTCGCGCTCACGCAGCACCAGCGCCTGGCGCACGGTGATCAGCATGGCGGCCAGCACTTGTTCGGTCAGCTGCAGCACGCGCAGGCAATCCCGCGCGGCAATGGTACCCATGCTGACCTTGTCCTGGTTATGACACTCGGTAGAACGACTGAAAACCGAGGCCGGCATGGTCAGCTTGAGCGCCTCTGCCGTCCACGCCGAGACCGAAATCTGCAGCGCCTTCAAGCCATGGTTGATGGCCGCGCGTGCGCCGGTAGCGCCAGACAGGTTGGCCGGCAGGCCGTGGTTGTAGCGGGCATCGACCAACAGCGCCATTTGCCGGTCCAGCAGATCAGCCACGTTGGCGACCAGATTCTTCAGGCTATCCATGGCAAAGGCGATATGGCCGCCATAGAAATGGCCGCCATGCAGCAGGCGTTGTTCGTCCGGATCAATCAGCGGATTGTCGTTGGCGCTGTTGAGTTCGTTCTCGATGGTGTCGCGCAGGAATGGCAGCGCGTCTTCCAGCACGCCGATCACGTGCGGCGCGCAACGCAGCGAGTAACGGTCCTGCAGGCGCTGTTCGCTGCCCACATCCGAGATATCGCTGCGGATACGTTCAGCCACGCGCTGCTGGCCGGCGTGCGGCTTGGCGGCAAACAGTGCGGCATCAAAGTGATAGGCGTTACCGGCCGCACCGGCCACCGCCAGTGCGGAAATGCGGGTGGCCAGGGCCGAGACATAACGCGCCTTGTCCCAGGCCAGGCACGCCAGTGCAGTCATAACCGCCGTGCCATTCATCATCGCCAGGCCCTCTTTGGGGCGCAGTTGTAGCGGGGTGAGTCCGGCCGCGGCCAGAGCCTGGGCCGCGCTGACTGTCTGTTGCCCGACCACGGCTTCGCGCTCGCCACACATCACGGCCACCACGTAAGACAGCGGCGTCAGATCGCCACTGGCGCCGACCGAGCCCTCGGCCGGAATACACGGCAGGATGTCATGGCTGATCAGCGCCGTGAGTTGCTGCAACAGCCCCATGCTGACGCCCGAATACCCACGGGTCAGCGAGGCCAGCCGGGCAGCCAGGATGGCGCGCGTTTGCGGCGGGGTAAACAGTTCGCCCAGACCGCAGCCATGATAGGTATAAAGGTGATGCGGCAACTGGGCGACCAGATCCATCGGGATGCCGACGGTACACGAGTCGCCATAACCAGTGGTGACGCCGTAGATCAGGCCTTCCTCGGTCAGCAGGCGGTCCAGATAATCCGCGCCGGCGCTGACGCGGGCGACAAACGCCGGGTCATCGGCCAGGGTCACGGCACGGGCGCGGCGCGCAACGGCCACAATGTCTTCGATAGTCAGACGGGCCGGGCCAAATACGATGTTGTTCATGACGAGACTGATCCTGCACGCGACACCACCGTGCCCGGCTGTGCCCAGAAAGGAAAGAAATTGAACCACTGCAAGGGCGCAATACAGCACTCTTGCGCCAGCAGATCGGCAAACTGCTGGGCCAGTTGCACCGCCATGCCCATGCGGTTCTGGCGGGGCAACAACACCCGGTCTGACAGCTTGCGAATGGTGATATGCGTCTGCGCGTCGCGCTTGCTGGCAATCAGCGCAAACAGCGGGCATTTGAGAATGCCGGCCAGCAGATAGGGGCCAGCCGGCAGCGGCGCTTCCTGCCCCAGAAACTGGACGGCAACCTCACGCCCCTGGTCTGACACCGGCACGCGATCGCCGGCAATGACAATGAACTCGCCCCGGGCAACGCGTTCGGCCAGCATGATGGCCGTGGCCGAGGACAACTCGGTGACTTGCAGCAAATCCACCTGGCTGTCGGGCGCCAGTTCCCGCATGACGCGGTTGAATTGCTGGGCGTGGCGGGTATGCACAAAGATAGTCAACTTGAGCGCGGCGCGGCGTTGCCTGGCCAGCGCGCGGCACAGTTCGAAATTACCGATGTGCGAGGCGATGATCACACCGCCCCGCCCTTCTGCCAGCAATTGCAGCAAGGGCTCGCCGCCTTCCACTGCCACCGGGCCGATGCGCTCGGGCGCGCTCCAGACCAGCAGTTTGTCGATCAGCGTTTCTGCAAACGCGGCGAAATGGCGCAGCACGTTCAACAGGCTGTCTGGCGGTGTCTGGCCGCCGCTGAAATCATGCAGCCGCGCCAGATACTGGCGCGAGGCCAGCCGCGCGGTGCGGCGCGTCAGTACATACCAGGCCAGCACCGGGTACAGCATCAGGCGGAACGGCCAGCGACCCAGTTTGCGGTAAACGATGAACATGAACTTCATGCCCGAGACAAAACCGGCCTCGCCGATGCGCGCCCAATGCATCACGCTCTCCGCATGGCCGCGCGGCCATTGAGAATGCGCCACAACAACATGGGCAGCCGCAGCAGCATGCCCAGAAACAGGCGTGTGTGCATGGCGGTAATACGCAGGTTGTCCCGCAGCAGATCAAAGTGCGAGACGCCATCAAGCGGGTAGCTCACCCGCACCGGCGTATTGACGACGTGAACGCCGGCCCAGTCCAGCCGCACCAGGATTTCGGTATCAAAATCCATGCGCAGCCCGATATGCGCCCGGCCGATCAACGCCAGCGTGGGCGGCAGCGGGTAGATGCGCAGGCCGCACATCGAGTCCTTGATGCGCAAGGACAGCGTATTGAGCCACACCAGTACGTGCGTGACATAGCGGCCGTAAAGACGCGACCGGGGGACGGATGCGTCATAGACCGGATACGCAGCGATGACGTCATCCGGATATTGCCGGGCCAGGGCGAGGATATGCGGCAAATCCGCGATCTCGTGCTGGCCGTCTGAATCAATCTGCAGCGCATGGCTGTAACCCAGTTGGGCCGCCAGCCGCATGCCGGTCATGACCGCCGCGCCCTTGCCCAGGTTTTGCGCGTGGCGCGTCAGCGTCATGCCCGGTTGCGTGGCCAGTTCATCCAGCACCGCAGCGCACAGCGGGTCGCTGCCGTCGTCGACCAGAATCACGGGCAGCTCAAGCTCACGCAGCTTGCCGACCACCTGACCAATCGCCCGCTCATGGTTGTACACCGGGATGACAACGGCGAGCTTCATGCGGCCTCTCCAAACACAATCCGGCCGCTGGAATGCGTGCGCCCGCCCGTGCTGTAACTGAACGCAAGTTGCTGCTTGTCGGCGCGGTAACGCAAGGTCAGCGTGACTTCGGCTCCCGGCAGGATCACGTGCTGGAACTTGATGGCATCCATGCCTTTAAACGCAGGCGGCATGGCAAACAGCGCCCGGCCGAAATGCACGGCCCAGTGCAGTTGCGCCACTCCGGGCAAAACGGCGGCCTCTTTGAAATGGCCTTCAAAATGGGCCAGATCAGGCGTAATGGCCAGCGTGAGAACAGTCGCGTCCTCGGTGGTGTGCGTGGCCAGGACCTGCGGCCAGCGCGGTTTTTCAAACAACATGCGTACATCCAGTTCGGTGGTTTTGCCCATGCTGGTCTGGGGCAAGGCCTCTACAAAGCGCCAGCGCCGTGGCAAACCCACCCGTTCCACACCTTGCGCCAGATGCTCACGCAGCGCATGGATCAGCGCCTTGCGCCCGGCCTGCGCCAGTTGCCGCTGGCCGGCGTCGTTCAATACCAGGGCCGCGCCCAGTTCAACCCGGGCGCCTTCCAGCACAATCACCCGCGCCTCGCTGACAAGGCCGGTGCTGAACAGCGCCGTTTCCAGCGCGGTGAGCGATATCCGTTTTTCTTCAATTTTGGCAATGCGGTCAGCCCGGCCCAGCAAGACAAAGCGGCCATCGGCATCAAAGCGCATGCGATCAGCGGTGACGTACCAGGCGGCGTCCGGCAGATAGGCCGAGCGCAATTGCAGCAGGCCGTCTTCTGTTTGCGCCACGTCCACCCCCGGCAGCGCTTGCCACGGGTGATCAGGGTGATTGCGCCAGGCAATGCCGCCGGTTTCCGAACTCCCGAAAATCTCACGCGTGGCAAGGCCGGTGCGTTCCCGCAGATGATGCGAAGCGGCGGCCGGCAGCGGGCCGCCTGACGAAAACACCGCCTGGCAGCGGGCGGCAAATGCACTCAGATCCACCTGATCAGGCAGGCGCTTGAGAAACGCCGGGCTGCTGACCAGCACTAGCGGCGTGTTGCCGGGCCATTGCGCCAGTTCTTCGGCAAAGGTCAGCAGGTGCGCGGCAAATGGCCGGCCGGCGACCAGCGGCCAGATAATGCGGAACAACAAACCATACAGATGCTGTTGCGAGACCGTGGCCACCACGCACGCCTGGCGGGATATCTGCCCGCCGAACACCCCCTCCTGCGCGCGCATTTCGTCATCAAGCTGCGCCAGTTTTTTGGGAATGCGGCCAGGTTCCCCGGTCGAGCCAGAGGTAAACACTTCTACCGCGCGCAGTTCAGGAGCCAATGCGGTCAGGGTGAGTGGCGCGGCATCAGCCCAACGGGTGATGTCGGCGTCGGCAAACTCCCCCACCAGCGCCACCGAGAGGGCTTTGACCCGCGCGGTGGTTTGCGGCGTGTTGTCACCCGGCAAGATGACACAGCGGCCGGCATGCCAGGCACCCAGCAGCCAGACGCAGGCCTGATAGCAATCCGTGCTGTAGAGCGCGACATCGCCGGCGGGCAGTGCAAAGAGCGTGGCGGCCGCACGGGCAACATCGGCCCGCCACTGGCCACGCGTGATCAACGCACCACGGACATACGCCAGCGGCAGATCATCCGCCCCGGCCAGCGCCCCCGTCACCAGAGAGAAACACTCAGCCATGACGACGCACCCGCTGGCGAATCAACCATTCGCCGCCCAGCATCAGCCCGATCAGCCCGTAGGCGATCAAGCCGTTATAGATAGACCACACCCGCGCATCGCCATACAGCGCAGTGGCAAGCGCAATCAGCCCGTTGGCGGCAAAAAACACGCACCAGGCCACCGTGACACGGCGGGTGTAACGCACGCCGGATTCCGGCAGATCAGGTTCAGTCAGACGGGCAATCCGTTCAATCATGGTTTGCGGCGCTTTCAGACTCAGCGCAAAAACAATCAGCATGGCAAGGTTGACCAGCACCGGGTACAAGCGCACCGGCAAATCAGAGCGCAGCAGCAAGGCCAGTACGCCGAACACTGCCGCAGCCGGCGCCAGCCAGGACAAACCCGGCAACAGGGCGCGACGGCGCCACGCAAACGGCAGCAACACGACACCCACCAGCCAGAGCGGCCAGCCCAGGGCGTGAAACAGCCAGAACAGCGCAGGAATGATCAGGCCGGCAAGCGCGGCAAGCCATGCGGGCATATCAGCAGACCAGCAACAAGGTGATCGTCGCAATACCGCTTAGTGCTGGATCAGCTGGTAAACAGCTTCCACCACATCGTTGATCGTGCGCACCGACTTGAACGCCTCGGGCTGCAGGCGCTTGCCGGTGACTTGCTTGAGTTTCACGATCAGGTCGACAGCGTCGATGCTGTCGATATCCAGATCTTCATACAGGCGCGCATCCGGGCTGATGCGGGCGGGATCGGTCTCAAACGACTCGACCAGATCTTTGGCGATCCAGTTATAGATTTCTTCTTTGGTCATGCTTGTCACAGTGCTCATGGCTTCATCCTTGCGGCGGCAGGTGGTTTTGCCGGCGCTTTGCCAGCAATCTGCATTTGTTATCTGTTACTTCGTCCGGTGGCTGCCCACAAACGCAGCAAGCGCGCTGACCGACGCGAAATGCCGCCGTGTTTCTTCTGAATCAGCCGCAAAACTCAGGCCATATTTCTTTTGCAGCGCCACACCCAGTTCCAGCGCATCGATGGAATCCAGGCCCAGGCCATCTACAAACAGGGGCGCATCGGCGTCGATGTCGTCCGGGGTTATTTCTTCGAGATTCAGGCTCTCGATGATCAGTGTTTTGATCTCAGCGATCAGCGGGTCCATATCCGGTTATCTCCCTCTTGAAAAACTGCTCCAGCCACGTGGTCAACCAGCGTGCCTGCAGTGCGGGCTCTTCTGTACCCGCGACTAAGGTCCCGACCGCCACATCATCCAGCACTTCAACATGAAAGTGCGGGCGACGGGGTGGTGGCCGATACCACTTGCTGCCTTTGGTCAGCGTTTGTTCCGACACGGTAATCACCACAGGGGTAATCAGCCGCTGGCCGCGCACTGCAATATTGGCAGCACCGCGTTGAAACCGCATGTCCCCGCCTGGCACGGTGCGCGTGCCTTCCGGAAACACGATCAGATTGTTGCCGCGCTCCATGGAGCTGACGGCGTCCGCCACCAGCTGCGGGCCGGTGGCATTGCTGATATACCCGGCCAGACGCACCGGGCCTGCCGTCACCGGGTTGCGCCACAGCGCGGCCTTGACCACGCAATCGGGCCGCGGGATCAGCGACATCAAGATCACCACGTCAATCAGCGACGGGTGATTGGCCAGCACCAGCAGCCCTTCGCGCTGCAGTTTTTCGGCGCCCTGAACGGTCAGGTTCATGGCACCCGTCATCTGCATGATCCACACAAACAAACCGATGGCGCGGCGGATAAAATTCTTGGCGGTTTTTTCACGCCAGCCATGGCGCGGCAACAACAGCGACAACGGCCACAAAAACAGGCCGATCAACGCGCAGCCCAGCCCGAACAGGGCAAAACAGAGCCCGAATACCGCAGCACGCCACCACCGGGACAATGCGTTCTTCATGCGCGCCTTGTCATGACCCAGCCAGACTTCGTCAACGAGAGCTGCGGCGCCTCAGTCAGCACAAAGCGCAGCACATCCAGCGCGTTGGCATCGCTGGCGGCTTCTTCCAGTTGCCAGGACAACGCATAGTCATCCCCTGGCACCAGCGTCAGCATGATGGCAAACGCGGGCGTTTCCGGTTCTGCAAACGGGCTGTAAAGCGCCGGCAGCGGTTCATCACAAAACACCAGACGCACGCGCGGTGCGCCATCGGTGACTTGCATGGCGGCCTCAAACAAACCGGCCTGCGCCGTTTGCGTGCCTGCGGCCAGCGCCATGACGCGGGCCGGCTCTTTGCGGGCAATGGTGTACAAACCAGCCACCGCGTTATGCACCGACATGCTGAATGCCTGGGGCGATACCGCGTGGCTGCGCGCCAGTTCACGCAGCAAGGCCGTCGATTGCTGGATCTCGCCAAAGCGCGACGCAAACACGATATTGGCCGCACTGTCCGCTTCAGACTGATACAGCACTTCCAGCGCCATGCGCCCCAGACGCTGCGCGCGTCGGCGCAACATGGGTGGCATGCCTGCGACACCGGGCTCAGCACCTTCCGGCGCACGCGCCGGCGCGCCCTGTGCGGCCCAGTCTTGCCAGGCTTGCGCACTGGTCAGGTCCGGCGCCCAGGCGGCCCAGCTTTCCAGCCCGAATTGCAATGCATCCACTACCGACCCACCCTGGCAAGATCGCGTCGCAGTCGCATATAACGCGGAAAATCCATTAAAAACATGATGCTGCCGCCAAAAAGCGCGCCCATGCTGCCATAGCCCGCGTGTGTACTCAATACTGCAGGCCGTCTTGCAGTTTGCGCTGACGACACACCTGTAACAGGTTGACCAGCGGCCCGGTCATCAGCGTGGTGACAAAGGCCATCAACACCATTGCGGCAAAGACCGGCGCGGTGAGCAGCCCCAGGTCCATGCCGATATTCAAAATCACCAGTTCCATCAGGCCGCGGGCATTCATCAACACCGCGACCAAGGCCGAGGTTGCGGCGGTACAACCCGTCATCCGCGCCCCGATAAACGCCCCACCCGCCTTGCCCGCGCAGGCCACCCCAATCACCGCGGCGACCAGCAACACGTCGGTCATGCCGGTCAGTTGCAAATGCGTACGCAAGCCGGTGAAGGCAAAAAACAAGTGCAGCGCCCAGACCATGGGCCGCGCCACAAGGCGCAACACCCGGGGCACCAGTACCGGATGCCGCGGCATGACCACGCCAGCCAGAAAGGCACCCAGCAACATATGCAGACCCAGGTGATCAGCCAGCCAGGCAAAGCTGATCAGCACCATCAGGCTCGTGATCAGATAAACCTGCAATGACGGCTGCCACTGCACCAGTTTTGCCAGGGCCGGACGCACCAGCCACAGCATGAAGCCCACCCAGGCCAGACCCAGCACAACACTGGGCAACTGACCCGCGCCAGGCTTGCAGAAAATCAGGACGACCGCCAGCAGCACCCACATGCAAATATCGCTGAACACGGCGGCGGCCATGGCGATACCGCCGGCCTCGGTGGCCAGCAGGTTTTTTTCGCGCAGGATACGGGCCAGCACCGGCAGCGCAGTCATGCTCAGCGCCGTACCGGTAAACAGCACAAAAGCCAGTTGCGGCACCTGGCCTTGCGCGTATTGCGGGTACAACCACAGCGCCAGCGCACAGCCCAGTGCAAACGGCAACACAATGCCGCAGAGACTGACCGCGATCACCGTCCACTTTTGCCGGCGCATCACGCTGGCCTGCTGTTCCAGACCCAGCGAAAACATGAACAGCGCAATCGCCGCCTGGCTTACCCAGCCCAGCGCGGCCATACCCTGTGTCGGAAACAACCAGCCCGATACCGCCGGCAACGCCGCGCCCAGTACCGACGGGCCCAGCAGCAAGCCAGCCGCCATCTCACCCACCACGCGTGGCTGGCCACTGCGGCGCGCCAGCCAGCCCGCAGCAAGGCATGCGGCAATCACAACAGTGATCTGCAAAGGCAAGAGCAAGAACATGGCGGGGCCGTCGGGGTAATCAGGCAATCATGCGGTTCGGGAGCGCCGCAGTATATCAGAAGGCGTCTTACGGCTGACTCGGTGCTTGCCGACACGGATTTGCCCGGCCTGGCGACATCACGGGCTCAAGATGCCAGATGGGTATTCTTACGCCCGTTCAATCAGCCTGCGCGAGGATGGCTTCAATCCGGGCGATCTCGTCGTCACCGAAGGCGGTGTGGTTCAGCGCGGCCAGATTGTGTTCGATTTGCGCGACACGGCTGGCGCCGATAATGGCCGAGGTTGCATTGCGCAGCACCCAGGCCAGCGCCATTTGCGCCAGTGACTGCCCGCGTGCCAGCGCCAGGGCATTGAGTTGCCGGGCCTTGGCCACGCGTTGCAGGACTTTTTCCGGCGTGAGAAAAGGGCTGTCCGGGTCCATGGCGCGTGAGCCTTCCGGCAGGCCATCCAGATAGCGATCAGTCAGCAGCCCTTGCGCCAGCGGGCTGAAGGCAATCAGCCCGATGCCCTCGGCCTTGAGGTAATCCACCAGACCGCCCTCTACCCAGCGCTCGAACATGGAATACCGCGCCTGATGAATCAGACATGGCGTACCCAGTTGCTTGAGGGCTGTGACAGCCGCAATGGTTTGCGGCAAGGTGTAATTGGACAAACCCACATAGCGCGCCTTGCCCTGGCGCACGGCGGCATCCAGCGCCGCCATGGTTTCTTCCACCGGTGTTTCAGGGTCCGGACGGTGCGAGTAAAACAGGTCAACGTGATCCAGCCGCATGCGCTTGAGGCTTTGATCCAGGCTGGCCAGCAGACTCTTGCGGCTGCCCCAGTTGCCATACGGCCCCGGCCACATCACATAGCCGGCCTTGGTACTGATAAAGAGTTCGTGCCGATGACCGCGCAAACTGCTGGAAAGGACCTCGCCAAACCGGGTTTCGGCACTGCCAGGCGGCGGGCCGTAATTGTTGGCAAGGTCCATATGCACCACGCCCAGATCGAGGGCGCGGTGCAGCATGGCCCGGATATCCACCATGGCGCGGTTGTCGCCAAAGTTGTGCCACAAACCCAGCGAAACGGCCGGCAGCTTGACGCCGCTATGACCGCAACGCCGGAACAACACCTCCGGGCTGATGCTCATGCGTGGCTCACAGTTCGCTGGCGCCAGCGCTGGCGTGGCAAACGTAGGGCTCTGCCGGCAAGCCTTGCGCGTTGCGGTAGTGCTCCGCCACGGCAGCCTTGACGTCTTCGACCATGGCATCGGGCACCAGCGACACCACGCAGCCGCCAAAGCCGCCACCCGTCATGCGTACGCCACCCTCAGCGCCCACCACCAGCTTGACGATGTCGACCAGCTCATCGATCAGCGGCACGGTGATTTCAAAGTCATCGCGCATCGATACATGCGATTCGGCCATCAGCACGGCCATGCGGGTCATGTCACCACTGGCCAGTGCCTCGGCGGCATCCAGCGTGCGCTGGTTTTCCGTGATGATATGGTGCGCGCGGCGGAACACCACCGGGTCCAGTTTGCCGACGGCGGCCTGCAACTGGCCCAGCGTGACATCACGCAGCGCCTTCGCGCCAAAAAACGCGGCGGCTTCTTCGCACTGGCGGCGGCGGGTGTTGTACTCGCTGCCCACCAGACCACGCTGGATGCGCGAATTGAGGATCAGCACGGTGTAACCGGCCGGCATGGATACCGAACGCGTTTGCAGCGAGCGGCAATCAATCAGCAGCGCGTGTTCTGGCTGGCCACTGGCAGAGATCAGTTGATCCATGATGCCGCAATGGCAGCCCACGAACTCGTTCTCGGCCTTCTGGGCATTGAGCGCGTTGTCAGCGGGCGAGAGTTCCAGTTCATACGCCGTCTTGAACGCCTGCCCCACCGCCACCATCAGCGAGGCAGAAGAACTCAGGCCCGCGCCTTGCGGGATATCGCCGCTGATGACCATATCCATGCCACCAAAGCGGTAGCCGCGCTTTTTCAGGTAAACAATGGCGCCGCGCACATAGGTGGCCCAGAGCATGTCTTTGGCCTGCCCGACTTCGTCATCGAGCGAGAACATGTCGACCTGGTTTTCATAATCGGCCGCCACCACGCGCACCGTGTTGTCATCACGCGGGGAACACGCAATCGCGGTGAAGTGGTTGATGGCGCACGGCAACACAAAGCCATCGTTGTAATCGGTATGTTCACCGATCAGGTTGACGCGACCAGGCGCCTGCACGATGTGCCGCGGCAGCACCCCAAACGTTTCAATAAAGCGCGCATTGACGCGCATATCCGGACCAGGCATCACAGCCCCTTTTCGTTTTGCAGATAATGCACTTCAGATAATTGCTGCAGACGTGCAGCCGCTTGTTCGGGGGTAATGTCCCGCTGGGTTTCCGCCATCATTTCGTAGCCGACCATGAACTTGCGCACCGAGGCCGAGCGCAGCAAAGGCGGATAGAAATGCGCATGCAGTTGCCAGTGCGCGCCATCGTTCAGCGCGTTGGATGGCGCCCCGTGCCAGCCCATCGAATACGGGAAAGACGTATTGAAGAGGTTGTCGTAGCGCGTGGTCAGCTTCTTGATGATCACGGCCAGATCCTGTTTTTGCGCGGCACCCAGTTTGTCCAGATGCGTGACATGGGCCTTGGGCGTCAGCAGCGTCTCGAACGGCCAGGCGGCCCAGTACGGCACCACGGCAATCCAGTGTTCGGTTTCCACCACCGTGCGCGTGCCATCGGCCTGCTCACGCTGGATGTAATCAAGCAGCATGGGCGTGCCGTGCCCGGCAAACCACGCGGCCTGGTGTTCGTCTTCTGCCGCCACTTCGGTCGGCAGGAAATTGCTGGCCCACAATTGGCCATGCGGGTGCGGGTTGGAGCAGCCCATCGCCGCGCCCTTGTTCTCGAACACCTGCACCCACTCCCACTCGCCCGAGAGTTCTGCAACTTGCTCGCACCACGTGTTCACCACGTAGCCCAGATCATCCAGCGAGAGTTCCGGCAACGTCTTGCTGTGATCAGGCGAGAAACAGATCACCCGTGCCAGACCCCGAGCGGCACTGGCGCGAAACAGCGGGTCCTGGTTGTCCGGCGGTGCCGGGGTGTCGTTGAGCAACGCGGCAAAATCATTGCCGAACACATAAGTGTGTTTGTAATCGGGATTGTGATCGCCAGAGACACGCTGGTTACCGGCACACAGGTAACACGTGGGATCATGGGCGGGCCGGGCTTCAACAACCGGTGCATCCATCTGGCCTTGCCAGGGGCGCTTGGCCCGATGCGGAGAAACCAGCACCCACCGCCCGGTCAGCGGGTTGTAGCGGCGATGCGGGTGATCGACGGGATCAAACATCAAAACTCCTGAGCTTGGGGCTACCGGCGACGGCTGGGCAGAGGCCGGCAGAATCGTTCATCATGCCATGCTCGGGGCATGACCGGACTGGCATTGTAGCGCCTTCCAGACCCGCATAGATATTATTACTAATAAATTAGTTTTCGTATGGACACAAGCCAGTGGTCATATGGACTAAATAGCTACACAAGGGCGGTCAAACCGCTTCACATATAGATAATTACGTCATCACCCGGATGATATTGTCATGCTCGCACTGAAAACACTGACCCTGTTCATCATCACTGCACTGGCGGAAATCCTGGGCTGCTATCTGCCCTGGTTGTGGCTGCGCAAAGGCGCTCCCAGTTGGTTGCTGATCCCCGCCCTGATCAGTCTGGCTGCGTTTGCCGGCTTGCTCACCCTGCATCCGACAGGCGCGGGGCGCACCTATGCGGCATACGGTGGCGTCTATGTGATGGTGGCCGTGGCCTGGATGTGGCTGGTAGAAGGCGTGCGCCCCGATCGCTGGGATGCCATCGGGGCGCTGGTGTCGCTGGCCGGCATGGCCATTATCTTTTTTGCGCCACGCGGGACGTAACGCAGGGGCTGATCCGCTCAGTGATCGTGCCCGTGATGGTGCCGGTGCGGCGCCATGTTTTCATGCACGCACGTGGCGCCCGTGGCCTGGCATTCATTGCAGTAGGCCTTGACCTCAAGATGCTGCGGTACCGCGCCAAACCCGTTATCGACCAAAATGCCCTTGAAGAAGGCGGCGTAGGTATCGCCGCGTGCTTCGGCCACCTTGCCGCAGCACGGGCAAATGATGAACAGCGTTTCATGCGTGTGGTCGTGCTGCTGGCAGGCCACGTAACCGTTCACCACCTCAAGCCGGTGGACGAGGCCCTCGGCCTCAAGGAACTCCAGCGCCCGGTAGATGGTGGGCGGCGTCAACGAGGCCGTTTCCGGGCGCAATGCTTCCAGCACGTCATACGCCTTGCTATAGCCAGGCTGCTCGACAATATGTTCCAGCACCTGACGGCGGATGGTGGTCAGCCGCGTACCGTGTTCACGGCAACGATCTTCAGCGTAATCCAGAAATTCTTGTGTATTCATGAGCCTGCCAGACCAGAGCGGGCGCACCGGCGCGCCCGTTGATGGTTGATTCTAACCCAGGTGATGCACTCAGGGCGCCAGCGGCTTGATCTGCACTTCGGCCTGACCGCCACCCTTGTCATACGCCGGTTCCGGCGAGGCCGCCGATTCCGGCGCGGCTTGCGCCGCCGCTGGTGCGCCACCCGGGCAGTTCACCCCGGCGGTGCTGCAATTGATCACGGTAAACGAGTTCCACTCTCTGGAAAGCCCCTTGACCTTGCCGCTCATGCGCAGCAGCGCGCCGGTTGCCGGCACATAG
Organism: Silvimonas iriomotensis; assembly: GCF_014645535.1. Lineage (NCBI taxonomy): Bacteria > Pseudomonadati > Pseudomonadota > Betaproteobacteria > Neisseriales > Chitinibacteraceae > Silvimonas > Silvimonas iriomotensis. The sequence continues at coordinate 992,667 of NZ_BMLX01000002.1, forward strand.
GTCAGGGCAGATTCTTCCTCGTACTGGTTTTCATTTTGCGCGCCGGCAACCTGGTGGTTGATCTTCACGTCGACGTCCATATCCTGGCCGCCACCCGTCATATGTCCGGGCGAAACGTGATAACGCAACTGGCCGGTGCCAAGGCCATATCCGCCTTTACCCGTGAAATCGATCACCAGCTTGTCTTTCCAGTCGCCCCCGGGCAGTGATTTGGGGAAATACGTCGGCGCAACCGTGCTGGAGCGCGGGCTGTCGACCAGGAACGTGGCGCAATCGCCATCGGCACGCCAGAACCAGTAATTGCCCATATCCACGGTTTGCACGGTCAGATAACTGGTGCGCGGCGGTTTGTCCGGGCTGAGTACATCGCAACGCAGGCGTTGTACGCCGGCGCCGGCGGCCCAGGCACTGGCCATGGGCAACAGCAACAAAGACAAAGTGCAAAGCTGGCGCATCTTCATGTCGGGTCCCGTATGAGCGGTTTATGTAAAAAAGCGGGTTGATCGGCTGCCATTGTATCGCGCAGGCAAGCCTTCACCCATTTTCGATAGCGTGACATTTTCCCGATAGGCCTTCTATCTTCATGAAAGCCCTTTGAAAGCCGGGCCGATGCCGCTAGACTGCCCTTTCCCCTGCCGGCAGATCAAGCTGCCGGCAGCCGAACAGACCGGGTGACGCCGGCGCAGATCGTTAAGGACATCATGATCAATCCCAACAACAAACCCGTCGGCGTGGTCGATGACGCCGAAGCCCTGCGCATTGTTTCAGATGCCGTTCTCAAGCTGTGGGACACCGTGGACGACCTCTCCCGCCTGCGGCCTGCCCACACCGACCAGTATCACGTCACCATTTTTGGCTCTGCCCGTATCCAGGAAGACACGCCGTCTTATGAAGCCGTGAAGCAACTCGCGTCGCAACTGGCGGCCATGGGTTGCCGCATTGTCACGGGCGGCGGCCCGGGGCTGATGCAGGCGGCCAACGAAGGCGCCCGCCAGGCAAAACCGGATGATCCGGACGCCTCGGTCGGTATCCGGGTTGATCTGGATTTTGAACAACACGTGAACGACTTTGTCGGCCGCGCGTATGAACACAAGACGTTCTTCTCGCGCCTGCATCACTTTGTCCAGCGCTCCAACGCGTTCATCGTGACCGAGGGCGGCATTGGCACGCTGCTGGAACTCTCCATGGTCTGGCAGCTGTTGCAGGTACGCAAACTGTACGACACCCCGCTGATCCTGATCGGTGACATGTGGCACGGGCTGGTCGATTGGGCCAGCCTGAACATGGTCAGCAATGGCGCGGGCCTGGCGGGCGAGCGCGATATGCAGATTCCGGTGGTGGTCGACAGCATTGAAGACGCCGTGCAACTGATTCGCGAACACCACGCCGCCTGGCTGGATGTGGGCAAGGCGCTGGACCCGGTGTCGCAACAACCCGCCTGAGTGGTTGTATTGCACCCATAAAAAAACGGCCGGTGAACCCGGCCGTTTTTTTGCGATGAAGCTGCGCTGACGGTTTACATCTCTTCCAGCACTTCAATGCCCAGCAGCGACAGACCGGTTTGCAGGGTACGCGCGGTGGCAGCGCACAGACGCAGACGGCTGGCGCGGGTGGCGCCTTCAGACTTGAGCACCGGGCAGGCATCGTAAAAGCGCGAGAAGCGCGTGGCCAGCGTGTACAGATATGCGCACAGGAAGTGCGGCGCGGTTTCCTGCGCCACTTGTTGCAGCTGTTCCGGGAACTGCGCCAGCGTCAGTGCCAGCGCGTGTTCTGCCGGGTCGGCCAGATGCAGGGCGGCACTGGCGTCTACCGTGCCGGCCTGGCGGAAGATACTGGCGATCCGCGTATAGGCATATTGCAGATACGGCGCGGTGTTGCCTTCAAAGCTCAGCATGCTGTCCCAGTCGAACACGTAATCGCTGGTGCGATGCTTGGCCAGATCGGCGTAACGCACGGCGCCAATGCCGACTGCGTGGGCAATTTTGCGGCGCTGCGCTTCGGGCAGATCAGCATTCTTGCTGGTTACCAGATCAAAAGCACGGGTTTCGGCTTCATCCAGTAGCTCCACCAGCTTGACCGTGCCGCCGGACCGCGTCTTGAAGGGCTTGTTGTCCTTGCCCATCATGGTGCCGAAGGCCACGTGCTCCATCTGCATTTCAGGACGGGCAAAACCGGCCTTGCGAGAGACGGTAAACACTTGCTGGAAGTGCAGCCCCTGACGGGCATCGACCACGTACAGCACGCGGTCGGCATGCAGCACGTTGTTGCGATAACGCACAGCGGCCAGGTCGGTGGTGGAATACAGATAGCCGCCATCCTGCTTTTGCACGATATAGGCCGCCGGCTCGCCTTCCTTGTTGCGGAATTCGTCCAGGAACACCACCTGCGCGCCTTCACTGGTGGTCAGCAGGTTTTTGGCTTTCAGGTCGGCAATGACATTGGCCAGATCGTCGTTGTAGGCCGATTCGCCCATCACGTCGTCTTCGGTCAGCTTCACGCCCAGTTGCTGGTACACGGCAGCGCAGTGCGCCAGCGAGATCTCGCGAAAACGCTCCCACAACGCCAGCACGCGGGTGTCACCGGCTTGCAGGCGCACCACGTAATCACGCGCGGTGTCGGCAAACGCCGGGTCTTCGTCAAAGCGGCCTTTGGCTTCGCGGTAGAAGGTTTCCAGATCGTGCAGCGCCATCTCGGCCGGCTTGCTCGATTCTTGTTCAAACAGGTAGGCGGTCAGCATGCCGAACTGGGTACCCCAGTCACCGACGTGGTTCTGACGGATCACCTTGTTGCCCATGAATTCGAACACGCGGGCCAGCGCATCACCAATGATGGTCGAGCGCAGGTGACCTACGTGCATTTCCTTGGCCAGGTTGGGTGAGGAAAGATCAATCACCACCGTTTCGGGGTGCGCCACGCCAGCGCCAAGACGCACGTCTTGCTGGCCGGCCAGCACGCGGCCGGCCAGGAATTCGTCAGACAGTGTGACATTGATAAAACCAGGGCCGGCGATCTCCAGCTTGCTGGCAATGCCGGCCAGATCCAGGTGCTCCAGCACGCGTGCAGCCAGTTCTCGCGGGTTGGCTTTCTGGGCCTTGGCAACGGCCATTACGCCGTTGATCTGGTAGTCGCCAAACTCCGGCCGAGAGGCCGGTTGCACGGCCGGTTGCGCGTCTGGCGCGCCAATGGCGGCAAACGCGGCGGCGGCACGCTGCGCGAGAAGCTGAAGCAAAGTCATGGAGCGGATTCCGGAATAGAGAGAATGCGAAACAGCGTATTGTAGCAAACTGCCGCCATCACCCGCGAACGCTGCGGTGTTTCAGATGGTCACGCGGCCACCCGCCGGGGTTTCCCCTGGCAGCATCGGCTGACGGCGGGGCAAGGTAAAGCGGAACACCGCGCCACTGTTTTCACGGTTGGCCGCGCTGATCTGGCCGCCGTGGGCCTCCACGATTTCGCGGCAGATCGCCAGCCCCAGACCGGAACTACCGGGCGGGTTCAGACCACTGCCCTGCACGAATTTTTCAAAAATGCGCTCCAGATCTTCCGGCGCAATCGGCGGGCCGTCGTTCTCGACCGTGGTCACCAGCATGGTGCCTTCCTGCCAGACTTCCACCCCGATCCGGCCGCTTTCCGGACTGAAGCGGATGGCGTTGGAAATCAGGTTGCGCAACACCTGGGCGACGCGCGTGGCATCGCAATCGAGCGCGTCGTCGTCACCGATACGCCGCTCGAACACCACCAGTTTGCGCGCGGCCAGCGGTTCCAGTTCGCTCACCACGCCATCGACAATCCGGCCCAGCCGGTGCGGCGCCAGGTGGTAATCCATCTTGCCCGATTCCAGCTTGGCGATATCCAGCAAGTCATTGACCATGCCCAGCAAACGCTCGCCCGACATGATGATGTTCTCGAAATAACGTTTGAGTTTCTCGGGCCGGCTGCTGTCGACCTTGTCCAGGCCAATGCGGGCGAAGGACAGAATGGCGTGCATGGGCGTGCGCAATTCGTGCGAGATATTCGACACAAACTGGGTTTTGGCACGGTTGGCGTCATTGGCGCGATCGCGCGCGCCGCGCAGGTCTGCCGTTTGCGCGGCGACAATGTCCTGCAAGTGATCGCGCGCATCACGCAGCTCACTCTCGGTCAGTTTGAGCGCGGTAATGTCACGCACCAGCCAGAGCACTTGCGGGCCTTCGGTATCCGAGCCGGGCAAAGGCAGAATCAGCGCCTCAAACCAGCGCACGCCCTCGGTCAGTTCGGCGTCGTACACCATGCGCTGCGCCAGGCCCGATTGCACCGCGATATCCAGCGCCATGCGGCCACCATCGACCACCGACGGCGGCATGGTATGAAAAATCGAATGCCCGATCGGCTGGCCTTCAAACAGGCGCGAGGTATTGCCAAAGGCTTCGCATACCCGGCTGTCGGCCGCCACCACAAACACCGGGTCGGGCAGGATTTGCGACAGCGCCGCCAGCCGCGCGGCGTTGATGCGGGCGGTATCGGCTTCCCGCGCCAGATCATTGGCCGCCTGCACCAGTTGCCGGTCACGCTCGCCCACGCGGCGGGCCATCATTTCAAAGCCATGCGCCAGCCGGCCCAGTTCATCGGGCCGGTGCGTGCTGGACAGCAGCACATCGTAATTGCCGTCACCCACGCGCGCTTCGGCTTCCACCAGTTCATGCAGCGGCTCGGACACCAGTTTTCTGAGCACGCTCCACAAGATCAGCAGTTCTACTACCAGCGATATCGCGCCCAGAATCAGCACATACCGGGCGTTGGAGCGCGCCACCGCCGCAATCCGCGCGCTGGGGTAAACCACAATCAGCCGCCAGTCCGGCCCGCGAATGCGGCCGACGCCAAGGTGAAAGGCTTCGTCGGGAGTTTCAACCACATCGGCCTGGTCCCCCACCGTCAGCGCGCTGTGCACAATGGCTTCCAGTTCCGCGTCATGCAGGTGCGAGACATCCAGGTTGCCGCCGGCCAGCTGGATTTCCCGGCTCAGGCGCGGGTGAGCGATCAATTGCCCGTCCGCCCGTACGATCAGGTTATAGGTGCCGGCCAGGTGGTCGTTGGCGGTGCGGCGCACCAGATCATCAATGACGATATCCTGGCCAGCCGTGGCCACCCAGCGCCCGTCCACGTCTGCCGGGGTGACATGCGAAACCATCCATTTGCGCGCCCCATCGTCAAAATAGACCGTGGTCCAGAACGGCTTGCGCAGCGGGTTACTTTGCGGGGAGGAACGCCACACCGTTTCGTATTCGTAGATATTGGTTTTGGGCGTGGCCGACAGGCTCCAGTCTACAAATGGCGCGTAATTGAGCGACATTTGCTCTGGCATGTTCATGAAGCTGTCGAGGAAACGGTTGGTGGTCAGCGGGCCCCAGGCGGTCAGCAGATCAAACCCGATCACGATACGGCGTTTGAAATCAGGCGTGAGCGGGACGTCGTTGCGGACAAACAGCGTGGCTTTGTGGCGGTAGTCGCTGACCTCTGGCCGCACGCGGACCACGCCGTCCTTGCCCGGCGCAAACAGGGCGTCAAAGCGCGCGCTGTAGTCCTCGTCACCCGCCTGTTTGAGCCGGCGCACCATTTCATCTGCCAGCATGCGGGTCTGGGTTTCAGCCAGCAAAAAATGTTCGCTTTCACCATCAGCCCGCGCCTGCACGTAATTGCGCAGACCTTCGTCGATGCTTTCTTCAAGGCTGTGATAAAAATGCCAGTACGCCGCCAGTGTGATCAACACAATGACGGCAGCAATACGCAGCCCCATTCTGGTGAGGGCGCGGCGGGCAAGCGAAGTGCGGACCGGCAGCTGCGGCATGTTGTCCTGCGTGAAGCCGTCCCTGGAACAGGCGGCCTGTTTTTGTTAGGTAGACCGGGCGAGTATGCGCTGAATTATGCCCACGTCATCAATCGACGCAAGCCAACTTCTACCGGTTTAGGCTAGCGCGGGGCGACAATCTACGCCTTTTTCCACATTTAACAGCCTGTATAAAGCGGCAAGTGCCCAAAACACCTGGCGGCGCGCTCAGTGCCGCGCCATTTTGAACAGCGCCAGCGCTTGCTCGCGCTGTACCGCGTGATCCACGAGCGGAGCCGGGTAATCCAGTCCGTGCGGCACGCGGGCCAGCCAGGGCGCGTGGATATCCTTGTCATCCAGCGATGCCAGTTCCGGGCAATAACGGCGGATGAACTTGCCTTGCGGGTCAAATTTCTGCGATTGCGTTACCGGGTTGAAAATCCGGAAATACGGCTGGGCATCGCAGCCGGTGCTGGCGGCCCATTGCCAGCCACCGTTGTTGGCGGCCAGATCGAAATCGATGAGTTTTTCTGCAAAATAGCGCTCGCCCCGCCGCCAGTCGATCAGCAGGTCTTTCACCAGAAAACTGGCCGTGATCATGCGCAAGCGGTTGTGCATATAGCCCGTCTGGTTCAACTGGCGCATCGCGGCATCGACAATCGGGTAACCCGTTTGGCCATCGCACCAGGCGGCAAACCAGTCGGCGCGGTCAGGGAACGGCAGCGCGTCGTATTCCGGCTTGAAGGCGTGTTGGACCACTTCTGGCCGGTGCCAGAGGATTTGCTGATAGAACTCGCGCCAGATCAATTCAGACAACCAGGTCTCTGCCCCGGCCCCGCCCTGGGCGTGCGCAACGGCGGCCAGTTCGCGAATCGATACCGTGCCAAAACGCAGATGCACCGATAGATACGATGGCCCTTTCACGCCGGGAAAATCCCGGGCCTCATGGTAGCGGTTGATGCGCTGGCGGAAATCCTCAAACAGCGACTCGCCGCCGGTCATGCCCGGTGTAACGGGCAGGCCGGCCAGCGTATCTTCATCAAAACCCAGTTGCGTCAGCGTGGGCAGCGTCTGCGGCGGCAAATGCGCCAGGCTGCCAAGGTAACGCTGCACCGGGTAAGCCCGCAGATAAAAGTCATCCAGCTTTGCCAGCCAGGCACGCTTGTAGGGGGTGAACACGCTGAACATGCCGCCCGCCTGGGTCAGGATTTCGTCGCGCTCAAAGATCACCTGATCCTTGAAGGTTTGCAAGGTGACGCCCATCTGTTCCAGAGCACGGCTTACTTGCGCATCCCGGGCGATGGCTGCCGGCTCATAGTCATGATTGGTGTAAACGGCGTCAACGCCATATTCACGCGCCAGTTGCACGATGGCATCGGGCGCGCTGGCATGGCGCACCACAAGATCACTGCCGGCCTGGCGCAAGGCGGCCTGCAACGCTTTGATACTGCCGTGAATGAACGCCACGCGGCGATCATGGCGTGGCAGCGCGTCAAGGATGTCGCGGTCAAAAATGAATACCGGCACCACTTCGCGGGCGTCTTTGAGCGCGTGATACAGCGCGGCCTGATCGAATAACCGCAGGTCGCGGCGGAACCAGAGCAAGGTCCGTTGAACCATCAGCATTTTCCGGGGACGAATGCAGGCTATTGTACGAGAGGGACCGCGCTTTAATACATCGTCATGAAAAACCGCAACGCCAGGGCGAAGTGAACCCGCCGCTTTGTGCGATAATTGGAAGCATGAACATGAATCTCACGCGCCATTTCCTGATTGCCATGCCCAATCTGGTCGATCCGGTTTTTGAACGCACGCTGGCCTATATCTGCGACCACAACGAACGTGGCGCCATGGGCGTGATCGTGAACCGTCCGCTGGGTATGCCGCTGTCCGCCTTGTTTGAACAGATCGATGTAGAACTGCACCGGCCGGATGTCATCGAGCTACCGGTTTACTTTGGCGGCCCGGTCCAGACCGACCGCGGCTTTGTGCTGCACCAGCCGCTGGGCGAGTGGCAATCCACCCTTACCGTGACCGATGACATCGGCCTGACGACCTCCAAAGACATTCTGCTGGCGGTGGGCGAAGGCGCCGGCCCGGCACAATTGTTTGTCACGCTGGGCTATGCCGGCTGGGAAGCAGGCCAACTGGAAAACGAAATCAGCCAGAACGCCTGGATTTCGGTCCAGGCCGATCCGAAGATCATTTTTGATCTGCCGCCAGAAGAACGCTACGAAGCCGCGCTGGCGCTGATGGGCATCGATATGGCCATGCTCAGCAAAGAAGCCGGCCATGCCTGATCACCGCGCCAAGGTGCGGCAATGACGAGTGCGCTGGCGTTTGACTTTGGCGAGGCCCGCATTGGCGTCGCCACGGGCTCGTCCGAGCTTGGCATCCCGCATCCGGTTTGCACCATTTCTGCCATTGATAATGACACCCGCTTTGCCCGCATCGCCCAGGTGATCAAGGAATGGCAGCCAGACGTGCTGGTCGTCGGCATGCCGCTTTCGCTGGATGGCGAGCCGCACAAGGTCAGCTTTCTGGCGCGCAAGTTTGGCCAGCGCCTGTATGGCCGCTTCAAACTGCCAGTGGTGTATGTCGATGAACGCTTCAGCTCTGCCGCCGCCAGCCAGGCCTTGAACGAAACCGGGGTCAAGGGCCGCAAACAGAAAACCGCGCTCGATCAGGTGGCCGCCATGCAGATTCTGCAAGGCTGGTTTGACGGCGCGGTGATCGAACCGCCGGCCGATCCACCCGGCCAGCCCCAGTCAGACTGACCCCGTACCACCGCCCCTGCCCCGCATTTTCAGGACATAACGCGCATGCACAATCCGCAACTGAACAAGAACAAAGCGCTGATCCACCTGTTGACCACTGAAGGTCTGCCCCGCGCCATCCTCACCCAGATTCTGGATCGCGCCGCGACCTACGTGGCCGAGATGGAAGCGGGCCACAAGAAGTTTCCGGTACTCAGCGGCAAGTCGGTCTTCAATCTGTTTTTCGAGAACTCCACCCGCACCCGCACCACCTTCGAGATCGCGGCCAAGCGCCTGTCGGCCGATGTGATCAACCTGAATATCAACGCATCGTCTACCGCCAAGGGCGAAACCCTGCTGGACACCATCCACAACCTGGAAGCCATGGGCGCGGACATGTTCGTGGTGCGCCACGCGCAATCGGGCGCCGCGCACCTGATTGCCGAACACGTGAAGCCGGGCATTGCCGTGGTCAACGCCGGCGACGGCCGCCACGCGCACCCCACGCAAGCGTTGCTGGACATGTACACCATCCGCCATTTCAAGGGCGATTTCACCGGTCTGACCGTCGCCATTGTGGGCGATGTGCTGCATTCGCGCGTGGCGCGCTCGCAGATTCATGCGCTCTCTACGCTGGGCTGCCCGGAAATCCGCGTGATCGCCCCCAAAACCTTGCTGCCGGTGGGGGTCGAGCAACTGGGCGTGCATGTCTATCACGATATGGCCGAGGGCCTGAAAGGCGTGGACGTGGTCGCCATGCTGCGCTTGCAGAACGAGCGCATGGCGGGGGCGTACCTGCCGTCTACCCAGGAATTCTTCAAATATTACGGCCTGACACCAGAGAAACTGGCACTGGCCAAGCCCGACGCCATTGTCATGCACCCGGGCCCGATGAACCGCGGCGTGGAAATCGACTCTGCCGTGGCCGACGGCAACCAGGCAGTGATCCTGCCGCAGGTGACATTCGGCATTGCCGTACGCATGGCAGTCATGGCGCTGGTTGCTGAAAACCAGGCAGTGAACGGCTGAGACAAGGGATCACAACAATGAAAAGAATCGCGATTCGTAACGGCCGCCTGATCGACCCGGCGCATGGCACTGACAAGGTCGGCGACCTGTTTCTGGACCACGGCAAGATTGTCGCGGTCGGCTCCGAGCCCGAAGGCTTCAAGCCGGACCAGACCATTGACGCCACGGGCCTGACCATTATTCCTGGCCTTGTGGACCTGGCCGCCCGCCTGCGCGAACCTGGCTTTGAATACAAGGCCACGTTGGCCTCTGAAATGAACGCGGCCGTGGCCGGCGGCGTCACCAGCATTGTCTGCCCGCCAGATACAGACCCCGCGCTGGATGAACCTGGCCTTGTCACCATGTTGCGCCAGCGCGCCCGCCAGATTGATCTGGCGCGCCTGTACCCGGTTGGCGCCCTGACCCGCGGCCTGAACGGCAAAGACCTGACCGAACTGGCCGAACTGCGTGACGCCGGTTGCGTCGCGTTTTCACAAGCAGAACACCCGATCACCGACTTGCAGGTGCTCTACCGCGCCATGCAATACGCCGCCACGTTTGATATCCCGCTGCGGTTGCGCGCGCAAGACGCCACCCTGGCCGGCCATGGCGTGGCTCATGATGGCGAATACGCCTCCCGCCTCGGCCTGACCGGTATCCCCGTGATTGCCGAAACCGTCGCCATTGCCACGATTGTGGAACTGATGCGCGCCACCAGCGCCCGCGTGCACTTGTGCCGGGTTTCCAGCGCGGCCGGTCTGGCAATGATCCGCACCGCCCGCCGCGAAGGTTTGCCGTTGACGTGTGATGTTTCGATCAATCACGTGCATCTGGCTGATATTGACATCGGTTTCTTCAACAGCCTGTACCGCGTCACCCCGCCGCTGCGCAGCATCCGCGACCGCGAAGCCATTCAGACCGCGCTGGTCGATGGCACCATTGACGCCATCTGCTCTGACCACAGCCCGGTGGATGACGACGCCAAACTGCTGCCGTTTGCCGAAGCCGAACCCGGCGCAACCGGCATGGAGTTGTTGTTGCCGCTGACGCTGGCATGGGCCGAGAAAGCACATATTCCGCTGGCCATGGCACTGACCAAGATCACCAGCGAACCGGCCAGCATGCTGGGCTTTTCTGCCAGCCTCTCGGTCGGCAGCCGCGCCGACCTGGCCATCTTCGACCCCAACGCCACCTGGCGTGTCACGCCCGAAGCGCTCAAGAGCCAGGGCAAGAACACCCCGTTTACCGGTTACGAAATGCGCGGCAAGGTGGTGTTTACACTGGTCAAGGGCAAGCTGGTTTATGCGGCTGTGCCGCAGATTGGTCATTAACTCTGGCGTATCCAGCATGCCTGGGGCATTGCTGGATTCCGGCTCAAGGCCGGAATGACGAAGTGGTGTGCAATCCGCAGTGCCAATAAAAAACGCCGGTTCAACACCGGCGTTTTTTATTTCAGCAGCAAAACCAGACGATTACGCCAGTTTCTGCTTGAGCAACTCCGTCAGCACCCCCGGATTGCCCTTGCCCTTGCTGGCCTTCATGCACTGTCCCACCAGCGCATTCAGCGCCTTTTCCTTGCCGGCCTTGTACTCCTCAACCGACTTGGCGTTGTTGGCAATCACCTCATCCACAATCGCTTCCAGCGCGCCGGTGTCGGTCTCTTGCTTGAGGCCTTCACGCTCGATGATGGCGTCGGCAGCATCGCCAGACTCCCACATCTTCTTGAGCACGTCTTTGGCGGTCTTGTTGTTGATGGTGTTGTCCGACACGCGCTTGATCAAACCGGCCAGCGCCTGGGCTGATACCGGGCTTTGGGCGATGTCTTTTTCTTCGCGGTTCAGCGTGGCGCTGATATCGCCCATGATCCAGTTGGAGGCCAGTTTGGCATCGGCACCGGCGGCCACCGTCGCTTCATAGAAAGCGGCCATGTCTTTGCTGGCAGTCAGCGTGCCGGCGTCATAGGCCGGAATGCCGTACTGCGTTTCAAAGCGCGCGCGCATGGCGGCGGGCAACTCTGGCAACTCGTTCTGGACGCGGGTAATCCACTCTTCGCTGATCACCAGCGGCGGCAGGTCAGGATCAGGGAAGTAGCGGTAATCGTGCGCGTCTTCCTTGCTGCGCATCATGCGGGTCTCGCCGGTATCCGGGTCGAACAGCACGGTGGCTTGCTGGATCTTGCCGCCATCTTCAATGGTTTCGATCTGCCATTGCACTTCAGACTTGATGGCTTGCTCAATGAACCGGAAGCTGTTCAGGTTCTTGATTTCGCGGCGGGTGCCGAATTCTTTCTGGCCTTCCGGACGCACGGATACGTTCACGTCGCAACGGAAACTGCCTTCTTGCATGTTGCCGTCGCAAATACCGATCCACGTCACCAGGCTGTACAGCGCCTTGGCGTAGGCCACGGCTTCTGCGGCAGAGCGCATTTCCGGCTCCGACACGATTTCCAGCAGCGGCGTACCGGCGCGGTTCAGGTCAATCCCGCTGACACCCAGGAAGCCTTCATGCACCGACTTGCCGGCATCTTCTTCCAGGTGGGCGCGGGTCAGGTTGATGGTTTTCTCGACGCCATCGACATTGATGGTGATCGCGCCGCCTTCGACCACCGGCAGCTCAAACTGGCTGATCTGGTAGCCCTTGGGCAGGTCGGGGTAGAAGTAGTTTTTGCGCGCAAACACAGAGCGGCGGTTCACCTTGGCGCCAATGGCCAGACCAAACTGGATGGCTTTTTCCACCACAGCCTTGTTCATGACCGGCAGCGCGCCCGGCAAGGCGATATCAACCTCGGCCGTGTGGGTGTTCGGCGCAGCGCCAAACGCCGTGCTGGCCGGGGAGAAAATCTTCGATTGTGTCGTGAGCTGGGTATGTACTTCCAGCCCGATTACCACTTCCCATTTCATGGTCAGTCTCTCTTGTCAGTCAGTGGGTACCGTCGTCACGCGCGGTGGCGGTACCAGTAACGATATTGCTCAACAAAACCAAAACCCGCATACAAGGCCACCGCCGCTTCATTGCTGGCCACGACCTGCAGCAAACCTTGCGTCGCACCCCGCTCCGCGCCCCAGGCCAGCAGGCTGGCGACCAGCCGGCGACCCAAGCCCTGGCGGCGCCAGGCCGGATCGGTGCAGATATCAAACAGCAGCACGTAGTCATGCTGGCGTACGGCAAAGCCGCAGGCGAGCACTTCGCCTTCATGCTCCAGCACGCCAAACGCGGTTGAGGCCGCGTACTGCGCCAGCATGCGTTCTGCCGCATGCCGCTGCGCCGTGTTCAGGTTGCCAAGCCGGGCAAAGGCGTCAATCCAGCCGGCATCGGCATTGGCCTGCAAGGTCACGGCCGGATCCTGCACCAGCGTTTGCGTAGCCAGTTCGGCCGTCTGCACGCTGGACAGATCAATCTGCGCATAGCCACGTTCAGCCAGCGCCGCATCCAGCGCGGCGTGTTCCTGTGTCAGCTTGAAGATGCCAGGCAAACCGGCATCGGCAAAGCGACGTTCACAGTAAGCCACTTTCTCGGCATCGCTTAACGTGCCGGCGTATAACGGGGTGACCGAATTGGCCCGTTTGGTATAGCCATTGGCAAAACGCAGCAACCAGCCGTCGAACACTTCGGTCGACAAGGCTGGCCACGCGCTTTGCGTCATGGCTTCAAACAGGGCGATCCGGCTTTGCATGCGCTTACAGTGCCGGCGCGCGAGTATGCCAGTCGGTCACTTGCTGGAACTGATGCGCTGCGTTCAGCAGTCGGGCTTCGGCAAAGTAGTTGCCGATCAGCTGCATGCCGATCGGACGGCCGTTGCTGGCAAAGCCGATCGGGTGCGACAGGCCCGGCAAGCCGGCCAGGTTCACGCCCAGGGTATAGATATCCGCCAGATACATCGCGACCGGATCATCGCTCTTCTCGCCAATATTCCAGGCGGCGGTCGGCGCGACCGGCGCGGCGATCACGTCGCACTGGGCCAGACCACGCTGGAAATCTTCAGCCAGCAGGCGACGCACCTTTTGCGCTTGCAGGTAGTAGGCGTCGTAGTAGCCGTGGCTCAGCACATAGGTACCGGTCAGGATACGGCGCTTCACTTCCCAGCCAAAACCTTCGGCGCGGGTCTTTTCGTACATTTCGGTCAGGCCGTCGTACTGTGCGGCACGATGGCCGTAACGCACGCCATCAAAACGGCTCAGGTTGCTGGAGGCTTCGGCCGGCGCGATCACGTAGTAAGACGGGATGGCCATGCGCGTGTTCGGCAGGCTGATTTCGACCACTTCGGCGCCCAGCTTTTTGTATTCAGCAATGGCCGCGTCAATCGCACCTGCCACTTCGGCATCCAGGCCTTCGGCAAAGTATTCCTTGGGCAGGCCCACTTTCAGGCCCTTGAGCGGCTGGTTCAGATCCCGCGTGTAGTCTTCCTTGTTACGCTGCAGGCTGGTGGCATCACGCTCGTCAAACCCGGCCATGACATTGAGCAGCATGGCGCAGTCTTCGGCGCTCTTGCCGATCGGGCCGCCCTGATCCAGCGAGCTGGCGTAAGCAATCATGCCAAAGCGGCTGACCACGCCATAAGTCGGCTTGATGCCGGTCACGCCGCAAAACGCGGCGGGCTGACGGATGGAGCCGCCGGTATCAGTCGCCGTGGCAATCGGAGCCAGGCGTGCGGCCACGGCCGCGGCAGAACCACCGGACGAACCACCGGGCACGGCTTGCGTATCCCACGGGTTTTTTACCGCGCCAAAGAAACTGTTTTCGTTGGACGAACCCATGGCAAATTCATCCATATTGGTTCTGCCCAGGGTCACCAGACCGGCCTTGCGGCACTGTTCGACCACGTGGGCGGAATACGGCGCCACGAAGTTTTCCAGCATTTTGGAACCGCAGCTCGTGCGCCAGCCTTCCTGACAAAAGATGTCCTTGTGCGCCAGCGGAATGCCGGTCAGCACGCCGGCGTTGCCGGCAGCGCGCAGGGCGTCAGCGGCGGCGGCTTCGGCCAGGGTCTTGTCTTCATCGATCGTGATGAAGGCGTTCAGTGCGCCGTTGTGCGCCTTGGCCCGTGCCAGATATTCGCTGGCCAGTTCAACTGCAGAAAACTCACCGGCCGCCAGAGACGCGGCCAGTTGCTTGATACTTTTTTCAACCATGTGTCGTTGTTCCTGTGAACGGACGGCCGAATCAATCGGCAACCGTGGACCAATGTAATGACATTCGCCCAGGAAAATTCTTAAATCACGCGTTTTAAACCGTGATTATTTCTGATTAATTGCTGTAACCCATGCCGACTTCCACGAGGTCGATCAGGGTGTGAATGACCTTGATGTGGATTTCCTGGATGCGGTCTGCAAACCCGAAATGCGGCACGATGATCTCGACATCCGCCACGCCCTTGAGCTTGCCGCCATCCTTGCCCATCAACAGCAGCACCTTCATGCCACGGGCTTGGGCTTCTTCCACGGCGCGGATCACGTTGGCCGAATTACCGCTGGTGGTAATGCCGACAAGGACATCGCCCTCTTTGCCAAACGCGGCCACGTAACGGGAGAAAATCTCGTTGAAACCGTAGTCGTTGGCCACGCAGGTAATGTGCGATGGATCAGCTACCGCCATGGCCGGCAGCGCCGGGCGATCACCGCGATAACGGCCGGACAACTCTTCGGCAAAATGCATGGAATCGCAGTGCGAACCGCCATTGCCGCAGGAAATCACCTTGCCGCCAGCCTTGAATGCATTGACCAGCAGATCGCCGGCGGCATCGATGGAGGCCAGCAACTGACGGTCGGTACAGACGCGGGCAAGGACCTCGGCCGCTTCGTTGAAATGCTGCGCTACGCGATCAACACTCATTCAATCACCTTCGGTACCAGATACAGACCGTTTTCCTTTTCCGGCGCCACGCGCTGGAAAGCCTCGCGGCGGTCCGTCGCCGTCACCACGTCTTCCCGAAGACGCAGATGGACGTCCTGGGCATGAGCCATGGGTTCAATACCCGTCGTATCTATGGCGCGCATCTCTTCGATCAGGCCAAGGATGCGGTTAAGCTGCATCTGCGTTGCCTGCGCCTCGTCATCTGTCACGGCCACGCGCGCCAGCCGGGCGATGCGCCTTACGTCATCTAGCGAAAGGGACATGGTATTAGCCTTCATTAACATCAACGGGATAGGGTATCATACCGCCCTTGATTCACCGAAGCGTGCGGACCTTGCGAAAACGCCACTTGACAGTGGCATGAAAAACGCCCGCCCGCCTCACACTGATGGCTATTTTGTACATGTGAAACCGGAACTTTTGCCGGTGACACATGCCGGAAACGCATAAAAAATTCGCGGTTGTCTGCCTGAACAGGCAGGCACCACTTTCTTACCCGACCCGATTATTGATTGAGAGCACACGATGTTTGGCCTCCTCTCCGGCTATTTTGCCAACGATATCGCCATCGACCTTGGCACCGCGAACACCCTGATCTACATGCAGGGCAAAGGCATTGTGCTGGATGAACCTTCGGTCGTCGCCATCCAGCAAGAAGGCGGCCCGTCCGGCAAGAAAACCATTCTGGCCGTCGGTGCCGAAGCCAAGAAAATGCTTGGCCGCACCCCGGGCAGCATTACCGCCATCCGTCCGATGAAAGACGGCGTGATCGCGGATTTCACCATTACCGAACAAATGCTCAAGCAGTTCATCAAAAAGGTGAACCCGAGCCGTCTGTTCTCCAGCCCTCCCCGTATCGTCATCTGCGTACCTTGCGGTTCTACCCAGGTGGAACGCCGCGCCATTCGTGAATCGGCCCTGGGCGCCGGTGCACGCAAGGTAGAGCTGATCGAAGAACCGATGGCCGCTGCCATTGGTGCTGACCTGCCGGTCGAAGAAGCCACCGGCTCCATGGTTGTCGATATCGGTGGCGGCACGACCGAAGTGGGCGTGATCTCGCTGGGCGGTATTGTTTACGCCAGCAGCGTGCGCGTGGGCGGCGACAAGTTTGATGAAGCCATCATCAACTACATCCGTCGTAACTACGGCATGCTGATCGGTGAAACCACCGCTGAAGAAATCAAGAAGCGCATCGGCTCTGCTTTCCCGGGCGCCGAAGTGCGTGAAATGGAAGTGAAGGGTCGTAACCTCGCGGAAGGTATCCCGCGTTCGTTCACCATTTCTTCCAACGAAATTCTGGAAGCACTGACTGAACCGCTGAACCAGATCGTTTCGGCCGTGAAGCAAGCGCTGGAACAAACCCCGCCGGAACTGGGCGCCGACATTGCCGAAAAGGGCATGGTGCTGACCGGCGGTGGCGCGCTGTTGCGTGATCTGGACCGTTTGCTGATGGAAGAAACTGGTCTGCCGGTGATCGTGGCTGAAGATCCGCTGACCTGCGTGGTGCGTGGTTCCGGCAAGGCGCTGGAAAAGCTCGACAAGGGCGGCGTGGTGATTTTCACCAACGACTGACAGACGCAGGATTACTGTTTCTCACCCCGGGAAAAGCAGCGGGCCGGCAGCGTAAGCGTTCGGCCCGCTTGTTGGTTCTCGTCGCAACGGCGACACGATGCAAGCAACTCAACCCGCCTTTTTCAAGCAAGGCCCAAAGCCGCTGACGCGGCTTTTGATCTTTTCGGCGCTCTCGCTCACGCTGGTGGTGGCTGATGCCCGCTTCCAGATGCTGGGCAAGGTGCGCGAAGAGGTCTCGGTCGTGCTCTACCCCTTGCAATGGCTGGCCACGACGCCGTTTGAGGCCGCCCGCAACGCCAGCAACTTCCTTTCCCGCCAGGCCGATCTGCTGGCGGAGAACCGCAAGCTGAACGATGCCCAGCTGGTCGCCCAGGCCCAGGCCATGAAGATGCATGCGCTCGAAGCCGAGAACGCGCATCTGCGCCAGTTGACGGAACGGCAATCCTCATTTGGCAATCCGTCCCAACTGGTTGAAGTGCTCTACAACGGGCGTGACCCGTTCACCGCCAGGCTGATTGTTGATCGCGGCCAGTCTGCCGGCATTGTGGCCGGGCAGGCGGTGATCGATACCGTAGGTGTGATCGGCCAGGTGATCCGCGTGCAGCCGCTGACCTCTGAAGTGCGCCTGATCAGCGACCGCGACCAGATGGTGCCGGTCATGGTGCAGCGGAACCAGTTGCGCGCCGTCGTGTACGGCATGGGCCGCAACCAGCCGCTGGAAGTGCGCAACATGGCGCCCAATGTCGATATCCAGAACGGCGACGTGCTGGTGACCTCAGGCATTGACGGGATTTACCCGGCAGGCTTGCCGGTGGCCAAAGTACAGCGGGTTGATCGTTCTTCCAGCAGCGCGTTTGCCCATATCGTCTGCGCCCCGGTGGCCCAGGTGGATCAGCACCGCTTCTTGCTGGTCCTTGAACCGCCGCGCCCCCTGCCCGCCTACCCGGCCGAACCGCAAACCGCGCCGGAAAACAACAAAAAGAAACGGGGACGCTGATGCCGGTATCCAGCCAGTTGTTGCGGCCAGTTCGCGGCACGCTCATTTTCTTTACCTTCCTGGTGGCGCTGGTCGTCAACCTGTTGCCGTGGCAAGTCGGCCTGGCCAACTTCGCCCCCGACTTCGTCGCCCTGTTCATTGTGTACTGGACGCTCAACCAGCCGCGCCGCGTCGGGGTGGGCTGGGCCTTTGTGCTTGGTATCCTGATGGATGTGGGCGATGGCAACGTGCTGGGGCAACATGCATTTGCCTATAGCGTGATCGCTTATCTGACGCTGGCCCGCCAGCGCCAGCTCAATGTGTTCCCGTTCTGGCAGCAGGCGTTTGTCGCGCTGGGCTTTTTGCTGCTCTCGCAGTTGCTGATGGTGCTGATTCGCCTGGCGCTGGGCAGCCCGTTCGTAGGCTGGGGTTACTTTGCCGGTTGCTTCCTGTCTGCGCTAATCTGGACGCCGCTTTCCAATTTGTTGCTGATGTACCAGCGCAAACCGAAGTCTGAATCGAAATATGAATCGTAGCGAGATCAAGAACCAGCTGGCGGAGCGCTATGCGTTCCAGCTCCGCCTTGCCGCTGCGGCGCTGTTTGTCCTGGTTCTGTTTGGCATCCTGATCGCGCGTTTTTCCTGGTTGCAGGTGGCCCAGCATGGCCGCTACCAGACGCTGGCTGAGCAAAACCGCATTTCGCTGGTGCCGATCGTGCCGCCGCGTGGCGTCATCTATGACCGCAACGGCGTGGTGCTGGCCCACAATTTCTCGGCCTATACGCTGGAAATCACCCCATCCAAGGCTGGCCCGCTGGAAGACTGTATCAACCGGCTGGCCACCATCATCGACATCACGCCCAAGGATCGCCGTCGCTTCAAAAAGCTGATGGAAGACACCAAGGATTTTGAGTCGCTGCCGATCAAGACCCGCCTGAACGATGAAGAAGTGGCGCGGTTTGCCGCCAACAGCTATCAATTTCCCGGCGTGGAAGTCAAAGCGCGCTTGTTCCGCCAGTACCCGCTGGGCAAGGTGGCTTCGCACCTGATTGGCTATATCGGCCGGATCAACGACAAAGACCTGAAAGACCTGGATGACTCTGGCGATCTGCCCAATTACCGCGGCACCGATCATATCGGCAAGGTGGGCGTAGAGCAGAGCTACGAGAGCGATCTGCATGGCGTGACCGGCTTTGAAGAAGTCGAGATCGACGCCGGTGGCCGCGCCATCCGTACGCTCAAGCGCACACCGCCGACCCCGGGCAAGAACCTGGTACTGTCGGTTGATATCAAATTGCAGCAGATTGCCGAAGACGCCTTTGGCGATCGCAAGGGCGCGCTGGTCGCCATTGACCCGCAAAACGGCGGCGTGCTGGCGTTTGTGTCCAAGCCCGGATTTGATCCCAACCTGTTCGTGGATGGTATTGATCCGCAAAGCTGGAATGACCTGAATACCGATCCGGACAAACCACTGAACAACCGCGCACTGCGGGGTACTTACCCGCCGGGCTCCACCTTCAAGCCGTTCATGGCGCTGGGCGCGCTGGAAGGCAATTACCGCTCTGCCGGCGCAGTGATCAATGATACCGGCGTGTTCAACTTTGGCGGCCACGCGTTCCGAGACGACAAGGTGGGCGGCCACGGTGCGGTGGATATGTATAAATCCATCGTGGTGTCGTGCGACGTCTATTACTACTCGCTGGCCAACACCATGGGGATCGACGCGATTTCCCGCTTCATGGCCACGCTGGATTTCGGCAGCCCGACCGGCATTGATATCGACGGCGAGCAAAGCGGTGTACTGCCGTCGCAAGAATGGAAGCGCAAGCGCTTCCGCACCCCGGCGACGCAAAAGTGGTACGCCGGTGAAACGGTGTCCATTGGTATTGGTCAGGGCTACAACGCATATACGCCGCTGCAGATGGCGCATGCCACGGCGGCCATCGCTAATTCCGGTGTCATGTTCCACCCGCACCTGGTACAGTACATTGTCGATGGCGTGAACGGGAACAAAACCGTGGTCGAGCCAAGGCCAGAGCGCGTATTGCCGTGGAAGCCGGCCAATATTGCGACAGTACAGCACGCCATGGAAGGCGTGATCAAGGAAGGCACCGGCGCCAAAGCCTTTGCCGGCGCCGCGTATACGGCTGCGGGCAAAACCGGTACGGCACAGGTGTTCAGCCTGAAGGGCAGCAAGTATTCAGAAAGCGGCACCAAGGCCCATCTGCGCGATCACGCCTGGTTTATTGCCTATGCGCCGGCCGACCACCCGAAGATCGCACTGGCCGTGCTGGTGGAAAACGGCGGCTGGGGCGCCGCGGCAGCGGCCCCGATCGCCCGCCAGGTGCTGGATTACTACCTGACCGGCAAGCAACCGGCGCAGGCCGCGTCGGACGTGGAGAGCAGTGACAGTGATTAAGGATTTCCTGCGGCGCTTTGTCCGCCCGATCGACCCCTGGCTCTTGCTGTTCACGTTCCTGGTCTTTCTCTTGTCCTGCATCGTGCTGTATTCGGCCTCCAACCAGGACATGGACAAGATCAGCGACAAGTTCACCTTCCTGGGCGTAGCGCTGTGTGTCATGTGGGCGCTGGCCAGCATGCCGCTGCAAGTGCTGATGCGACTGGCACTGCCCATGTATGTCTTTGGCGTATTGCTGTTGATTGCGGTGGCGCTGTTTGGCTCCAGCAGTCATGGCGCCAAGCGCTGGCTCAATATCGGCGTGACCAAAATCCAGCCTTCCGAACTGATGAAACTGGCCCTGCCCTTGATGCTGGCCTGGTACTTCCATCATTTTGAAGCCACGCTCAACTGGAAACACTTCATCGTCGCGGCGGTGCTGATGGTGGTGCCGGTGGGCCTGATCATGAAGCAGCCCGATCTGGGCACCAGTTTGCTGATCGCCGCAGCCGGTTTTTATGTGCTGTTCTTTGCTGGCCTGTCCTGGAAACTGATCGGGCTGATGGTCATGGCCGGTGGCGGCCTGGCCTATGTGGTGACGCACTGGAATCTGTGCATACATATCCTGCGGGAGTACCAGTGCCAGCGCGTGGCAACCATGCTGGACCCGATGCAAGACCCGCTGGGCGCGGGTTATCACATTATCCAGGGCACGATTGCCATCGGCTCTGGCGGCCTGCTGGGCAAGGGCTGGCTTAACGGTACGCAGACACACCTGGATTTCATTCCGGAACGCACCACCGACTTTATCTTTGCCGTGTTCGGTGAAGAATTCGGCCTGGTCGGCAATATCGTGCTGGTGTTGCTGTACCTGATGCTGATCGTGCGCGGCCTGACCATTGCCAACAACGCCGCCACCCTGTTCGGCCGCTTGCTGGCCGGCGCGCTGACGCTGACGTTCTTTACCTATGCCTTCGTGAACATGGGCATGGTGTCCGGCATTCTGCCCGTGGTGGGCGTGCCCTTGCCGCTGGTCTCTTACGGCGGGACGTCGATGGTGTCGCTGATGGCGGCCTTCGGCATCCTGATGAGCGTCGGCAAGGATCGCAAGCTGATGAAGGCCTGACCGGCCGGCCCTGCACACAATACGTAAATCTGGAGTCTGGCGTGCGCTTTACCCCGAATACCCTTGTCTGGCTGAAACGCGTCGCACTGGCCGCCACGGTTGCATTGCTGGCGGCATGTAGTACCACACCGCGTTCGCCCGCCCCGGTTCAGGGTTCGGCCGGCAACTTGCCGCAATCAACTGAAGCGCCGCCATCCCAGCTTTCCAGCACGGCCTCGCCCTATCACTGCGCTTATACCGCCGGCGCACCCGGTTCTGGCCAGTTTTATCTGGATGACGGCCCGCACGAAACCCTGCCCGCCTGGCTGGACTACGTGCCCGAACCCACCCCGCGCGCCGAGGTGCTGAACCGCTTCGCCAATAATCCGTACACCGTGCTGGGCCAGAGCTTTACCCCGCTGAAGGCGCCCGGCGGCCTCAAGCAGCAAGGCATTGCGTCCTGGTATGGCCGCAAGTTCCATGGCCAGAAAACCTCCAGTGGCGAGGTCTATGACATGTACACCATGACAGCAGCCTCCCCCATCCTGCCGATTCCCAGCTATGCCCGCGTGACCAACCTGAAAAACGGTCGCAGCGTGGTGGTGCGGGTGAATGACCGTGGCCCGTTCAAGAAAGGGCGCGTGATGGATCTCTCGTTCCTGGCTGCCTGCCGCCTGGGCTACGCCATGAATGGCAGTACCGATGTGGTCGTGGAAAGCCTGACCCCGGGCGAACCCATCCCCGGTGATACCCCGCAACTGGCCGCCGCGCCCGCCGCGGTTGTGACTACCCCGCTGGCCGATGCGGCCCCCGTGACCACCAGCCAGCCCTTGCCCGCGCCGGCTCCGGCCGACAAACCGCAAGCCGTGCCGGTGACCATGACGGCCGCAGGCGTTTATCTGCAACTGGGTGCATTTGGCTCGCGTTCCAACGCAGAGAATTTCCGCGACCACTGGGCCCGTGATCTGGATGGCGATGTCGCCCGGCTCAATATCCAGTCGACCGGCAGCGTGCACCGTGTCCGTCTTGGCCCCTACCCGGACCGCGCCACGGCCCTGGCTGCCGCTGAGAAGCTGACAGGCGAACATAATCTGCAGGCGGTCATCGCCCGTTAATCGGCTTCTGTCAGGTAAAGGCCTAAACGGTCGTCAGAAGTGTCTCTTCTGCCCGACTTCGCGTTGCCAACTGACAGCAATTGACTCAAAAATGAGCATCCTCGTTTTTGAGAATTTTGCTTGTGCAGCGGCCCCAAACTTCGCAAGAGCAGGATGCGGGCCAATCATTTGGTCAAATCAGGCGCATCCTGATTTCTTTGTTTTTGCTCGTTCTGTTGCTGACACTTTGTGTCATCGGATGGTCCATTTATCAGAGTTATCTGGACCGCATCGGTGCCGCACAGCAACAGATGCTGACACTTGCCCGGGCGCTGGAAGAGCATGTCGGCCGCACTGCCGATGCCGCCGCCGAGTCGCTGCAAATGGTGCGCGATACGCCGCAGATCAAAGCCTGCCTGATCAGCAACGACCAAACCTGCCTGCACAACGAACTCAAGCACATTGCCGCGCGCTTTCCGCAAATATCCAACCTCACCCTGATCGCCCCCAATGGCGATTTGCTGGCGGCTTCGGCC
Organism: Silvimonas iriomotensis; assembly: GCF_014645535.1. Classification (NCBI taxonomy): domain Bacteria; kingdom Pseudomonadati; phylum Pseudomonadota; class Betaproteobacteria; order Neisseriales; family Chitinibacteraceae; genus Silvimonas; species Silvimonas iriomotensis. The sequence goes on from NZ_BMLX01000002.1 coordinate 1,015,764, forward strand.
ATGCCACAGGTGCCGCCGCGCAATGTGTCGCAAATGCGGTATTTCCGCCTCGTCAACGTCCAGCCCGGCCTGCCCTGGTATGTGGCAGAACAGCAGCCTGACCCGGCCGGCAGCCAGAACGTGCTGCCGCTGGTGGGCAATATGGAAGCGGCCCACGGCGTGACGGCGGCGGTAATCGTAGCCAGCCTGAGCCCGGACTTTTTCTACCGTTTCTATCAAAGCGAACAAACCAGCCACCTGACGATCCGCCTGTTCCGCAACGACGGCATTTTGCTGCTGCGCTATCCGCAAGATGAGGCCGAAATCGGCCGTGATATCTCTTTCATGCGGTTTTTTGATCAGGTGTTCGCCCGTAATACCGGCGGCGTGATGACCGAGACCAGCCCGGTTGACCATCAGACGCTGATCTATGGCTGGCAGCGCATCGACAAATGGCCGCTGGGCATTGCCGTGGGCGTCAACCAGCAAACGGTGCTGGTGGCCTGGCAGCGCTCCATTGTGGTCAACGGCATGATCTTGTTGCTGATGATCGCGGCCGGCGCCTTGCTGCTGTTTTATGTGCTGCGCCAGCTCACCCGCCTGGAAAAAGCCGAATTTGATCTCTACCTGACCAAAGCAGCGGTCGAGCGCGGCGCGGATATGGCGGTCTGGCTGGATCGCAACGGGCGCATTTGTTACGTGAACACCATTGCCTGTCAGCGCCTGGGATATACCGAACAGGCACTGCGCCATATGCGCCTCTCTGACATCAACCCGGCCATCCGTGGCGAGGTCTGGCCCAAATTCTGGGAGCGCCTGTCGCGCCACAAGCACCTGGTGGAAGAAAGCACGCTGCGCACGCGCACAGGGCAGGTGTTCCCGATTGAGGTTTATTCCAATTACATCGTCTTCAAGGGCGAGGAATACAACTGCGCGGTGGTGCGTGATATCTCGGAACGGCATATGGCCGAGCAAGCCATTGTGCGCAGCGAACAACAGTTGCGACTGGCTCTGGAAGCCTCTGCCACCGGTCTGTTCGACATGCCGCTTGATGGCCGCACGCCCGCAGTCACCAGCCCGGAATATGACCGGCTGCTGGGCTACGAGCCCGGCGAGATGATCGAGACGTTCGAGAAGTGGAAAAACCAGCTGCACCCCGATGACCGCGAAGACGTGCTCGACGCCCTGCGCAGTTATTACAACGGCGCCGCCGCCCAGTTTGCCATTGAGTACCGCCGCCGCACGCGCCACGGCCAGTATCATTGGTTCCAGTGCCGCGGCCGGCTGGTGGAGCATGACGAAAGCGGCAGCCCCACGCGGCTGATCGGCACGGTGACCGACATCACCGAGCGCAAACAGGCGCAGGACCGTATTACCGAACTGGCCAATTTTGACCCGGTTACCCGGCTGGCCAACCGCAACTTGCTGCGCGACGAATTGAGGTTGTCGATTGCCTCCGCCGAACGGCGTGGGCATCTGCTGGCGGTGCTGTTCCTGGATCTGGACCGCTTCAAGACCGTGAACGATTCGCTGGGTCACGCGGCGGGCGACGAAGTGCTCAAGCAGGTAGCCCAGCGCCTGCGCGGCACTGTGCGCCGTTCAGATATTCTGGCGCGGCTGGGTGGCGACGAGTTTGTGGTGGTCCTGACCGATGTAAAGAGCAGCGAACAAGTTACCGACGTCGCCTCGCATATCCTGGCGGTGTTCTCTGATCCGTTCGAGCTGGAAGCCGGCAGCTTTGCTACCTCTACCTCGATCGGCATCAGCGTCTACCCGACCGACGCGGAAAGCCCGGATGTGCTGGTGCGCAATGCTGACGTCGCCATGTACCAGGCCAAGGCCAACGGCCGCAACAATTTCCAGTTCTTTACCGCCGATCTGAACGCGCGCGCCTCGGAACGGCTGCAACTGGAAAGCAGCATGCGCATGGCGCTGCACAACGAGCAATTCAAGCTGCATTACCAGCCGCAGGTCAGCCTGCCCGATCATCAGATCATCGGCGCAGAGGCGCTGATCCGCTGGCAGCACCCGGAACATGGCCTGATCTCGCCCTCGCGCTTCATCCCGATTGCCGAGGACTCGCGCATGATCGTCGCACTGGGCACGTGGGTGCTGCAAAGCGCGGTGCGTCAGGCCGGAAAATGGCAGGCCGCCGGCCTGCCGCCGATCACCATTGCGGTCAACCTTTCGCCACTGCAACTGCATCAGCCCAATCTGCCCGAAATTGTGGCCGAGGCGCTGGCCGACGCGGGTCTTGATGCGCAGTATCTAGAGCTGGAAGTCACCGAGTCAGTCATCATGCAAGAAGGCGAGCAGGTGACCATGGCGCTGCACCGGCTCAAGAAGCTGGGCGTAAAATTGTCGATTGATGACTTTGGGACGGGCTACTCCAGCTTGTCTTACCTCAAGCGCTTTGCCTTCGACAAACTCAAGGTGGACCAGAGCTTTGTGCGTGATCTGTCGACCGATCCGAACGATGAAGCCATCGTGCTGGCGATTATTGGCCTGGGTAAAACGCTGGGCATGAAAGTGCTGGCCGAAGGTGTGGAGACCAAGGATCAGCTGGCCTTCCTGGAACTGGCGGGCATCGACTCGGTACAGGGTTATCTCTTGAGCCGCCCGATCAGCCCTGATGCTTTCGAAGCCCTGCTCACCCCGATCGACGCCCCGCACCAGCGCACCTTGCCCGACGCTACGGTATAAACCCGATCACCGCAAATGCTCGCGCACTGGGATAATGCTCAAAACAGCACTGGCGCAAGCCAGCCCCACCCCACCGATTTTCTGGAACAAAGGCAATGAATCCGAAATTTGTCGTATTTGGCGAAGCACTGACCGACTTCATTTCAGAAGGCGATGGCCTGTGGCGTGCCGTGCCTGGCGGCTCTTGCTGGAACGTGGCACGCGTCTCCTCACGCCTGGGCTTGCCCACGGCGTACGCGGGCTCGGTCAGTGCAGATAATTTCGGTGATGACCTGGTCCGCCTTGCCCGTGAATCCGGGCTGGACATGCGCTTTATGCAGCAGGTTGATCGCCCGCCTTTCCTGGCCATGGTGCCGTCCAAGCATCCGCCACGCTATTTCTTCATTGGCAACGATAGCGCTGACCAGCATCTGGATTTCGCCCGCTTTCCGCAAAACTGGATGAACGATCTGCAGATCGCCCATTTTGGCTGTATCAGCCTTGTGCGCCAGCCGCTGGCCGCCAGACTGGTGCAGACGGCAGAGCAGATCAAGGCATTGGGCAAGCGCATCTGCTTTGACCCCAACTACCGCAACCTGATGGAAGACCCCGGCTACCGCGCCACGCTGCAGCGCATGAGCGAGCTGGCCGATTACATCAAGGTCTCTGACGAAGACCTGCTGCACCTGTTCCCGGGTAAGACCGTCAACGGCGCGCTGGATATCCTGCGCGAGTGGGCCCCGGACGCCTGGGTGCTGCTGACCAAAGGCGGCGACGGCATGACCCTGCTGACCCCGCAAGGCGAAGCCAGCCGGTCGGTGTACAAGGTGGATGTGGCCGACACCGTCGGCGCGGGTGATGCCAGCATGGGTGGCTGGATTGCCAGTGTGCTGAATAACCCTGATGCGCCGTTGCAGACGCATATTGATACTGCGGCTGCGGCTGCGGCGACAGTTTGCCGGCAGCATGGGGCTTATGCGCCGACGATGGATGAGGTGTTGGCGCTGATGGCGCAAGGCTAAGGAGTGGCAAGGCCGGTGTGAGTTGGTGGATGTGCAGTTGCGTGTTTATCTGCCCACCACTGACTCGTCATTCCGGCCTTGAGCCAGAATCCAGCATGGCCACCGCCAGTGGCCGCTGCAAAATCCCGTCTACCCCCGCCCTTCCCGCCGATCCTTCCGGTTCGCGTGCCAGGAATGCAGGGCGGCCAGGATGATCAGCACTGCGGCGATGCCACCAGTGGCGGCGTCGGGGACTTCGGCAATCGGGGCGATCAGCATGACCACGGCGAGCGCGCCAATGGCCCAGAAGGCGCCGTGTTCCAGGTAGCGCAGTTCTGACAGCGTACCTTTGTCGACCAGCATCAGCGTGAAGCTGCGGACAAACATGGCGCCAATGCCAAGGCCGATGGCGATCAGGAAAATGTTGCGGGTCAGCGCAAACGCGCCCAGCACCCCGTCAAAGCTGAACGAGGCGTCCAGCAGTTCCAGATAGATAAACCCGCCCCAGCCGGCACGCACCACGCTACTGTCCTGGCCCATCAAGGCGCTGATGCCGTTGACCACGGTATACGCGATCAGCCCCCATACCCCGGCGACCAGCAAGCGCCAGGCCTCTGGCAATGGCAGCGCGCTGGCCAGCGCCAGCAAGATCAGCAAGGTCAGCACCACGCCGGCCATTTCCAGGCGGCCCAGTTGCTGCATGGCCCGTTCCAGCGGGCGCAGCCAGTGGCTTTCCTTGTTCTGGTTCAGAAAGAAATGCCAGAACACCTGTAACAGGAACGTCCCGCCAAAGGCCATGACTTCGATATGCGCCGACTGCAAGGTGGTGGCATAGCGCTGCGGCGCCACGATGGCCATGGTCAGGACGTCCGAGGCCGGCCACTGGCCGCTGCTGATCCATTCGTACACGGAGAAGGGCCCGGGCAGGGGCGGAGCGTGGGCGATGATGGCGACGATCACCAGCGGGAACAGCACGCGCATGCCGAACACGGCGACGATCATGCCCCACACCAGAAAACGCTGCTGCCAGCGCTTGTCCCAGTGCCGCAAAATGCTGGCGTTCACGACGGCGTTATCAAAACTGAGGCTGGTTTCCAACAACGCTAGGTTGAACGCGGCCCACAAGCCGGCGCTGCCGCCCAGTACCGCGGCAATGGCCAGACCGGCACAGCTGACCCAGATGGCGTGATGAAAGTATTTCAGTGTCTTCATTTATGGTTTGTTCTGTTCTGCGGCTGAACCGGCATTATGCCCGTTTGCCAGCGGCATACAGGGCTTTGAGTGCACCCGCTTGTACGCCTATACTCGACCTGTTGCGCCGCAAGCACGACCCACAGTGCAATCGGGACGCGGCACGAAACCACGTAAAAAAGGATGGAAACAACAATGAGTCAGGCATACCTCGAACTCGTCAAAGCGCACGACGCGCTGCTGCAGAAAAAAGATGCGCCCCTGTACAGCTCGCTGGATGGCTTGAACCCGGCCGCCTCGACCGCCAAAGCCGGTGCCCCGGTGGTGATGATTTTCGCCCCGCACCCGGATGATGAATGCATTATCGGCGCGCTGCCGCTGCGCCTTGCCCGCGAAGCCGGCTATCACGTCGTCAACGTCGCCGTGACACAGGGCTCCAATGCCGCCCGCAAGCAACCGCGCTGGGAAGAGTTGTCCAATGCCTGCGATTACCTGGGCTTCAGCCTGCGTGAAACCATCCCGGGCGGCCTGGGTAATGTATCGACCAAAACGCGCGATGGCGCACCGGCCGAGTGGGCCGAGAAAGTGGCGGTGATCGCCGGTCTGATCCAGGAATACAAGCCGGCCGTGTGCGTGTTCCCCAACGACAACGACTATCACTCTGCACACATTGGCACGCACTACCTGACCATGGATGCGCTGGCCAGCATTGGCCACGCCTGCTACGTGGCCAACAGCGAATTCTGGCGCCAGATGGACAAGCCCAACACGCTGATCGAAACCAATGTACAAGACACGGCCGATCTGATCACCGCACTGGCCTGCCACGTGGGTGAAGTGGAACGCAATCCGTACCACCTGCGCCTGCCGGGCTGGATGGCCGACAACGTGCGTCGTGGCGCCGAAGTGGTCGGCGGCCAGGGTGAAGCCGCACCGAGCTTTTCGTTCGGCACGCTGTACCGCGTTGAATATTTCGATGGCAAAGCCGTGCAGCCGACCGACAAGAAATTCACGGTCACCGCGGGCGATGACATCAAAAAACTGTTTGCCTGATCGCAGGCATCCAGCAAAAAAAAAGCGGCCAGCCTGGCCGCTTTTTTTATGGCACCGGATCACCGTCCGGTATCACCGCCAGTAGCCGTGATGTACCGGCACGTAAATCGGCGCGGGGACGACGACACACCCCGCCAGCAGCAGCAACAGTGTCAGGGCAAGCAGCCATTTCATGATGCGCCCTCCCCTCAGTACCGGTGCCAGCAGCACGGCGCCGGTGCGACCACCACCGGCGCGGGCTCAACAATAACGGGGGCGCGCACGTAGGCACGCGGCGGCGGGCCCGCAGGCACCACCACACAGCCAGTCAGCCCGGCGAGCAGACCCAGCATGATCAGAACGGTTTTCATCGGCCTCTCCTTGTGAGGTTCATATCCCTATAACGGGTATGAAAAAAGCGCCGACGACCGCTTGTGTAACAGCATGCACGTACTGGTGAGCCGTATCACCGTCCACAAAATGTTACGGAACTGCACCACTAACCGGGTATTTGCATTTGGCATATCAAAAACCGGCTAGTATTCAATGGATTTCTTATGCGCAACCGTAAGTAGGCCGCAAGCGTCGTACCCAGCCTGTCCAATCGCCGCACCTGACACCAGCTCACCCTGAGCGCCGTGGAGGAACGAAGCCGTCATGCCCGTTTCGCGCTGGATCTACATCAAGCGTATCTTGCCGATCGCCTGGCCTTACATGCTTATTGTGTCGCTGCTGGTGCTGCTGCAATGGGCCTGTCTGGACATCCTGTCGGCCGGGCGGGCCTTTGTCGGCGGCGAGAGTTTGTGGTCCAAAGGGCAGAAAGACGCCATCTATTATCTGGACCGCTACGCCTCTACGCTTGATGAGCGCGAATACGAAGCCTATCTGAACGCGCTGGCGGTACCGCAAGGAGATGAACGCGCCCGCCGGGCTCTGGATATCAGCGAGCCTGATCTGTATACCGCGCGCGAAGGCCTGCTGGCAGGCGGCAATCTGCCCGAAGACATCCCCGGCATGATCCGGCTGTTCCGCAATTTCCGGCATGTCCCGTTTGTCGATCGTTCCATTGCCTTGTGGGGCGAGGGGGACGAATACCTGGCGCAGTTGCAGCGGCTGGCCGGAGAACTGCACACCCACGCCAATCAGGGCGATCTGCAAGCGGCCCGTATTGTGCAGATCCGCGCAGAAATCCAGGACATCAACAAAAAACTCACGCCGATCGAGCGCGAGTTTTCCGAAAGCATCGCTGTCGGCCTGCGCATGACGGGCACCTGGATTGCCATTGCCTACCTGCTGGCGGCCGTCTTGCTGGTGTTCCTGGCGTTGCGGCGCACGGCGCGGTTTCTGGATCAGCGCAACCAGTCTGAAGAAGCGCTGCGCGCCAGCGAATCCCGGTTTCAGCGCGCGGTGGGCGGCAGCAATGACGGCATCTGGGACTGGGACCTGCTGACTGGCCACGCCTGGTTCTCGCCGCGTTTCCGGCATTTGCTGGGCGTCACCGACGACGAACTGCCCAACCGTGCCGATGCCTGGCTGGCGCGGGTGCATCCGGAAGACAAAAACGTCATCCTCAATGCCCATCGTCGCCATTTCAACGATGGCGAACCGCACGATATTGAATACCGCGTCCGCACGGGCCAGGCGTTCGAGAGTGTTTACCGCTGGTTCCGCGTACGGGGCCGGGCGTTTTTTGATGAGGCGGGCAACCCGGTACGCATGGCCGGTTCGTTCACCGACATTACCCGCGCCAAAACAGCAGAAGCCGCGCTGCACCGCGAGAAAGAAAAAGCCCAGGTCACGCTGGCATCGATTGTCGACGCGGTCATCACCACCGACACCGTCGGCCGCGTGGAATACATGAACCCGGCGGCCGAACGCATGATCGGGATCATGCTTGATAAAGCCGTGCACCAGCCGCTCGATACGCTGTTCAAGGCCATGGACCCGGGCCACGAGAACGCCGCCGTGTCGCTGCTGGGCGAAATCCGCAATTATGAAATCGCCCCGCTGGAGCGTGATCTCAACATTATCCGCAACGATGGCACCGAGATCTCGGTCAACCGGGCGATTTCTCCGGTGCATGATCGCGAAGGCCGGGTCGCCGGCGTGGTGCTGGTATTGCACGACGTCACCCGTGAGCGCCAGTACGCCGCCAGCCTGTCCTGGCAAGCCAGCCACGACGCGCTGACCGGCCTTGTGAACCGGCGTGAGTTCGAACGGCGCCTGTCTGGCCTGCACGCGCGGCTGGTGCAGCGCCCGGGCGAACATGCGCTGATGTTCCTGGATCTGGACCAGTTCAAGATCGTGAACGATACCTGCGGCCACGCGGCGGGCGACGAGTTGCTGCGTCAGCTTTCCAGCGCGCTGCAACAGCATCTGCGCCAGTCCGATACGCTGGCCCGCATTGGCGGTGACGAGTTTGGCGTGCTGCTGGAAAACTGCCAGATCGAAGCGGCCCTGCGCATTGGCGAGACGCTGCGCCAGGCCGTGCTCGACTTCCCGTATTCGTTTGGCAACCAGTCGTTCACCGTCGGCGTGAGTATCGGTCTGGTGGAACTGGCCGACGCCTCCATCGTGCCGGAAGAAGCCCTGCGTGCGGCCGATGCCGCCTGTTATATGGCCAAGGAAAAAGGCCGCAACCGCGTGCAGCGCTATTCTCCGCAAGACAGCGAAGTCAGCCTGCGCCATGGCGAAATGGAATGGGTCAACCGGCTGCGCCGCGCGCTGGAGAAAAACCAGTTCCGCCTGTATGCGCAAGAAGTCGTGCGTTTGCAGTCCGGCACGGCGGCACGGCATGTGGAAGTCTTGCTGCGGCTTGCGGCCGACAATGGCGAGATCATCCCGCCGATGGCGTTCATCCCCGCGGCAGAACGGTATGGCCTGATGCCGGAGATCGACCGCTGGGTGCTGCGCAATACGCTGGAAACGCTGAGCGCCCGTGACCGGGCGGGGCTGGAGGCGCTGGCCGTGTGCGCCATCAATCTGTCGGGCACCTCGATTGGCGACGAACACTTTCTGGGCTATGTGCTCGACCAGATCACCCGCAGCGGTGTCGATGCCTCCCGCCTGTGTTTCGAGCTGACTGAAACCGCCGCCATTGCCAGCCTGACCCGTGCCACGCATTTCATGCAGCAACTGTCTGCACTGGGCTGCAAGTTTGCGCTGGATGACTTTGGCGCCGGCATGTCGTCATTTGGTTATCTGAAGCATTTGCCGGTGGATTACCTGAAGATCGACGGCGGCTTTGTCAAAGACATGCTGACCGACCCGATCGACCGCGCCATGGTCGGCGCCATCAATGAAATCGGCCATTTGATGGGCAAGAAAACGGTGGCCGAGTTTGTCGAGAACCAGGCCATTGCCGACGAGTTGCGCCGCATGGGCGTGGACTTCGGTCAGGGTTATGGCCTGGCCATGCCGGAGCCTTTCCGGCTGATGCAAAGTGATCTCTCGGCCGACAGCCGCGCCGCCTGACCGCCCTGTCAGTACAGCGGCACCAGCGGATATTGCCCGCGTTTGAGTTCGGTCTTGATCAGCTTGAAGACATCAATATCAAACGCCGGGCGCGGGCTGGCCAGCACGTCGGCCAGGTCGCCTGCCTCGTACACCGTGCCCAGCCAGCACCACTGGTCAACCACCTGCAACGGCGCGCCTTCATACTTGCCTTCACGCAGGCCGACCGGGCCGGGGAATGGCCAGTCAGTCAGCTTTTGTTTGGCCAGCGCCGTCAGCAAGCGCGCGTTGTGGACCGACAGCGGCTCCTTGCCCACACAAGCACCACGGCACTGATGCAACTGCGCGGCAAAACACGGCCCGCTGCCTGAGCGCGGTTTGGCCTCCAGCCCCAGCACCTGCCGGCACAGGCCGTTGCCTTCCACCACTTTGGTCAGCACGTTCTGTGCTTCACGCTTGCTGCGATACGGGCCAAACACAAACGGACGCGCCGCTGTACCGCCCGTTGCCAGTTCATCAAGCAACACCAGACTGGGCACCAGCGCGCCTGTCGGAGTCTCATCCAGTCGCCATGCGCACAACTCACGCGTGCGGCGCAGTTGCTGGTTCATCAGTGGTGCGCGCGTCTTGATCAGTTGCATTTCCAGCAACAGCGCGCCCAGCTCGCCAGCGGTTTCTTGCCAGTCGATCCGCCGTAACTGATGCGCCAGTTGCATTTCCTTGCCGGCCCGGTGATCCGCCGCGAAATGGCTCAGCACCCGTTTGCGGATATTGGTGCTCTTGCCCACATACAAGAGCGCGTCATTGTCGCCATAGAACAGATACACGCCGGCGGTTTCCGGCAGATCGTCGATCATGGCCGGGTCTATGCCTGGCGGCAGCGCGGGTTGGCGCAGCATCTCAGCCATGGCCGCCTGAACCTGCGGCTGACCCAGATCGCGGCCGGCGGCCTCCAGAAACTGCTGCAGCAAAGCGGCATCGGTCAGCGCGCGGTGGCGGTCGCCCTCAATGGCCAGCGCATGGCGTGCTACCAGCGCATCCAGACTGTGCTTGTATTCGGCCGGGTAAAGCTTGCGTGACAGTTTGACCGTGCACAGCACTTTGGCGCGAAAGGCGATCCCGGCGCGCTTGAATTCGTTTTTCAGAAACCCGTAGTCAAAGCGCGCGTTGTGCGCAATGAATACGCGGCCAGCCAGCCGCGTCAGCAAATCCTGGGCGACATCGGCAAAAACCGGCGCGTCGGCCACCATGTCGTTGCTGATCCCGGTCAGATTCTGGATAAAGGGCGGGATGCTTCTCTGCGGATTCACAAGGCACGACCACGAACGCACGCCGTGTTCGTCGATCTGCACAAGGCCGATCTCGGTAATGCGGTCGTGCGTGGCATTGGCGCCGGTGGTTTCCAGATCCACCAGCACCAGCGGTTCGTCGTAATACGCGTTGTTCATCCTGGGCTCAAAAAAAACAGCGGCCGGTGACGCCTGCGCGCCACCGGCCTGGTAAGGCAGGCCAGTCAGCCCTGATCAGGCCAGTTGTTTTCTGGCAAAGCTCACGGCATCGGCCAGCGCGATCTTCTGCATCTCGCCACCGGCACGGGCCACGTATTCAACAAGGCCATCCGCCAGACCCTTGTCGCCAATGGTAATGCGGTGCGGAATGCCAATGAGTTCCATATCGGCAAACATGGAGCCCGGGCGCTCGTTGCGATCGTCCAGCAGCACGTCCACGCCTGCGGCCTTCAGATCAGCGTAGAGCTGGTCCGCAGCGGCCTTGACGGCTTCCGAACGGTGATAACCCACGGCCACCACGGCGATGGCAAACGGTGCCATGGCTTGTGTGAAGATAATGCCGCGCTCGTCGTAGTTCTGCTCAATGGCGGCGGCCACAATGCGCGATACGCCAATCCCGTAGCAGCCCATTTCAAAGAACTTCGGCTGGCCATCTTCCGCCACGTACGTGGCGTTCATGGCTTCAGAGTACTTGGTGCGCAGCTGGAAGATATGGCCAACTTCGATACCGCGGCACAGTTCCAGTTTGCCATTGCCATCCGGCGACGGATCACCCGACACCACGTTGCGGATATCGGCCACCACGTTGGGTTCCGGCAGATCGCGGCCAAAGTTCACGCCGGCAATGTGGAACTTGGGTTTGTTGGCGCCGCAGACAAAGTCGCTCATCACGGCGACGGAGCGGTCTGCCACCACGAGGATATCGGCATCGATCCCGACCGGGCCAAGGAACCCCGGCGGGCAGTTGAAGCGCGCGCGGATTTCTTCTTCCGTGGCAAAGCGGAACTCGCCCACGCCTTCTACCTTGCCCAGTTTGACTTCGTTCAGCGAGTGATCGCCGCGCAACAGCGCCACGATAAACTTGCCGTCGTTGTTCACCAGCGCAATCAGCTTCACTGTGCGCTCAATGCCAATGCCCATCAGTTCAGCCACGGCTTCACAGGTGGTCTGTTTGGGGGTGTCGATATCGCGCAGGGCTTCTGCAGCGCCAGCACGCGGGGTGGCCGGGGCCAGCGCTTCTGCCAGTTCGACGTTGGCGGCGTAATCGGATTCGGGCGCGTAGGCCAGGATGTCTTCGCCGGCATCGGCCAGCACCTGGAATTCATGGCTGCCATCGCCACCAATGGCACCGGTATCGGCGGCCACGGCGCGGAACTTCAGACCCAGGCGGGTAAACACGTTGGAGTACGCGGTATACATCTTGCCGTAAGACACTTGCAGGCCGGCAAAATCAGCGTCGAACGAGTACGCGTCTTTCATCACGAATTCACGCGCGCGCATCACGCCAAAACGCGGGCGGATTTCGTCGCGGAACTTCACCTGCACCTGGTACATGTTCACCGGCAGTTGCTTGTAGGAGCGCAGCTCGGAACGGGCGATATCGGTGATGACTTCTTCGTGCGTCGGGCCGAAGCAGAAATCGCGCTCGTGGCGATCCTTAATCTTGAGCATCTGCGGGCCAAACAACGCCCAGCGGCCGGTTTCCTGCCACAGTTCAGCCGGCTGGATGGTCGGCATCAGCAACTCTTGCGCGCCGGCGGCGTTCATTTCGTCGCGCACAATCTCTTCTACCTTGCGCAATACGCGCATGCCCAGCGGCATCCAGGTATACAGGCCCGAGCCAAGCTTCTTGATCAGCCCGGCGCGCACCATCAACTTGTGCGAAGTCAGTTCGGCCTCGGAAGGCGCTTCTTTCAGGGTGTTGAGATAAAGCTGGGAGGTACGCATTGTGGGTCGGTCTGTAGGGAATCTGCAAACCGCCAATTGTAGCGTGAAGGGCGTGCGGCGTGTGGGCCGGCGAGAGGGCTACGGGCCGCCGCTATTTCTTGCCCCATCCCGGGCTGCGCCGGGAGGGCGGGCTCAGCGCAGCGGCAACCCGGCTATACGTTAACGCATCACTTCTTCATGCATTCGCCCAGGGCCGCAATCACGGCATCGGCAATCTTGTTCCGTGTCGTGATCAGATCCAGCTTTTTTGCTTCGTCCCGGTTCACGATCACGCCAGACTCCAGCAACAGCGCAGGCATGGTGGTGGCGCGCAGGACCACAAAGTCTGCGGTGTACACGCCGTTGGCTTCATCCGCCCACTCGCGCCCTTCGCCTTCAATTTTCTCGGCGTGGCTGGCGTTCACCTCAAAGCCTTGCGCTTTCATCTGGCCGCCCAGCGCTTTGGCGCAGGCCAGACTCTTGCTGTATTGCGGGTTGATCTTGCTCACAAAAACAGAGAAACCGTGGCTGCGATCGGCGTATTTCTGCTTCTGGCCATCTACTTCCCATTCCTGCAGGAACTGCGGCTGGGTGGAGTCGTGATGCAAAGAGACAAAGACATCGGCGCCTTCTGCAGCCTTGGCGCGTTTTTGCAGATCCTTGCTCTGGCCGTCGTCACCGATCAACCGCACCGTGTAGCCGGCCGCCAGCAAGCGCTCGGTCAGAACATCGGCCAGCTTGCTGTTGTAGGTGAATTCGGTGACGCCATAGGCACTGGTCGCACCTGGCGCGTCCAGATAGTGGCCGACATCCACGGCCACAGTCAGCGGTCGCGGCTTGCCCATGGCCAGCGGTGCGGCAGCCACGCCAACCAGCGCCAGCGCGGCAAGGAGCTTGTTCATTATTCGTTTCCTGGTGCCGCCGGCGCAGCAGCAGCCAGTTGGGCGCGGCGCGCAGCAATTTTGCCACGCAACAGGTTCATCATGACGGTGTCACGCAGCCAGATCAGCACAAACAGCCAGACCAGCAACACAGCCATATAAGGGAAAGAATTATTGGTCACTTGCGGTGCCACGGCATGCAGCACCGGGTTGATGCCGAACTGCACCGAGACCAGCACGGCCAGCAAGAGCACCACTGTAGAAATCAGCCGCTCTTTGACGAAGGTACCGCGCAACAAAACGCGTTGTTCCCAGCGGGTCAGCCCTTGCAGTTCGGGCACATCATCGGGGCGGAAATAAAAAGCCATGCTGTTGCATCCATCAAGATCACTTTATGAGCGCGCCAGTGTCGCCCGACAGGCGCCAAAAATCAAGGAAGCCGCAAGACGTTTGCCATGCTGCGCAGTCAGGTTATGATGCCTGCGCAGTCTGCAGGAATAACCGATAAAACAAACGGATAGACCACAAACACTGGATGGTCGCCGGTTCATGATGGATGGATCGAGACATGAAGTACTGCATTCCCGCCTTGCCTTGCTTGTTGATGTTGTTGATTGCGCCCGCCCGGGCAGAGCTGACCGGCGCCCAGACAAGTGACCTGAGCCTGAGTCTCTTCAATGATGTAGTCATGCCAGCCCAGCGCGCGCTGGCCGACAATACCGCCCAACTGGCCAGCAGCATGAATGCGCTATGCGCCAGACCCAACGACACCACGCTGGCCGCCGCCCAAAGCGCGTGGAAAAACACCAGCAACACCTGGAACCGCATTGCGCCGCTGCGCCTTGGCCCCAATCGCCAGCGCGACGTCATGCTGACATTCGAAGCTGCCGCGGTTGACGACGCGCTGCTTAAAAAAACCGTGTCCACCACACCGGATGACCCGGTCTCGCCCAAATCCGTGTTTGAGTCTGCCCACTTGCCCGCTGGTGCCAGTGGCCTGCCGGCGCTGGAAAAACTGCTGTTCGCTGACAGCAAGGCCCCGCCGCTGCCCGCCCTGCAAAAAGGCAAAAGCTGCCAGTTTGGCCGCTGGGTTGCCGGTGGCATGGCCCGACGCGGCCAGACGCTGATTTTTGAGTGGAACTCTATGGCCGAGGGCATGAAATACAACCCGGCCTATCACACGCCCTTTCTGACCGAAGCCCTCAAGAACGCTGCCGTGGGGGCCCGCACCATTGCCACGCACCAGCTTGCCGCTGGCGAGGTATCGCCCCTGCCGGACTTTTTCCCTGGCTGGCGCGCCGGAACCAGCAAGGCCGATGTCACCGCCGGTATCGACGGTATCGAATACGTCTTGCTGGGCTCGCCGTCAGGCATGGGGTTTGACGACATGCTGATCGCGCATGACCGGCAAGACATTGTGGACGGGCTGAAAGAAAGACTGATCAACACCCGGCTTGCCCTCACCGCCCTGCCGGGCAACTACGCCAGCCAGCCTGGCGCCAGCCGCGGCGAAATTGTCATCCTGCAACGGCGCCTGAATGAGCTGGCTGACTATATCGAAGGCCCGATGACCGACGCGATGGGTGTACCGTTCAAGAAATAAACCACACCCGCAACAGCAAAACCCGTGGTCGGCGCTGACGCGGGTTTTGCTGTTGCCATGGATGTACCGGGCTTTTGGCCGCGCAGTGGCAGCGCGGCCAGCCGGCCATCAGCCTTTTCCGTCCAGCAACGTCCCGCCCCAGCCCCAGTTCTCTTCCGGGGTTTCATCAAAATTCACAATCACGTATTGCCTGGGCTTGTTGGCCACCCGCCCCATGGTGTCGGTGATCTCGTCCACGATCTGCTTTTTCTGCTCACGGGAAAGCTCGCCTGCGATCTTGATGTTGATAAACGGCATGATCTGGCTCCGTTCAAGGCACTGAAGAAGGATTTCCGACTGGCGCGCAACACTGTCTTACCAATGCGTGCCACTTGTCATCCGATCGTCACAATCGGCTTGTAAGCTCGCCCACTTACTGAAAATAAGCAAAGGCTTAAACGTCATGTCACCGCGCGCGCTCTTCCTGGTACTCTCACTGGTGACCGCCACTGCGCACGCCGCCCGCCCGGAAATTGTCATGGGTGTGCTGGCCAGCCGTGGCGTGGAAGAAGCCGAAGCAGACTGGCAACCCATCGTGGACGATCTGTCGGCTGCCACCGGCCAGAACGTCAGACTGGTTGCACTCAAGACCGAGCAGGAACTCCTGAGCGAGTTCGGCCAGAACCATATCCAGATTGCCCGTCTGGGCACGCAGGCAGCACTGACCAGCGTAGAGCAAAAACAGGGGCAAATCTTTGCCCGTCTGGCGCTCACCGGTGGAGTGTCGGAGTTCCGCTCGGTATTGCTGACCCGCAAAGACGGCCCGGCTTCGCTTGATGACGTGCTGCGCGAACCCAGACACTGGCGCTACGCCACGGGCACCAAGGATTCCACCGCCAACTATCTGATCCCGCAGTACTACGCCTTTGCCAAGAACAACGTGCTGGTCACGCAGTTTTTCAGCCAGATCAGCAACGGCCCCAGCGAGGACAATTTCCGCGCGCTGGTCGAACGCCGGGCAGACGTGGCCTCGATCAACAGTGATGACCTGGAAAAACTGCACGACAAATACCCGCGTGACTATCAGCAATTGCGCGTGATCTGGGAATCGCCCGCGTTCTCTTATGACCCGCTGATCATGCGCAAGGATCTGGCGCCGGCCATGCAGCAGAAAGTCAGTCAGTTCTTCCTGAACTATGGCCGCAAGGGCGCCAACGCCACGCACGAAAAAGAAAAGCTGTATTACGCCGATGAACTGTCGGGTTTCCTGCCTTCCAGCAACCGCCAGTTGCGTGAGGTCACGGACTTGCAGCTGTTCTACGCCTTGTTCCAGTTGGCTCTGGACAAAAACAGCAGCGCGACGGCCTCGGCGCAAAAAGAGAAAGCGCTGTATCGCCGTTATAACGATCTTGTGGTGGTGCTGGGCGGCGCACGCTAGGCAAAGCACCCCACCGCCCGCCAACAGGCCCTGACCGGGCCTGTTTTGTTTTATGGCCGGATGTCGCAGCCGCATGGGCAAATTGCGGCCAGAATGGCAAAATCGCCCCCCGTGACCGACGACATCCATACTTTCTCGCCCATTGGCCATTTGCGCACGCCGTTTGCCGACAAGTTCGGCATTCCGCGCCAGCCCAGCCTGGCCCCGCATGCCATTGCTACGCTGCAATTGCTGCCGCCTTTTGATCGCCCGGAAGCCGTGCGCGGGCTGGAAGACTTCAGCCACGTCTGGCTGACGTTTGTGTTCCATCAGACCGCCGGCCAGTGGAGCCCCACCGTGCGCCCGCCGCGTCTGGGCGGCAATCAGCGCATGGGCGTGTTTGCCACGCGCTCGCCCTTCCGGCCCAATCCGCTGGGTTTGTCGCTGGTGGAGCTGGCCAGCGTCGACACCACCGACAAAGTCACCCTGACTTTTCGCGGCGTCGATCTGGTCGATGGCACACCGATCCTGGATATCAAACCGTATATTCCCTACGTCGAAAGCCGGCCGGATGCGCGCAGCGGCTTTGTCGGCGGAGCGCCGGAACGGCTGGCCGTGACGTTCAGCCCCACCGCGCTGGCGCAGTGTGCAAAATGCCAGGCCAGCCATCCGCACCTGGCTGAACTGATTACCGAAGTGCTTGCCCAAGACCCGCGCCCGGCTTATGCCGATGATCCGCAACGGGTTTATGGCATCCGCCTGTACCACTTTGATGTGAAATGGCGCTGCGATGGCCGCAGTGCTTTTGTTGAATCGCTGGATACCCCATGAAACGCTCGCAGTTCCTGTCTTTGCCCGCCTTGATCGCCACCGCAGTGCTGTTGGGCGCATGTTCGGCCAACCCGCCTACCCCTGTTGCCGCCACGCCGACGCCCGCGCCCTTGCCGCCGTCGCCGCCGGTCAAGGTCAAAGTCGGGCTGGCCCTGGGTGGGGGCGCCGCCAAGGGCTTTGCGCATATCGGGGTGATCAAGATGCTGGAAGCCAACGGCATCGTGCCCGATGAAGTCTCTGGCACCAGCGCCGGCAGCGTGGTGGGCAGCTTGTACGCCAGCGGCATGGATGCCTTCGCCCTGCAGGAACGCGCGTTCTCATTGGATCAATCGTCCGTGCGCGATGTCAGCCTGTTGTCTGGCGGGCTGGTCAAAGGCCAGAAGCTGCAGGACTACGTGAACCAGCTTGTTGCCAACCGGCCGATTGAAAAACTCAACAAGCCGTTTGCCGCCGTCGCCACCGAAATCGAGACCGGTAACCGCACCGTGTTTGTGCGTGGCAATACCGGCCAGGCCGTCCGTGCCTCCAGCAGCGTGCCGGGCGTGTTCGAACCCGTGGCCATTGGCAGCAAGCATTATGTCGATGGCGGCGTGGTCAGCCCGGTGCCGGTGGACGCCGCGCGCCAGTTGGGCGCCGACTTTGTGATCGCAGTGGATATCTCGGCCAAGGCCAACGGCAAGAACCCGGCCGGGCTGGTGAGCATTGTCACGCAGTCCATCGCCATCATGGGTCAGAAGCTGGGCGAGCAAGAACTGACCCGCGCCGATATCGTGATCCGTCCCAAGGTTGGCCAGATTGGCCCGACCGATTTTGACCAGAAAAACCAGGCCATTCTGGAAGGCGAACGCGCCGCGCTGGCCGCCATGCCAGAGATCAAAAAGAAGCTGGAAGAAAAGCGCCAGCAGATGATCGCCAGGCAGTTGAACTCGGTCCGCGCCACGCAACTGGTGCATCCGGCAAGCTGATTCGGGCCGCACCGGCTTTGCGCCAGGCCGGTGCCGATGACGTCCTGATTTGGGTTTTTGCCGTAAAGCCGCTACAGTAGCGCCAAACAGAACGAGCGTTCTCACCTTAGTCCATGGATTTTGCGCAACTCCAACCCGCTCTCAAATCAAAACTGCTCAAGCTGGGCCTGACGCGCCCGTTTGATCTGGTCCTGCATTTGCCGCTGCGTTATGAGGACGAAACCCAACTCGTCCCTATCAACGAATCCGGCTTTGGCGGCGGCCCGGTGCTGGTGGAAGGCGAAGTCCACAGTTGCGATGTCCAGTTCCGCCCGCGCCGGCAACTGGTAGCCCGCGTGGTCGACGACACCGGCGTGCTGGTTGTGCGCCTGATCCACTTCTACCCCAGCGCCGCCAAACAGCTTGAAGTGGGCAAGCGCGTGCGTTTGTATGGCGAGGTGCGTCACGGTTTCTGGGGCGATGAGATGGTCCACCCCAAAATCCGCAGCGTGACGGATCGCACCCGTCTGAATGAAGTGCTCACGCCGGTTTACTCCACCACAGCCGGGCTGGCGCAACACCAGATCACCAAGCTGGTTCACCAGGCGTTGTCGGGTTGCAGCCTGACAGACACCCTGCCCGCGGCGATGACCGAGCCACTGGGCTTGCCGGATTTTCGCAGCAGCGTGTTGTTGCTGCATAACCCGACAACCGATATCCCCAACATCCAGCTGACTGAACGCACGCACCCGGCGTGGCGACGGCTCAAGTTTGATGAACTGCTGGCCCAGCAACTGAGCCTGCGCATGGCGCGTGCCGAGCGGCGCGAGAAAGATGCGCCGGTGATTAACCCGCCGGGCGAACTGGCGCGGCGCTTGCTGGCCAGCCTGCCCTTTGGCCTGACCGGCGCGCAGCAGAAAGTGCTGGCCGAAATCAATCACGATCTGGCCCAGCCACACCCCATGCAACGCTTGCTGCAAGGCGATGTCGGCGCCGGTAAAACCATCGTCGCCGCGCTGGCCGCCTGCCAGGCTATGGAATGCGGCTACCAGGTGGCGCTGCTGGCGCCGACTGAAATCCTGGCTGAGCAACATTACCGCAAACTGGCAACCTGGCTGGAGCCGCTGGGCATTCGCGTCGCCTGGCTGGCGGGTAGCCTCAAAGCCAAGGCCAAGCGCGAGGCGCTGGAAGACGCCGCGCTGGGCACTGCACCGTTGATTGTCGGCACGCATGCGCTGTTCCAGAACCAGGTGACATTTGCCAACCTGGGGCTGGCCATTGTCGATGAACAACACCGCTTTGGCGTGGCGCAGCGCTTGGCCCTGCGCGAGAAAGGCCAGAGCCCGCACCAGTTGATGATGTCCGCCACGCCGATCCCGCGCACGCTGGCGATGAGTTTTTACGCCGATCTGGACGTGAGCGTGATCGACGAACTGCCCCCGGGCCGCACGCCGATCGTCACCAAACTGATTTCGGATGCCCGGCGCGACGAAGTGATCACCCGCATTGCCGCCAAGGTGGAAGAAGGCCGCCAGGTGTACTGGGTGTGCCCGCTGATTGAAGAATCAGAGGCCCTGCAACTGCAAACCGCCGTGGATACCCATGCGCAGCTCACGCTGGAACTGAACGGCATTGCGGTCGGGCTGGTGCACGGGCGCATGAAGCCCGATGAAAAAGCGGCGGTGATGGCGCAGTTCCTGACCAACGACATTCAGGTGCTGGTTGCCACCACGGTGATCGAAGTCGGCGTGGATGTGCCCAACGCCAGCCTGATGGTGATCGAACACGCCGAGCGCATGGGGCTGGCGCAATTGCACCAGTTGCGGGGCCGCGTAGGCCGGGGCGCGCATGCTTCTTTGTGCGTGTTGCTGTATACCGGGCCGTTGTCGGAAAACGCCAAGTCACGCCTGCGCGTGATTTACGAGAACACCGACGGTTTCGAGATTGCCCGCCAGGATATGGACTTGCGCGGGCCGGGTGAACTGGCCGGCGTACGGCAATCGGGCGTGCCCATGCTGCGCTTTGCCGATCTGGAACGGGATGCCGACTTGCTGGATGCCGCGCGTGAAGTGGCAGAAACCTTGCTGGCCGGCCAGCGCCAGACGGCCCTTGCCCACCTGGAAAGATGGCTGCCGGGCCGGGAAGCCTTGCTCAAGGTCTGACCGACCGTTCGTCGATCCGGCTGGCCCTCCCTGTCAACTCCTGCAATCCTCTGAAGTTGAAATGCTGTGTTGCATCAATGGTTTAAGGAGGAAAGACCTTGGCCAATGCGCCGGTTTCACCGCTCTCTTCCAGCTTTGCGTCGTCGCCCATCATGGCCAACAGCGTACGCAGCACCCTGGCTGCTGACGCGACTGACCAGCATGGCGGCGGCAACCCCAACCAGGCCCGCGCGGAGCTGGAAGCAGCCCTGCTGCGCGCGCATCCGGATGGTGGCGGCCACCACGGCGAAGGCGGTCAGGGCGATGCGCACGCCCCGGAACGACCGCCGCCTGAAGCGGAATACGCACAAAACCAGGATGAAGCCACTTCCACCGCCTCTGAACCCGCTTCTGGCGGCTCCCCTTACCACCATCTGATCGTCGAACCCGACGGTGCCCGCTCCGTGATCTTTGGCCGCCGCAAGATCAACCTGCGCAAAGGCCGCACTCCCGAAGAAACCCTGCGCACCGCGCGTATCATCATGGCAACCTCGCTGGCGCCGGAAAGCCCGTCAGCAGAAGAACTCTCTGCCGCCGAAGACGCGCAAAAGCTGGAAGACGAAGCCATGGAAGAGATCAACGCGCGCCAGACCCTGGCGGCACGCCAGCTCAGCGCCTACCAGCCGCCGGACTTGCCCGCAGTGTCTGACTTTGAAGAAACCGCCTGAGCTTTACGCTACAGCAAGATGGCCAGCAGCAAGGGCAACAGCAGCGACGTCAGCAAGCCGTTAAGCCCCATCGCCAGCCCGGCAAATGCGCCTGCGGTTTCAGATACCTGAAACGCGCGTGCCGTACCAATACCATGCCCCGCCACGCCGACCGCCACGCCCGCAATGCGGTCATCATCAATGCGCAGCCAGCGCAGCAAAGGCACCAGCAAGATGGCGGCGATAATCCCGGTCACGATCACGATCCCGGCCGTCAGCGACGGCAAGCCACCCGCCCGCGCCGACAGGGCCATGGCGATCGGCGTGGTGACAGATTTGGGCGCAAACGACAACAGCACCGGCATCGACAAACCCAGCCAGCGGCCCAGCAGCACGGCACTGGCAATGCCGGTGACGCTACCCACGGCCACGGCCAGCAGCAACGGCCCGGCAATCGCTTTCATGCGCTGGATATTGATATAGAGCGGAATCGCCAACGCCACGGTCGCGGGCGCCAGCAAGAAGTGAATGAGTTTGGCCTGGGCAAAATACGTGGCATACGGCACCTGCAAAGCCAAGAGGGTGACGATCACCAGCACGATGCCGACCAGTACCGGATTGAGCAGCGCAAAACGGCCCGACTTCAGATACAGATAATCGGCCAGCAGGAAGGCCGCGCAGGTCAGCGCCAGCCAGGTCGCCGGGAAGTTCTGCAGACTCTGCCACGCGCTCACGCTGCGTCATCCTTGTGCGCGGGCCGGCGCTTGAGCAACCAGGCCAGTGTCAGCGCGGTGACCAGCAAGGTCACCAGGGTAGAGAGCACCAGCACCGCGACCATGGCCCCGCCCTGTTCCCGCAACAGGCCAGAGAGTTCCATGACGCCCGCGCCAGCCGGCAGGAAGAACAGCCCCAGATAGCGCAACAGGCCGGTGGCGGCCTGTGCGGTGCGCGCATCGGCGCCTTTGCGGATCAGGCACCAGATGAGCAGCAGTACCATGCCGGAAACGGTGCCCGGCAAGGGCAGATGGAGAAAATCACTCGCGGCCTCGCCAGCCACGAGAAAACCCAGAATGACCGCCAGCCCGTACAGCACGGCGGCCCGGGCTCAGGCAGCCAGCGGGGTGGAGGCTTCTGCTTCGCGGCGGCGGGCCGCTTCAGCAGCACGACGATCCAGCGCGGCCTTGCCGGCAACCAGCAGACCCAGCCCGATAAACGCGCCCGGCGGCAGAATCATGAACAGGAACTGGTAGTTCAGGTCGGCCGGAATGACGTGGATCACCCAGGATTTGGCCGAAGCACCAAATACCAGATCAATGCCGGAGAGCAGCGTGCCCTTGCCCAGCACTTCACGGATACCGCCCAGGATCGCCAGCACCACGGTGCCGCCAATGCCCATCATGAAGCCGTCCAGGCCGGACTGGATCACGCCGTTCTTGCTGGCAAACGCTTCTGCGCGTGCCAGCACAATGCAGTTGGTCACGATCAGCGGAATGAAAATGCCCAGCACGTTGTAAAGCGCGTGCATGTAGGCATTCATGGCCAGTTGAACGATGGTCACCACGGCCGCAATGATCAGGATGTAGATCGGGTTGCGCAGCTCGTTGGGCACAAACTGGCGCAGCAGCGCCACCGCCGCGCCCGAGCAGGCCATCACCAGCGCAGTGGCGATCCCGAGGCTGGCGCCGTTGACCACAGAGGTAGTCATCGCCAGCGTCGGACACATGCCCAGAATCTGCACGACACCGGGGTTCTGCTTCCACACGCCGTTATGGCTGATGTCGCGGACTTCCTGGCGGCTAATCATCATGATGCATCTCCAAACAGACCCGCTTTGTGCGCGTCTACGTAAACCAGTGTCTTGCCCAGCGCTTTGACCACGGCACGCGGGCTGATGGTGGCGCCGGCATGGCTGTCAAAATCGCCACCGTCTTTCTTTACTTTCCAGCGCTCCAGCGCCGGGTTACCCAGGCCTTTCCCCTTGAACTGGTCAATCCAGTTAGAGATCGCAGCATCGATATAGTCGCCCAGGCCCGGGGTTTCTTTATGATCAACCACCCGTACGCCCAGAATCTGGCCGTTGGGCGCTACGCCCACCAGCAGCTTGATCTTGCCGGCGTAGCCATCCGGCGCGGTGGCTTCAATCACTGCCCCAACCGTCTTGCCGGATTTCTTGGCCAGGTAAATGGCAGAAGCATCATCGTTGCCCAGCGCTTTGGCATCGGCCTTGGACACCATCTGCTTATCGGCCAGCAGGTTGTTGTCATAAGAACCTGCGGGCAAGACCTGCGCAATCAAGGCACGCTCGGCATCTGCCTGGTTTTTGGCAACAATATCTTTGGTCAGCGCGTAGGTTCCGGCCATCAGCGCGGTAAACACAAACGAGAATGCCAGCAGGGTCAGCGCGCCACGCACGCCATTGGCCACCATGGTTTTCATGATTGCGCCCCTGCTTTCTTCTGTTGGCCCTTGCGGCCAAACACCGCCGGCTGCGTGTACTGGTCAATGAACGGGGCGGCCAGGTTCATGATCAGTACCGCAAACGCCACCCCGTCCGGATAACCACCGAAGACGCGGATCAGATAAGTCAGCAGACCAATCAGCGCGGCAAAGATCACGCGGCCCAGCGGCGTAGTCGGGCCGGTTACCGGATCGGTCACAATGAAGAACGCGCCCAGCATGGCCGCACCACTGAACCAGTGGAACAGCGGCGAGGTGTAATGCGCCGGATCAACCAGATGGAAGATTCCCGCCACGCCACCCAGCACGGCCAGAAAGGTCACCGGAATCTGCCACGGGATCAGTTTTTGCCACAGCAGATACAGACCGCCCAGCAAGTACGCGGCGGTGATCCACTCGGTGCCAATACCGCCAATGGAACCAAACAGTGGCGACTGGAAAATATGGCTCATGCTGGCGTGCTGCATGAGTTGTGTCTTGACGGTATCCAGCGGCGTGGCCGAGGCAATGGCGTCAAAGGCCAGCCCTGCCGGCAGGTGGCCGGTGAAAATCCAGGACAACTGGGCAGACCAGTCCAGGCTTTGCGGCAACACGCCAAACGGCGCGGCCCAGCGCGACATCTGCGCCGGGAACGACACGATCATGATGGCAAAGCCGACCATGGCCGGGTTGAAAGTGTTCTGACCCAGACCGCCGTACATATGTTTGGCCAGCGCAATCGACAACACTGCCGCCACCACAATCATCCACCACGGGGCCAGCGGCGGGAACGACAGCGCCATCAGCCACGCCGTGACAATGGCCGAGCCATCGGTCACAAACGGCTTGATCGGGTAATTGCGCAGCTTCAGGCAGAACGCCTCGGTGACCAGCGCGGCGATGGTCGCCAGCGTGATCTGCACCAGCACGCCAATGCCAAACGAATACGTATAGACGGCAATCGCCGGCACCAGCGCCAGCGCGACCTTGAACATCACCACTTGCAGTGGCGTGGGTTTGATAAAGAACGGAGACGTGTTCATCGGTATTGGTTTTGTTGTGACTGGTTATGCGCCAGAGCCATCGGCCTGATCGCCCTGGGCCTTGGCTGCTTCAGCAGCTTTGGCGGCCTTTTTGGCAGCGGCGGCGGCCATGGCGGCTTCGATCTTGGCTTTTTTTTCCGCCTCACGCGCGGCTTTTTCTTCCGGGCTCATGGCTTCTTGCTCCGCTTTTTCGGCGGCGCGTTTTTCCATGGCAGCGCGGATACGCTCGGCCTTTTCCGGATCAAGCTGGCTGACGGGTGCGGCCTCGGCTACCGGGGCAGCAACGGCCTCCGTGACCGGCGCAGCGGTTGCATCAGCCGGCGCGGCAGATTCGCCCGCTTGTGCGGCAGCTTCCGCTTTCTTGGCGGCAGCGCGCTCCATGGCGGCTTTGATCTTGGCGGCGCGCTCAGCGTCGGCCGGGTCAGCAGAGCTGGCAGCGGCTTCATGCTTTTGTGCGGCTTTGGCAGCCAGACGCTCGGCCTTCTCGCGCTTTTCCCGCTCTTCGCGGAATTGGCGGAACTCGTGACGTTCGCGCGCCTGGTCGGCGGCTTTCTTCGATTTCTCGGCCGCCCAGATTTCAGACTTGGAGAACCGGAAGTAATCCACCAGCTGGATATTGGACGGACACACGTAGGCACACGCACCGCATTCAATGCAGTCGAACAGGTTGCGTTCCTGCGCCTTGCCAAAGTTCTTGCTCTTGCCGAACCAGTAAAGGTCCATCGGCTGCAATTCTGCCGGGCAGGCATCGGCGCATTTGCCGCAACGAATACACGGCATTTCTGCCGGCTTGGGCGGGAACAGGCCGCTGCTCTTGGCAATGATGCAGTTACCGGCCTTGGACAAACCGACATCCGTACCCGGAATCTCAAAGCCCATCATCGGGCCGCCGTAGATGTACGAATCCGAATCCGCCTTGTTGCCGGCAAACGCCAGCAGGTCCGCAATCGGCGTACCGATCAGAGCGTCCACGTTGCCGGGGCGTTCCACATTGCCGGTCAGCGTCACCACGCGGCTGATCACCGGCTCGCCGTGTTCGATGGCGCGGTAGATGGTGTACACGGTGGCCACGTTGAAACACTGCACGCCAAGGTCGGTAGAGCGCACACCCGACGGCACTTCTTTATTGGTCAGCAGCTTGATCAGTTGCTTGGCGCCGCCGGACGGGTACAGCGTCGGCACCACCACGACGTCAATCTTGAACTCGCAACCGGCAATGGCCGCGCGCATGGCGTCAACGGCTTCGGGCTTGTTGTCTTCTACCCCGATCAGCACTTCGCGGGCCTGCAACAGTTGCTGCAGAATCTTGATGCCTTCAACGATCTGGCTGGCGCGTTCGCGCATCAGACGGTCGTCGCAGGTAATAAAGGGTTCGCACTCGGCCGCGTTGATCACCAGGGTATCCAGGCCATCTTTGGCACCGCCGATTTTCAGGTGCGAGGGGAACACCGCGCCGCCCAGACCCACCACGCCCATATCACGCAGGTAATCGCGGATGGCGCGGCCGTCGGCATTGCGCCAGTCAAAGCGCGTGCGTTCAATCCAGCGGTCTGCGCCGTCAGATTCAAGGGTGATGCAGTATTCCAGCAAGCCGGACGGGTGCGGCACGCGTTGCGGGCTGATCGCCACAATGCGGCCGGAGGTCGGTGCGTGCACAGCGGCAGACACCGTACCGTCGGCCGCGGCAATCATCTGGCCTTTGAGCACCACATCGCCCACGTTGACCAGCGCCTTGGCCATGTTGCCAATGCTCTGATGCAGCGGAACGACCAGGGTAGCGGGAATCGGGCCTGCCACAATGGGCGAGCCGGAAGATTCATCTTTGTGTTCCGGCGGATGCACACCGCCATGGAACGGGAAGAAAGTGGCGGCCAGCGCGGCACGTGCGTTCATGCGGCGGCCTTTACAGTCAACGGAATCACGGGGTAACGCCATTTCCAGGTGGTCACGGTCTCGCCCACGGTCTGCATGCTGATGCAATCGACCGGGCACGGCGCAATGCACAACTCGCAACCGGTGCACTCGCTGGAGACAATGGTGTGCAGGTGCTTGGCCGCGCCGACGATGGCGTCTACCGGGCAAGCCTGGATGCACAGCGTGCAGCCAATACAGGTGGCTTCATCAATGATGGCAACCGACTTGGGCTTCTCTTCACCGTTTTCGGCGTTCAGGGCCTTGAACTCTTTGCCCAGCAAATCAGCCAGCTTGCGGATACCGTCTTCGCCGCCCGGGGGGCAACGGTTGATATCGGCTTCTTCATTGGCGATCGCCGTGGCGTACGGCTTGCAGCCGGGAAAGCCACACTGGCCGCACTGCGTTTGCGGCAGGATGGCGTCGATCTTGTCCACGAGCGGATCTTCGTCGACTTTGTATTTGATAGCGGCCCAACCCAGCACAGCACCGAGCAGGATCGCCAGAATCGCCATGATGGCGATGGCAAGCGTAAAGGTCAGCATAAGATCAGAGTTACTTCACAAGGCCGGTAAAGCCCATGAACGCCAGGCTCATGAAGCCGGCAGTAATGAACGCAATCGGGGTGCCCTTGAAGGGCGCAGGCACATCGGCCCCATCCAGCCGTTCGCGGATGGCTGCAAACAGGATCAGGATCAGGCTGAAACCAAACGAAGAACCAAAACCGAACACCAGCGATTCGGTAAAGCTGTATTTCTGTACCGAGTTGATCAGCGGTACACCCAGCACAGCGCAGTTGGTGGTGATCAGCGGCAGGTAAATACCCAGCACCTGATACAGCACCGGGCTGGTTTTATGAATGAACATTTCGGTGAACTGCACGATGGCGGCAATCACCACAATGAATGACAGCGTGCGCAGGTATTCCAGATGCCAGGCCACCAGCAACTGGTCAATCAGCCAGGACGAGCCCGAGCCCAGCGTCAGCACAAAGGCCGTGGCAATCCCCATGCCGATCGAGGCCTCCAGCTTTTTGGAGACACCCATGAACGGGCACAAGCCCAGAATGCGCACCAGCACCACGTTGTTGACCAGCACCGCGCCAACCAGCAAGAGCAAATAGTGATTCAAACCCATCGTCAGAACCGTCGCTATATCGATTGAATCGATAAATCTGTCATTCGAGGCCCGGATTATCCAACCTCCAGATATACCGGGCAAGCTTTATATCCTGCTATCCATATAACCGATATGGCTTATCAGGAACGCCAATGATTTTCTTGATAATCAAGGGCCTAGGCGGCGAAGCGTGAGAAGGAAGAAGGTGCCGCGCAAAACCGGTGTGCCCGCCATGAAACCCTGGCTTGCCGGCCTGGCTTTTACCCCTCGCCCCTCACACCTCTCCCCTCACACATTAGTACCGGATAGAGGCAATCGCTGAGGCGCATTCTTCGACCAGCGCCGGGCCACGGAACACCATGCCGCTGTAGACCTGCACCAGCGAGGCGCCCGCGTGGATTTTCTCCACGGCGTCATCGCCCGACAAAATGCCGCCTACGCCAATGATCGGCAATGCGCCATCCAGCGCTTCGGCCAGTTCGCGGATCACCGACGTGGATTTGGCCCGCACCGGTGCGCCGGACAAACCACCAGCCTGGGCGCCGTGCGGATGATGCTCCACCCCCACGCGCGACAGGGTGGTGTTGGTGGCAATGACGGCGTCGATCTGATGCTTGACCAGCCGGTCGGCCACTTCCTGAATCTGGTGGCTATCCAGATCCGGGGCAATTTTCAGGGCCAGCGGCACATAACGGCCGTGTTTGTCGGCCAGTTGCTGCTGGCGTTGCTTGAGCGCGCCCAGCAGGTTGGAGAGCTCATCGGCCTGCTGCAACTGGCGCAGATTCTTGGTGTTGGGCGACGAAATATTCACCGTCACGTAACTGGCGTACTCGTACACCTTCTCAAGGCAGATCAGGTAATCCTCAACCGCGCGTTCGATCGGCGTATCAAAATTCTTGCCGATGTTGATCCCCAGAATGCCCTTGTACTGCGACTTGCGGACGTTCTCGACCAGCTTGTCCACGCCTTCGTTGTTAAAGCCCATGCGATTGATGATGGCTTCAGAATCCACCAGCCGGAACATGCGCGGCTTGGGGTTGCCCGGTTGCGGGCGCGGCGTGATGGTCCCGATCTCGATATAGCCAAAGCCCAGATCAGCCAGCGCATCAATGCACTCGCCGTTCTTGTCCAGGCCCGCCGCCAGCCCCACCGGATTGGGAAACTCCATGCCCATGACCGTGGTCGGGCAAGACACGGGCGCCGGCATGAATGCGCGCAACAGGCCGAGGTCGTGCGCAAAGTTCATGCTGCCCAGCGTGAAATGGTGCGCCGTTTCCGGGGCAAGCATGAATAAAAACGGGCGAACTAGTGGATAAGGCATGAGCGGTCTTGTATTTATGATCCGGTTCAACAAACAAAAGTGCGGCCAGACTCTGGCCACAACAAATGGACCGCCGGGGCGGTCCATCCTGTATTACTGCGGCTTACGGCTTGCGGTTGACCGCGGCGTCGTACGTGTTCTGCATCAGGGTGGCCACGGTCATCAGACCCACGCCACCGGGCACCGGGGTAATCCACGATGCATGCTGGCGGGCCACTTCAAACTCAACGTCGCCACACAACTTGCCATCGGGCAGGCGATTGATACCCACATCGATCACGATCGCGCCCGGCTTGATCCAGTCGCCTTTCACAAAGTTGGGAATACCAACACCGGCCACCACCACGTCAGCGCCGCGCACCTTGTCCGCCAGATCTTTGGTCTTGCTGTGGCACACGGTCACGGTGGCGCGCGCCAGCAACAGCTCCAGCGCTTGCGGGCGACCCACAATGTTGGAGGCACCGACTACCACGGCATCTTTGCCTACCAGATCAATCCCGGTACGCTCCAGCAGCGTCATGACGCCGCGCGGCGTGCACGGACGCAGCAGCGGCATCTTCAGCGCCAGACGGCCAATGTTGTACGGGTGAAAACCATCGACGTCCTTCACCGGGTCGATCAGTTCGATAATCTTTTCAGCGTTGATATGCGCCGGCAGCGGCAATTGCACCAGAATGCCATCAACTGCGTCATCGGCATTGAGCTTGCCGACCAGCGCAACCAGTTCCGCCTCGGATGTGGTTTCCGGGAGGTCATAAGCCAGCGAAGTAATGCCGGCGTTTTCACACTGGCGCTTCTTGTTCCCGACGTAAACCTGAGAGGCCGGATCACTGCCAACCAGCACCACGGCCAGCGCCGGTGCGCGATGACCCGCCGCCTTGCGCGCATCGACCTTGGCGCGCACGCTCTGAACGATGTCCTGCGAGATGGCTTTTCCGTCGAGAATTTGCGCTGTCATAGGCGGGCTCCGGCACTGGTTTTATTGATAAGGGCAGTATTGTCTCATTTTTCTGGTAATAGACTCAATCTTCAGGCTTGACGTAAGTATCTTAACCTCGCTATAGTCTCGGTCTCGTTCGGGGCGTAGCGCAGTCTGGTAGCGCACCTGGTTTGGGACCAGGTGGTCGTGAGTTCGAATCCCACCGCCCCGACCCTGTATTAAAATCTGCTCTGTACAATCAAGAAATGTAGCCTGATCCGGGCGCCCGTAGCTCAACCGGATAGAGCAACGGCCTTCTAAGCCGTAGGTTACAGGTTCGATTCCTGTCGGGTGCGCCAATATCTGGCCAGGATGTACAGCAGAATCAGTTTTACGGTTTATGCGTTGCGTAAACCAGCAAGTTTTGTGGTGGCTGTAGCTCAGTTGGTAGAGTCCAGGATTGTGATTCCTGTTGTCGTGGGTTCGAGCCCCATCAGCCACCCCACCGAATGTTCTAAAATGCATCTAGGCCCGAATTCATTATGATTCGGGCCTTTTGCATTTTAGGTTGCGCTTGGGTTGCTACACCGTCTGTGACACAACACTTTCGGAGCACCATCCATGACCAGCGCAACACTGCCAGAACACACCTTCCGTCGCGGCGCACTCGGTACCATTTATTTTCGCCGGCGTATCCCGATTGAGCTGCTTCCCACTTACCCTGAAAATCAGACCCATATCGTATGTAGCCTGCATACATCTGACCTGCGCGAAGCAAAAATCCGGCGCAATGTCGAAGCCTCGCGTGTAGATGCGGAATTTCAGGCAAAACGTAACCAGCTTACCCTGACCATGGCGTCACAAAATACCAAGCGTATTTACCGCTTACCACCTGAGCAGGCGCAAGAAATCGCCGCGTTCTGGTCTCAGCAAGTATTGCTCGGTGATGAGCAACGCCGAAAAGACGGAATGGACGATGAAGAGTTCGACGAAATAAACATTCAACTTGAAGAAACGCTCGCCAGCTTGCGGCGCATGCTGGCACAGGGCAATAGCATGAATGTAATGCCGGTTCTGCAAAGCTTTTCGTCAATGTGCGGCTTGGAACTGGCAATCAAGGAAGAAAATGCTCAACACAGTGCATACATCTTCTTGCGCACGATGGTCAAAACACTTGAGCTTCAGCTGGAACGGCAAAGGGGGCAAATTGTCGATGCTGATGAAGCCACTGCAAAGGCCAGGCACCCGCTTCTTGTAGCGGCCCCCGAACGCGCGGGCCAGGATGTGCAGCAACCATCATGGGAACTTGTATTTGATGCCTGGCGCGAGCATGTCGAAGCACGCCCCAAATCTACAACTATCGCATCTCAGACCCCGTGGCGTTCCCTTTGCAAATCCGTGAAAGCCAAGGGCATAAACCTCCCGGGAGAAGTTACAGCTCGTCACATGACGGAGTTTGTACAGCAAATGCGTGATGCCGGATTGGCCGTAAAAACCATCAATGAGCGAATTTCAAAGATTCGTGCAATTTATCGTATCGCCGTCGGAAAACATCTTCTTACGCATAACCCAGCGGCTCAGACAATTGGATTCAAGGAAAGTAGCGTCAACAAACGCCGCAAGCGCCGCCTCTCGTTGGACGAGAATGACCTGACGATGCTTTTTGGTTCCGGCATTTTCACACAACACCTGCGCTCTAGAGGGCAATCAGCAGAAGCCAGCTACTGGATTCCCCTCCTGATGCTCTATACCGGGGCCCGACCCGAGGAGATTGCCGGACTCGCTATCAGCGATATCAGGCACGATAACAACTCAGGCTGGCACTTCAACATCATTGACCGTCCCTGCAAAGAAGACATGGACCTGTTCGAAACTAACACACGCGAAAAAGCGATTCCGGATAGCCATCGTCGCACATTGAAAAACGCGCCTTCCACACGCAAGATACCAGTCGCGCAGCAACTCATTGATTTAGGATTGCTTCGTTATATCGAGTGGCGCAAAGAACGGCACGAATCGGTACTGTTTCCGGAGCTCACCAAAGACTGGCACGGGAAACTGTCAGGTGCGTTCTCGAAATTTTTTGGGCGTTACAAAAAAACGGTAGGCATCAAGGACCCCAGAAAAGTGCTGTATTCGCTTCGGCATACAATGAAAGACCTGTTGGAGCTAGCCGAATGCCCACGCCCGTACTTGCGCAGAGTCCTTGGTCATACCATTGGAGACGGGGCAATTACCGACAATTATGGTTCTGATTTGCCACTGAGTTTGATGGCAGAACACTTTGCAGTAATTCGCTTTCCAGCCATTCCTGCGGAGCCATGGCAACCGGGGAAGGGCTACATTTCCCTGAAAATGTAGCGTGAACGCTGGCGGTTAAAGACTGACTGGTAAGACATGTATTAAACCGCCAGCAACCACGTACGGGTAAGCGGGCAAGACCAGGTTCATAACGAAGCCAAGGTCACGGCACAACTGCGCAAGGAGCCAAGAACCAGTTTTTAAGTGGATTGTTAAGCCAGCAAGAAGGCGGCCATATTGCCCACCTTTTTTACGCCCAGAAGCAGCGCCCTCCGATTTCTGACGTGCGGGCCAATGCACTGCACACGCTAAAAATAAAACTGCAATCCATACGTTGGGCTCGATAGCGCGCACTGCATCGGGTGCGCATCCGAGGGAAGCATCGCGTTCCCGGCGCCCGTCGTGCATGTGAATGATGAATCTATTATGGCTTCCCGCCCTTCTTTTGAACCTCATGAATACGCCGCCTATCTGGTCAACCACAGACAGGTTGCGACAGCAAACGGACAGTTGTACTTCTGGTCTGGAACACACTGGCAATCCCAGACCGAGACAGAAATGTACAAGGAGATTTATCGCTGGCTTGTGCAACGCGACCCGGCCTGGGCAAGCAAGGAAAACGTCCGGCGTGCCTATGATGCGGCGACGTTGTTTGCCGAAGGACTGCCCCTGCTTGCGTCCGGGCAGGTTGTGCTGCCGGCGAGAAACGGCTACATCCATCTGGACGACAACCACAACCCACTACTCCACCCTGCCGACCCAAGACTGGGGCTCACCTATGTACTTGGCTGCGATTTTGACCCCGACAACCGTGAGGCGCCAATCTTTACGAGCTTCCTCGAAGAGGTACTGCCTGACTGCTCAATACGCGAGCGGGTCCAGGAATACGTCGGGTATACACTGTTGGGAGACACCCGCTTCCAGCGTGCGCAGTTCTGGCTTGGCACCGGGGCCAACGGCAAAGGCGTTCTCGCCAATATCGTGCAGGCCCTACACCAGCAGGTCCGCGCGGCGTCGCTGACCCAGCTTTCCAACTTCCAGTTATCGGGCCTGCTGGATGCCAGCCTTATCTACGTTGACGAAGTGGCGCGCAAGCCGATTGACGAGCAATTGCTCAAATCCATGATTGCCGGAGAACTCGTTCACATTGACCGTAAATACCAGGACCCCGTTTCGGCTCGAATTCTTGGTAAATGGCTGGTGCTGGGCAACCAGCTTCCTGTAGTGTCGGACCAAAGCACCGGTTTCTGGCGGCGCTGGGATTTCATCCCGTTTGCGGTGACCATTCCGGAGGCAAAGCGCGACCCAAAGCTTGGCCAGCGCATCATCGACAACGAATTGTCGGCGGTCCTGAACTGGGCTATTGAGGGCCTGACCCGGTTGTTACAGAGAGGCCGGTTTGACCCGGAAATGCCGGCTGGCATGACGGCTCTACTGCACGACGCTCAGGTCAACACCGACTCTGTTGCTGCCTGGATTAGCGATTGCGACATCGGAATCGCCAAAGGGTCCAGCACTCTCAAGAGTGCCGTCTTTGACCATTACCATGGCTGGTGCAAAACGAATGTCCTGGCCCCCTGCAGTGGCCCCCAGTTCTGGAAGCGTATTGAAAAACAACTGCCAGGCATGGAGAAACCCCGCCCCCGGGAAGGCGGCGTTCAGCAACGCAAGTGCAACATCAGCCTGCCCTGAAAACGCCCCCATTCCCGGCCGAAAATGGGCCATAGTGCATCTCAAAGCGGGTCCGTATGGACCCGCTTTTTACCGCCAGCGCCCTTGAAGCTGGCGACGGCACCGGCACTGCGAGACATGGATAACACCGTTCAAAAAAAGTGTGCCAAGGGCCCTGCGACCGTTCAACCGCACCGCCTGGCCACCGGCTTTTTCGTCGTGAAATCGGCGCGGGGGCTACATAGACACTGCCCGTCTGAACACCGGAACCATATCTTTTTCATTGAATGAGTCAACTGAGTCAACTGAGTCAAGAAGATAAAGATAACTACGCACATGACCTCTTCCCCCCTGTGCAGGTCACCACCAAGAGTTTGTTGTGTTTTGCCTGACTCATTGACTCAGCACGGTATCAACTGACCAGGTGACCAGGTTTCCAGCGGATGCGCAGGGCATTGTCCACCACCGTTACATCCGTTGGCACCGCCGCGGCACACTGTCACATCACATCAAGTTGACGTGCACCGGGAAGCATCATTCGCCACCCACATCTGCTTCACCACAGACTATCATTTGACGAACCATTGATACCCTACAGGCTAGCAGAATGGATTCCAGGATGAGACAGCTCCGACTTGAGCAAGTCCAGGACTTGGTCGAGGTATATTCGGATTTGGCGAAGCGGCAGCCCCCGCAGCGGGGATGGCTGAAGACCATCCGGGAATCATTAGGGCTCACAGAGCGGCAGCAGGCAGCCCGATTGGGCATTGCCAGTTCAACCTTGCACAAATCGGAGCTGGCAGAGGCTGAGGGGAGAATCACGCTCGGCCAACTGCGAAAACTGGCTGAAGGGCTGGACTGCGAGTTGGTCTATGCCCTGGTGCCCAAGAAGCCACTGACGCAGGTTATCGATGACCAAGCGCGCTCAGTTGCGTTACGGGAGGTCAGCGAAGTGGCACACAACATGGACCTGGAAGACCAACGCCCGGCACCCGACCATCTTCGCAAGCAGGTTGAACGAAGAGCAGCAGAACTGCTTCGCGGTCGCTGGTCCGACCTGTGGCGATAGCTTCAAATAAAGAGCCTAGCCACACATCGCACCCCCGACAAGATTGGCCAGGTGAGCTTTGGTCCAGTCGTTTTTGCTGATAGGTATGGCTCACTGAGTGAGACAATCCTGCTGGAATATCGAATTAAAAAACCGGCCCATCAGGGCCGGTGTGTGAATCACGGTTGGTGCTCTACTCGTCAGTGGCAGTTGCAGTCTGGGCGACCGGTTTTGCCAGCTTGGCGGCCTCAAAGGCGATGATGAGCAATGTGCCGGTGGGTTTGCCTTCCCGCGACATGTAGAAGTCCGCCTTGAGTTTGCCGGTCACCTTCACAAAATCGCCTTTTTTCAGACCCGGGTCCTGGTCCTTCATGATGCGCACCGTGTACCAGGTCGGGTCAGCGTCGCTGCCCCGCTGGCTTTCACACATACGGAATTCAAAATAGCCTTTGCCACCGGCTTTTGTTTCCTTGCGTACGGGCTCTGTTGCATTGCCGAAAACCTGCATTGTCGTCCCTTGATATGAAGTAAACACGAGTGCCATGCACCCCCTGCTTCATATAGCGAGCCCGATAAAACAGCCTCTGGCTATTTGGCCTGTCATGCGGTTTCTTCAGCAGGGGCAAGCAGGCCCGACGACAAGGGCGGCCAGGAGGACAGGGTTTGCGGACGGCGATAAGGCAGGTAGTTCTCGCCGAACCAGCCGGTGTCGGAATATGGGGTGCGTCCGTCGAGGCGCAGCTTTGGCAACCAGGTGGGGAGCATCTGCACGATGACGTGCCCGCACAGATGCGGCGCCAGGCTGAGCCGTCCGTCCGCCTGGGTGATTTTCAACTCACCCCAGACTTCGTAGGTGCCGGGCTCGGTTTCGTGAAGCAACCGTCTGCCGGGCGCACCATAGCCGAGTTCGCTGACCGGTTTGACCAGCTCCCGGGCCAGCGCGATGGCGCGGGCGTAGATACGTTCGGAGCGGGCGTAGACCACCACACGACGCAGCGGGTGACCGTCACCCAGTGTTGAACCGACCTTGAGGTACAGCGCGCGCAGCGACGCTTCGCGTTCGGCACCGCGTTTGCTGCGGTCGATTTCAAACCAGGTGCAGCCGTCCGCTTCATGCGCAAGGGCATCGGGGCGCAACCAACGTTTGACGTCACGACCGGATTTCGAAATGGTCACCTGCAGCAGCCCGCTGGCACTGGCGGCCCCGGAATGGCTCAGGTGGGCGAGGCGGACCAGCAGCTCTGCTTCGGATTCCGCGCGCAACCGACGTACTTCACAACTGTTGACGACAAAGCTCGTCCACAGCAGGTGCTCGGGATTGGTCATGTCTGCCACGCGGCGTGTTGACGCTGCGGCCTCAATGCCTGCGTCTTCGAGGTAACGGGCTCCGGCTACCGTCAGGGCGTAGACGTGCTGGAACCGGTCAGTGCGGTAGCGCAGGACGTACCCGGCCTTGACGAGGCCGCGCATGGCACGCTGCGCGGCGCTCAGCGCAGCTTTGAAGGGACGCTCGGCAAAACAGAGCACCGCAATGTCAAACGTCCTGATAACGCGAAACCGGTTCAGCGCGCTCAGTGCGCGCAACTGGATACGCTGTTGCAAATCGTGCGGCGCCACCACGGTGGTGAGGCCGCGGACTACACCGTGCTGTTTGGTCGGTGCCACTGGAGAACCAGTTTTTTGGTGACGGTGGCGGTCGGGCAAAGCCACCGGTGCGGAGGGTGGCGTATCTGTTGCATTGGGCGTGAACGGTGATGTTTGGTCGTGGAGCATGGATACTATCCGGAAGTTGGCGTGTCACCGGCATATCGCAACAGCACGTAGCGTCTGCAGCGGCGTGCCGGTGATGCCACGTCTAGCCAGGGCCATTGCACGACCTCTTTGCGTACTACGGCACACCTCGCAAATGACCCTCATCGTTCATCAAGGCCTGCAGGCGGCATTCATGACGCAAGGGGCAACTGTGCTTCCCGTCCTGACTGCCTTCGCGCCTTGGGGGCGCGGCTGCGACGTATTCATCGCGACGTTCGGCAAGGCCCGATGTCTCGCAGCGGCTGCGCCGGTGCGCACCCCCGCCGCCGGCCCCAGACCTTTCATCAATGCCGGATGTGTTTTCGGGACCGACGGCCCAAATGTTCTTCCTGCATGTGCACTTCCCCGCTTGCCCCGGCTTTTGACATCAAAACTAGAGTTTTGACGTCAAAAGTCGGGGGCCCGCAGCGGCGGGGTCAGGTATTCACCTGGCCGTGAGCCGGGCATGCGCAAGCCGGCGGCGGGGGTGCGCCCCCGCGCATCCGCCCTGTCGCGAGCAACTGTATCCTCACTGGCGTGACCCGGTGGCAGGTACGACCCGCATACGCGGCCGGTTGTCCGTCAAGGCACAGGGCTGGACGCCCCGCCATCCGCCCGCTGGTCCTTCATGATGCAACCGTTTGGTAGCGTCGGGCCGGGCCTTTTGATTGACGCTGGAAACGAGGCCGAGGGTGCCATCATCGAGTACCTGCGTACGGTGGCGCGTAAGGCGCCGCCACCGTTCCGGGCGTACCATGCCATCGTGGTGCCAGCTAACCAGCACAGGGAGCTATACGTGGTATCTGTAACCACCCCGTCACCCACTTATGGCTCTCATCATTCGCATCAGCAATCGGACGGCCCGCCTGCTGCGCCGGGCCTGGATTCCTAAAGGCACCCACGGCAATACGCATGCCTATGCCCAGGACACACCTGTCGGGAGCCTGCCGCTTTCGGCAACCTCCTTGCCAGCGGGTTTTCCGGTGGGCCAGGCGCCGTTGACCGCAGAAGAACTTGCTACGCTTGAACACAAGGTTTTTGAACCGGCTCGGCTCCGGGAACGCGAACGGCTGCATGAAGCCCGGGAGCAACAGCTTGACCCGCAACGACGACTGACTGCGGCCGTAGCACTGTTGCAGGAAGCGATTCCGCTGACAGTAGAACGCCCCTTGCCGGCACGCAGGCTGGCAGAACTGGCTGATGTCGTTACGGTACTTCAAAACACCAGCAGCCCATCACCCAGCCAGGACCCGCTCCACCGAATCCTGGTGGCCATCCATGACGCAACAACGGCCGTGGGGCAAGGATGCTACGGCAACCGACCGGTAGATATGCCTTTGAAGACGTCAGAGGTAAACATCACCTGGACCGGGATTCGGAATGCACTGCTCGGCACCGGGGAAACCAACCTGATGCGAGCATTGCAGCGCGGCGGCTGGGTGAAGGTAACGGATGCAGGAAAATAGGCCACCAACGATATCGTAACGGTAAACATAAAGGCTCCGACTAAGGCAGTTTACCGAAGCAACCTCACACCGTAAGTTGCGAGCGCGCATCAAGCCACGCAGTAGCCATTATAGAAAAAGCTTCGGGGGTAACCCTTAAGTTTTATGTGGTTCGGGACAGTTCGAGGCACTTCAACGCATGCGCATTGTAAAATTCTCACAACGTCGCATAAAAGTAGAAAAATTATCAATTAAATTACGATTCTACCGTTAACTTCCAAGAAAAATGCGCTGTTGACTACCTGACAAACGCGCCATATAGTCAGCCATACTGGATGTAAGAGGACGCCTACGTCCTTTGCAATCTGACTATACCCGCGCCCAGATTTAGAGGCAGCGCACCTGCCCGGAGGTGGTTCCAATGCAACGCGAAACTGCTGAAAAATTTCATGCCGCCGTTGTTCTCGATGCCAGCACCGATGCAGAGTTGGCGGTCTTCCTGCAAGCCGCGCTAACTCGCGGCCAGCCCGTGATGCTACTGGCCAATGCATACACCGTACGCATCCTAACTTTGAACGACAAAGAGCTCTGGGAAGATAAGGCACGGGGCGATTTTGGCCAAACATGCTTCGACACAATAAAACCGTTATTGAAAAAAAAGCTGTTTTGCTGGGTGGATGTTCCCCGGGCGGATTTATATTCTGAAGAAGTTGTGCTACCAGAGTTCGCAGCGACTACTGCTGCCAGCACAATTTCCCGGTGGCTGAAAGGCCTAAACACCAAAAACAAACGTGAAGGCGAAGCCTCACCCAAGACCAAATCCATCGTCGCCTATCGTGCTGCGTGGCGTTGCCAGTTTGATGGCTGCGGTGCCGACTTGGGCACCCATACAGCCAGCGGAAAAGAAATGAACGTGGGCTATTACGCCCATATTGTCGCCGCTTCTGAAGATGGCCCAAGGGGCGAAGCAGTCCTTTCTGCGGAGCTAGTCGATAACCCGGACAACATCATGCTTATGTGTGATGGTTGCCACCGTCTTATCGACCGGCAGGACCCCACCAAGTACACCAGAACTGTCCTGAATGAAATGCGTATTCGTAGTATCGCCAAAGTTAAGGGTTTGCTGGATTCACTCACTTATCCGCCCGTAACGGTGATTGCAGCAGTTGGCAATATTGAGGGTCAAGTACCCTACCTCAGCATGTCGAAAATCAATGAAGCATTGCACGCGGCCGGGTTGCGTGCTGCGAGTCAGGACTTGTCACCGTTATTTCGAGTCGAAGCTGGCGCGCAAACGAGTACCGCCACCGACTATTGGCAACATGCTGCGCTCATGCTGCCAGACGACATTTCATCTCTTAAGCGGAAGCTCGCGGGGCTTGAGTCTCACCGCACAGAGGGTATATCGCGGCCCACTTTGGCTGTTTTTGGCATCACCAGCACTTCACTATTGATTCTGCTGGGCCGTATTCTCGGCGACTACCAAGGCACCCATATATTCCAGTCGCACCGAAACCCGGCGTCATGGACTTGGCCAAAGGACGCGGATGTCCCGACGGACGACAAGTACAAAGTCGAAATATTGCGTGTGCCTGATGCTGGGCAAGTGCCCGCAGAAAACGCATGCCTGAAAGTTTCACTCACCTTTGATATTGAAACATCGCGTCTCACACAAGCCTGTCAGCAGAACAATAATTTGACCATACCCACCATCGAAATCAAGGTGGCTAATCCGCATTTCAACATCATTTCTCACCCGCGAGACCAAGACTTATTTGCAGAGGCAGTAGACAAGGCTCTGTACATCCTTCAAGACCAGTGGAAGTGCAAGCGAATTCAACTCTGTGCCGGCGCGCCGGTATCTGCTTTGGTGATTTTGGGACAAAAGCTTCAGGCTCGTCATCATGCAACAGTGGTGTGCCACGAACCCGGTCAAGAATTTGTTCCCGTCATGGAACTGACGGGGGAAATGGCACGCCTGCTATTGGTTAACAAGGTTATTGACCTGAAGCGGCTATAGATAAGGCTCTTCGCGCCAAGCCAGTCATCCAAGGCGCCAATGTTTCAGAAAATGGACAAAACATGACAACTAACCGCTCAAGTATTTCTCTTGAAGAACGTGTTTTGAGTGCATCTACAGATGACCAGCAGAAATGGCAGAATCTCATCTTCCGTCTGCTGCGCAATCTGGAACTGGACCCGACCCTGCGCAAAGAGGCGGAAGACGAGTATCAGCGTATTGGCCGTCGGTTGGCTGAAAAACTGGATGTCCAATCTCACGAAATTACCGTATTTGCGCAGGGCTCGATGAGCACTCAAACCACCGTGCCAGCCAAGGGTAATACGAATTTCGACCTCGACGTGGTCGCGTTTTTGCACGCCCCAAAATTCAACAACGCTGAAGCCGAAGCTTTGTTCCATATGGTTGGAAATGCGCTCAAAGGAGACGCCTCAGCCGGTGAGCCGGAAGAACGCCGCCGGTGCTGGAAGCTGCCATTTCCGGGCAAACGCTTCTACTTTGATATCACACCCGCAAAGAAAGACCTGCACGGCTATTACAGCGATAAGTTACTGGTCCGTGACGTAGAGGGCTTTAAAGGCTGGAGTCCGTCCAACCCCGCTGAATTCACTGAGTGGTTCAACGCCCAAGCCGAACTGGAGTTTCGTTTTACCACGAACTATTTCATCGAAGCACGAGGCATTGCTTTGGACCACATTGAGCCCCTGCCTCAAGAACCGGTAAGTCCATTCGACGTACTCCGCCGTACAGTCCAGTTGATGAAGCTGCATCGGGACCATACGTACTGGGAGGCTACGCCGGAACGCAAGAAAGCCCAGCCTATCTCGGTGATTCTGGTAACGCTTGCGGCGAAATCCTACGAATGGCTATATGGACAAGGCCGCCAGTTCGCTACCCCCCTTGAACTGGTTTTTGCGTTAGTGGCAAAAATGCGTGATTTCGTTCGCTTCGACAACCAGGCAGGGTGGTGCGTTGAGAATCCCGTATTGCCAATGGAAAATTTTGCTGAGCGCTGGAATGACGAAGGCTCCAATCGCGCAGATGAATTTGGATGGTGGCACGACACATTCTCGCAGCATCTCAGCATGCTTTTTGATGACGAATTCACCTCTGCACGGCACGAGGAAAAACTGCGTAAAGCATTTGGGGGCAATGTGTCTGATGCTTGGCGCGCAGCGCAAGCCAAACCATACTTTGGCCAATCTGGCCAAATGACAAGCCTGCGCAATAGCTTGGCTACTGCT
Source organism: Silvimonas iriomotensis (assembly GCF_014645535.1). Taxonomy (NCBI): domain Bacteria; kingdom Pseudomonadati; phylum Pseudomonadota; class Betaproteobacteria; order Neisseriales; family Chitinibacteraceae; genus Silvimonas; species Silvimonas iriomotensis. The sequence continues at coordinate 1,057,089 of NZ_BMLX01000002.1, forward strand.
GCAGCAAATGCGACCCAGCCATTGCCGACCGGAGCCAAAGGGTCCAACAACCTCGCATGACAAAGCCCGAATTGATGCATGGGGAACACTGTATGTTCCCCAGCATAATAGAGAAGATAGATAGTTTATTGTCGTCTCACGGGTTCTCGCGAGAACGTGACCAAGAGTCCTTTGCACGCGCGAGGGTCTGGGTGCTGAACGACATCGATTGGTGCGAGCATAGAATGCCATTGCGGCTGGTGCTGCCTGGTTCATTTCCTGCAGACCCCGCCGAATTGTTTATCAACAATGAATGGTGCCTGAAGCTTCCGCATGTAGAGGGCAACGGGCACCTTTGCCTTGGAACATTCGTCGACGGCATTGACTTTGACCAGCCTGAATTGGCTATCAAGCGGGTACTGGACCAGTTCGAAGATTTCTTGCTGAAATGCGCAGACCCTCAATGGGTCAACGCCGAATTTCACAACGAACGCGAGAGCTATTGGTTGCGCCATATGGATATGGCCATACCAGCACAACTCAAGCCACCGCCTGACCTATGGCTGCAACTTCCACGGGTTCCCGAGATTGCGGCATGTGTTATGCCCGCCCGAAAACTCAAGGGACGCAAAATATCCTTTGCAGCTCCTTCGGAAGAAAACCTGACGGAGCTCGTCGAGCGGTATGACTGGGAAATTGACAAACAGGTTGCTGGCGCCGCGTTGGTCTTGTATTTGCCCGAAGGGGTGCCGTGGACACCTCAGAGTTGGCCCACAACCTTCAAACAGCTTGACGACCTGTTCATTCAACACGCTGGCACAAGTGCATCCATTGCAGCGTGGTTAGGTCGGAAACGCTGGACGCATGACGTGCCAATGTATGCGGCTGTCGTTCAAGGTGCGGCAACCTGCGGCTGGTATCTCTATCAGCACACTTGGGTTCCGCGACCGGTTCCAGAACTGCGGCCTGTGCGTGTAGGGCGCATAGACCGGACCTGGGCTTTGTGTCGAGACCATCAGATAGATAAATTGGATATGTTGTCAGAGAAACGAGTCACTATATTCGGTGCTGGTTCTGTAGGTGGTGCACTAGCAGAAGCCTTGGCACGCGCAGGGGTTGGTGGAATTGACCTGGTAGATACGCAGCTATTTGAAGCAGAAAATGTATCGCGCCATATTTTGGGCATCGCAGATGCTAGAAGGGTTAAAGTCACCCGGATTAAAGCCAAGCTGCAGCGCGACATACCGGGTATCAATGTTCATGCCTGGTGTCTCGACGCGTGTACATGGTTAAGGAGTAATGCGGCAAAGGCACGGTCGGACATTATTGTCGACTGCACCGGAGAGACCTCTGTACGGCTAGCGCTTGCTCAATACCAGGATGCAGAAGGATTGCTGCTTGCACGCATGAATGTATGGACTGAACCCTACGGTGCAGCAGGGCACGTGGTAGTCGTGACTGGTAAGGATGTCTGGCCCCTGACAGACCCAGTGGATGACAAGGTTAACGTAGCAAGATGGCCGGCCGACACTCGCGTCGAGCTGCCTGGGTGCGGTCACGGGTTTCACGAGTACGGGCTTTCTGACATTGCACCGTTGATTGGAATTGCTACAGCGGCCGTGTTGGAGCAGCTGGATAAACCTGACACTACTTCGAGGGTCTTGTCACATGTGCGCCGCCCGGATTTTTTCCTGGGGAAGGCGCCGGGCATAAAACTGAATCGTGAGTACCACTTTGAAGATGGGGAAGAAGCCAAAACGCTGCGTTGCGACCTTCAGAAGATGCTCTATGGGGGGAAGCTAACTTGACGCTTAGATATGCAATGGTCAGCGCGACCTGGTGTATCGAGTTTAGTGAACAAGTACTCGCCGTTTTTACAGAAAATGCCCAGCTCACCCGCGCGCATACAGAATCGGTGGGACAGCTGTTCACGCCGGACACCTCAACTGATGTCGTCAAGGTGACATTCGCCACCGTGTTGAAGCCCAAGCATGCCGGGCGCACCGGCGTCTCATTTGACATCCATAGTGCCAATGCAGAACGCAAGAGGCTATTTGAGCAGGGGCTCCACTGCATCGGATTCTGGCATACGCACCCGGAATCCCACCCCACGCCATCCGGCCCAGACGCTGCTCTTGCACGTGACCATGCCAAGGCGGCAAAGGCCAACCTCAATGCCCTAGCCTTCATCATTGTTGGCAATGGGCGTCTTGAGGAGAGCCTGTATGTGAGCGTTCATGATGGCGAAAATTTTCATCGTTGCGTCCTGCTGAACGCCACCCAGACTGCAACTATCACAAAGCCTGCTCACAACCCAAATTGACACCGATACAGGCGGTTGCTGCCATGAATCACGTTAACGTGTAGCAGGAAGCATAAGCTGAGATTTTTCGCCACGCTTGGCAAGGCTTTGCGGGGCAGTGCGAAGCATCGCACGAGATTTTGAGAGGTATCCAAGCGAGATTTATCCTCGCGTGGTTGCGGCCATCACACCGCAGATGCCATCCAGACAAACATCTCCCATTGCCATCACCCGTCATGCGGAGGGGGCCTGCCATTCAATCTATCAACAGGCAGATTTTAATTTTTCCCGGTACAAGGCTGCTTGAACAGCAAACCACCCCGTCTTTTTCCTTCTTGAAAATCGATATACTTTATTGCTGGCATCCCACATCCAACCCACAAGACCGTGCAGGCGTGAAAATTAATGATTGGCAATTTCATCTGCCAAGGCGAAATAAAAAAATGAAAACCAGACAAAAACTACTTACTTTTTTGCTTTCTTTCCTTTTAACAAATATGGCGTTTGCGGGATTTGATGAAGGATTGGCCGCATATAAAGCTGGCAATTACCCTGTGGCGGTGCGCGAATTTTCGATTGCCGCCGGGGCAGGCAATGCAAAAGCACAATTTGGCCTCGCCGTGATGTATGCCAACGGCCAGGGCGTAGTGCAGGACTATGCCCAAGCTGTCGGCTGGTATCGCAAAGCCGCCGAGCAAGGCGATACCAAAGCACAATTTGGCCTCGCCGTGATGTATGCCAACGGCCAGGGCGTAGTGCAGGACTATGCCCAAGCCGTCGGCTGGTATCGCAAAGCCGCCGAGCAAGGCGAAGCCGCAGCGCAATCCAACCTCGGCACGATGTATGTCGATGGCCGAGGTGTAGTGCAGGATTATGCCCAAGCTGTCGGCTGGTTTCGTAAAGCGGCTGAGCAAGGCGCTGCCGAAGCACAATCCAACCTCGGCCTGATGTATGCCAATGGCCAGGGAGTAGTGCAGGACTATGTCCAAGCCATCGGCTGGTACCGTAAAGCCGCGGAGCAAGGCTATGCCAAAGCACAATTTGCTCTGGGCCTGATGTATGCCAATGGCTTGGGTGTAGCGCCGAACTATGCCCAAGCCATTGGCTGGTATCGTAAAGCCGCCGGGCAAGGCGATGCCGCAGCACAATACAAGCTCGGCCTGATGTATGCCAATGGCCAGGGCGTAGCAAAAAACACAGTGATTGCATACGCATTGTTTAATATTGCAGCGATTGATGGGCTGGCCAGGCACATAGAAAGCAGGGATATTGCCGCTGGACGACTAAACGGCAAGCAGATTGAAGCCGGGCAGCGACTCACCACGGAGTTGGCCAAACCCAATAATTTGGGCGCCGCTATTGATGCCTACCTGAAAAATCAGAAGTAATCTCTGAGCTATTAGGTCTGGCTAAATGAATAGAAGCGCAGTACTTCATCGCGTCGAGCGTTCAACCGCAGGTGGGTCAGAGGGATTGAGGGCGCATTGAACGACGCCATTGTCTATCGGGGTTAAAGTCTTTACATTGCGAGTCAAGTGTACGGACCTGCTAACGGCAGCCTGTGAAATCTGGACCGCCCTGGACTGGCCCCATAGCCATCTCGCCCAGAGCGCCATTCGCTTAAAAAACCTGTCAATGCACTCAGCGAGCCCATTTTGACCAAAAAAATCAGTGGTGCGGAATATCCCATCGCCAAAATCTTCAGCTCGGACTTTGATTACCTCATTCCGACTTATCAGCGTCCCTATGCTTGGACCACTGTTCAAGCCGGCGAGCTCTTTGCTGACCTGCACGATTTCTACATCAAGGAAAAAGAAGACACCTATTTTCTGGGCAGCATTGTGCTCATCAAGGAAGAAGGCAAACCCTTGGCAGAGGTCATTGACGGGCAGCAGCGCCTCACGACACTCACCATCCTTCTTTCGGCACTGACCCACCGCGCGACCGGCAACATTCGTGATTCGTTTAATCGCTACCTTTGCGAGCCCGGCAATGAACTGGAAGGTTTGGCACAAAAACCGCGACTGACACTGCGGGAACGGGACCGTATATTTTTCAAGGACTATGTGCAGGCGGTCAAACTGGATGAATTACTCCGTATCGACCCCGCCCAATTAGATAATGAGTCACAGCGCAACATTCAGGCGAATGCCCGGCTGTTTATGGAGCGACTGCAGTCAACGTTTGGTGACGACCCGCAGGCAGCCACCGATTTCGGCAGCTTTCTGGTGCGACGATGTTTCCTGGTTGCTGTTTCCACCCCAAGCCAGCAGGCAGCATTCCGGGTGTTTTCGATACTCAACAGCAGGGGGCTGGACCTGCTGCCCACAGATATCATCAAATCGGACGTGATTGGCAAAGTCCGCGAGTCGCTGCAGTCCGAGTACAACGAAACTTGGGAAGACCTTGAGGTCGAAGCGGGTCGGGATGGTTTCGCTGAAGTCTTTGGTCATATCCGCATGATTTATGCGAAAGAAAAAGCGCGTCGCGCCCTGCTTGAGGAATTTCGCGAACGCGTCATTGATAGGGTGCCATCGGCGGAGAACCTGGTCACCCAGGTGATTGTTCCGTACACCCAAGCCTACCTTCTTGCAAAGAACTGCGAATACGTTTCGACTTCCAATGCGGCTGAAATCAATGCACTCCTGAAGTGGCTCAATCGAATCGACAATTCAGACTGGCTGCCCAGCGCGATGAAATTTTTTGCGGAACATCAGTCGGATGCGGCCTATGTCAATTGGTTTGTCACTCGCTTGGAGCGGCTCGCCGCCTACATGCATATTTGTGGTTATGATGTGAACGGGCGAATTGACCGTTACGCCTTGGTGCTCAAGGCGCTTGAACAACCGCATTCTTTGTCAAAACCTGTGGCCGCAGTGGAGCTCACCCTAGCCGAGAAACAACGCTTCCTCACAAATCTCCAGAGTGAAATTTACTGGCTGACGGCCCGCCGGCGCAATTATCTGATTTTGCGCCTTGATTCCTTCCTGTCCGATGGTGCCGCAGTATATGACCCCTCCGTACTGACCATTGAACATGTGCTGCCACAGACCGTGGCTCCCGATTCAGAATGGGCCGCTCAGTGGCCAGACGCAACAGAGCGGTTGTTCTGGCTCCACAGGCTTGCCAATCTGGTGCCGCTAACTCAAAGGCGCAATTCACAGGCGCAGAATTTCGAGTTTGAGCGTAAAAAGAAAGCCTATTTTGGGGGTAGGCAGGGTGTGTCATCCTATATCCTGACGACACAGGTTCTCGCCACTCCCGCGTGGTCACCCGAAGTCGTACGCGGCAGACAGCAAGAACTCGTGGATGTTCTCACTACAGGATGGGGCCTTACATCGACGTGAATGGCCCCGACAGTTCGAGCTTGATGAGTCAGGCGTGAGCGGCAACGCAACCAGCATGGACCATGCAAGGTTGCCTACCGCTTTTTTCATCACAAACGCACCCAGACTTCAGTTGCTGTCCGAAATGAGCTGTTAGCCGATGGTCGCAGAACCACTGAGCGAATGCTCTTTGGTGTTGCAGGCGCTGGTGTGCTACTAAAACCGAGGTGACGTCGCCGGGAGCGTGCCTATGCTTGTTTGCTCAGTATGCCGGCAATGTTTAAGGCGTGAGCGACATGCCCGGCCAGTTCATCAACCAGGTCTTTGCCTTTCCGGGTCAAGGTGACGATGTGCACGGGACTGCTGGTCACGCCCTTGTGGGAGTCCACAATCCGTAAACCCAGTTTTGACTCGATGTTCACCAACCCCTTTTGCTTGAGACCGGTCACCGCTTCAAGGAATTGTTGCTCTTGCCAGAACGCTTGGCGCCCGTTGGGTATGAGCGACAACAAGTCATACGTATCCTCAATTGCTGTTGCAGGCGCACCCGCCCCGGAGTCATTGTCCACGACAGGGGCTGGCTCGCCACTGTCGGCTTCGGCTTGCGCCAAGGTAGCCAGCGCATTCAATTCGCGCAGGGTGAAGTCATATTCGGCGCTGAGGATGGGGTAAGTCAGCGCACGCGCCAACAGACCAACGGTAGTGGCGGAAATATCGCCATGTGCGGCATCGACCAACAACTTGCTTTCATTCATGTCAGGTTTTTTCTTAATATATTAGAATTTGATAATTTATATCAAATTCCCTGAGATGGAAACGCCCCTTGCCATGGCTGGTCTCTTGTCGGGTAATCAGACGTCAAAATGGTCCGGCCTATGTTGAAGAAGCAACGTTCAGGACATCTGTGGGTAGAGCCACCAGCTTGCTGGAGTCCGGTGTCTATACCTGACAGCCACTTTGGCTTTCACAGGACATCCATCAATGACTCAGGCGACTTCACATCCTACCCCCTGGGTGTGCCCAACCAACGTATACACCGGCAAGCTGGTTTCACCCGCGTGTCTCGACCCGTTGCGGCACAGCCTGCCCCCGGCCCTCCGGCCTGACACCTGTACACGCTGGCAGTTGCTCAGCCATGCCCCAAACGCGTTGCTGCAGGCACTGGCTAGTGGCGAGCCTTCGACGGCGGCGCAGATACAAGTCAGCTCGAACGGAGTGCATTACTGCATTTTCACGCTACAGGTGTGCGACATGCAGCATCGCTTTGTGGTGCCGGTGTGCATGCCGGGGTTCATGGAACTGATTTGCGCCACGTGGGAGGGCCGGGTAGACATGCTGCTGGGTTCGAGCGAAGGGCTGGTGGTAAAGACGGTCCCGCTGGCCGGTGTCCAGCCCGATGCAGCGTTAATGCACCGCGTGCGAAACGTCGTAACTGCAAATCTTCGGCCCGGCGTAACCGCGCTCATCGTCGAAGAACTGCCGGTGCTGGTTGACCAAGTGGCACGGTGCCCTGCCCTGCCGGTGGCGAAGGGTCAGGTTGTGCGCCATGTATCGCTTTCGGTGGTCATACCAGCGGCGCTGTTAGCGCTGCTGAACCTGCACTGACGTGCTCATTGGGCGCGATGCATCGGCCGAGGGACTTTTCTGGTGTCGCTATAGGAGAGAGGTGCCGTCCCGGCACCACTCCCAGGACATCGACATGCATACAAGTTATCCCCTCCCACCGGCTTTTCAGCTTCAGAATGAACACATTCACCTCGGGCGGTTGATGAGCCCAGAAGAGGTCCTTCTGGCCACGCAGCAGCATGCTGTGGTGCTCCGTGAAACACTGCAAAAAACATGGGTCATCTGCGGCGACCTGCCGGCCTTGATGTACCGCTTTCTGTACGAGAACGGTGTCAGGCAATTGGTGACCCATCTTTCAGCGGTACCGGGCTTCCTGGGCAATACATACTTTGTGCTCTCGGAGCAGGTCGACGAGCTGCAGCATCACTTTTTGCTGCCACTGTGCCATCCGGGTGCGTTGCCGTTTGTTGAGGCCATGCGCGAAGGTCATGCGGCTGTTTCACTCGGCAACAATGGGGACGACGATGCGCTGGTGCTACGGCTCGACCGCCAGAACGCTGAGGCCCTGTCTTCGCTGATACAGATGGCGAAGACAAGCGGTGTGTGGCCCTCGATGGCGCATGCTGCCCAAGAACTGGTTGCCCTTGCCACGCAGTTGCTGGCGGAGTCACACCAGTTGCATGACAACCCTGCCCCCCTGGTCACCGCAGTCACCATCGTGCCCACGCCAGACATGTTGCAAGCGCTTGAGGCGAGGGCACGGACCGCCTCCTCATCTTGCCCGACCACCACAACACACTGAGCGCCAGACCCCATCGGGCAAACAAACCAGGACCACCGATGCAAAACCGTGCACAAATCACAGGACATTGACATGCTCCAGCTTATCCAGAAACACAACCATCAAGTCGCTGGTTCGGCTCTCCAGCGCAAACGCGATATCTACCGTTTTCGCGGGGGTCCACTGCTCGGCTGGTTACTCGATGAGTGCCGCCGGCGCGGTGAAACCCAACTGGTCATGCTGCGCCAGCTCGGCTTCACGCCGTCGCACATGACCCTGTTGCGCAATCACAAGCGCAAGTCCTCGGGAATCTCGCAAGCAACAGTCGAAGCTTGCGCGCGTTATCTTGGCGTACAGCCCATCGTCATCAAGTTACTGGCAGGCCATATTCTGCCGAGCGACTTTTTACTGCCGGGCATGACGGAAGAGGAAGTTCTGGACCGGGCGTGGGCAGAGGCGCGGGGAGACATGGCACTGCGGGCACTGGTGCCCGAAGATTGCAGCAACTGGCCACTGGCAGCGCGCCGGGCGGTAATGGCGCTGTATCACGAGTCAACGGGTATGGACCCGCTTGGTCTGCATCAATTGCCCGGGATACTGCAGGAGCTTCAGCGGGCGGCACAGATTCATGTGGGAAACATGCGGGAAGCTGCGCTGTAAGGCCATCTGAGAGATGATAATTTGAGTGTTGATTCAGAAGACGGGCCTTTGGCCCGTCTTTTTTGCCTGGAAGGCTCTCCTTCACGGGCCCCAGCCTTCAGCCGCACCATGAAATTAGTGATGCTCAGCAGTCAAACAGGCCGAACCCTGTTACACTAAGTGCTACACAGACATGTGAAATCCGGCCTGCAACGGCGCATGAATACATAGATGTTCGAGTGGCCAGTGGAGCCCCATCAGCCACCCCAGTAATATAAAGCAAGAGCCCAGCCTACACGGTTGGGCTTTTTGCTTTCTGGCGTTCGCGTCCACTCTCTTGGGCCGGCATCGAGAGAAAAGACGAATTCGTTGATGACCTGACGTCTTTTCCCGGCCATGGGCCTGACCTGCTGCCACTGATTGCCTTTGCACAAACAGCGCTTGAGCATCTGCAGTACGAGCCTTCGCCGTGGCATCAAACACCATTGGGCGGCGTGATCGCCGCAGTGATCTCAGGCGCGCTGGCTCTGTTGCCCTGAACCCCAAAACAAAACGCCCCACGGTTTTCACCGGTGGGGCGTTTTTTGTTTGTTGCGACAGGTCAGGCGTGGTGCGTGATGGCTTGCGTCACACTGGCCAGTTGTTGCTTGGGCTGCTTGCCATCCACTGCCATCGACACCGACAAGGCGGTGACGGTGATGATGGAGAAGACAAATACTTGTCTGGCCCACTTCACGTGGTTGTCGGTCTGACGGCCATCCAGTGCCAGCTTCAACCAGTACAGCGAGGTGGCGACCGCTACGGCCATATAGCCATAACCGGCATATCCCGCCACTTGCAGCGCCACACAGGCGACGGCAAAGGCGATGATATAAGCGACCATCTGCCGGCGGGCGGCGGTGATGCCGCGTACCACCGGCAACACCGGAATCCCTGCGCGCTTGTAGTCTTCCTGGCGGAAGATGGCAATGGCGTAGGAATGCGGCATTTGCCACAGACAGAACATCAGCATCAGGATCAGCGCGCCGGTATTCCATTCGCCGGCAGCGGCACAGAAACCGGCCACCGGGGGCATGGCGCCAGAGAGCGAGCCCACCAGGGTGCCATGCACCGAATTGCGCTTCATGTACAGGCTGTAAACGCCAACGTAAATGAAGAAGCCAAAAGCCACGCAGTACACGGTGACCATGGGCGTGAACCAGGCCAGACAGGCAAAGCCGAGCACACCCAGCAAGATACCGTGCGCGAGTGCGGCGGCGGGGCTCATCACCCCGGTCACCGTCACGCGCTTTTTCGTGCGTTCCATGCGGGCATCGATGTCACGATCAATCCAGTTGTTGATCGCACAGCCCGATGCCACCACCAGTGCCGAACCAATCACCGTGGCGATCATCACCAGCCAGTCAGGGTGACCCTGGCTGGCCAGCAGAAAACCGCCGACGGTGCTGATCAGGTTGCCCATGATGATGCCAGGCTTGGTGACCAGCAGGTAACGCTTGAGTTTCAAGCTGCCCACCTTAGCGCATCATCAGAGCATCAGCAGTGGTGATGATCCAGATCGACAGACCCACCAGCATAACGATGATCAAAGCGGTAAACAGGAACGCCAGCGTGTTGATGCGGCCTTCCTTGGTGAAGTCCAGGTGCAGGAAGTACTTCAGCTGCACGATGACCTGCGCCACGGCGAACACGGCGATACCGATCATGGTGCCCTGACGGCTGAACGACTTGCTCATCACCATCCAGAACGGGATGACCGTCAGGATGACCGACAGTACGAAACCGACGAGGTAGTCGACGTAGCTGCCGTGATCAGCAGCGGCGGCGTGTTGATGCGAATCATGACCTTCAATGCGTTGCATCACGCGACCCCTTTCAGATACACAACGGTAAACACACAGATCCAGACCACGTCCAGGAAGTGCCAGAACAGGCTGAGCAGGCTCAGACGCAGTACGGCCGGCTTGGTGAGGCCACGCTTGGCCACTTCAAACATCAGCACGGCCATCCAGATCAGACCGGCAGTCACGTGCAGACCGTGCAGACCCACCAGGCCGAAGAAGGCCGACAGGAACGCACTGACGTTCGGGCCGTGACCTTCAGCGATCAGGTGATGGAATTCGTTGACTTCCATACCGATAAAGGTGGCACCAAACAGGAACGTGACAGCCAGCCAGCCCAGCACGGCCGACTTGTTGCCGCGGCGGCCGCTGATCATGGCAAAACCGTAGGTGATGGAAGACAGCAGCAGGGCTGCGGTTTCGATCGCTACGTATTTCAGGTCAAAAATCTCGAAACCAGCCGGGCCGGTCGCGATGTTACGGTACAGCACTGCATAGCCCGCAAACGCGGTCGCAAACAAAATGCAGTCAGTCATCAGATACAGCCAGAAGCCCAGGATATCCTGGCTGTCTGTATCGTGATGATGTTCGTGACCGTGCTCGTGCTCGACGTGAGCGTCGAGCGTTTGTTCAGCAAGATTACTCATTTGTCAGATATCCCTCAGGCCGCAACCGCAACGGCAGCGCGGCTATCAGCAGCGGCGCGTTCCGTGTGGGCGATTTCGTTCGGCATGACGTAATAGTCTTTGTTGTTGTCGTAAACGCGAGTCAGCAGCGTCACGACAATACCAACCAGACCGACGATCGCCAGCCACCAGATGTGCCAGATCAACGCAAAACCCAGGGCCGTGGCAAACGCACCCATGAACACACCTGCCGAGGTATTACGCGGCATGTGGATCGGGTCGTAGTGCTCCGGCTTGGCGTAGGCCTTGCCTTGTTCCTTCATGTCGGTGAAGGCGTCGATATCACGGACTTGCGGCAGCACAGCAAAGTTGTAGGCCGGGGGCGGCGAAGAAGTGGACCACTCTAGGGTGTGGCCATTCCACGGATCGCCCGTGTTGTCTTCCAGCTTCTTGCGCTGATAGATCGACACGGCAATTTGCAGCAACTGGCAACCAATACCTGCGGCGATCAGCAGTGCGCCGAACAGTGCGAAGTACAGGTAGATGTTCCACTCGTGGTGGTCGGTGTGGTTCAGACGACGCGTCATGCCCATGAAGCCCAGCACGTACAGCGGCATGAAGGCGAAGTAGAAACCGACTTGCCAGAACCAGAACGCGGCCTTGCCCAGCTTGGCGTTCAGCTTGAAGCCGAACACTTTCGGGAACCAGAACGAGAAACCGGCCAGGTAACCGAACACCGCGCCACCAATGATGGTGTTGTGGAAGTGAGCGATCAGGAACAGGCTGTTGTGCAGCACGTAGTCAGCACCCGGTACGGCCAGCAGCACGCCGGTCATACCACCGATGGAGAACGTCACCATGAAGCCCAGCGTCCACAGGATCGGCGGCTCAAAGCGCAGACGGCCCTTGTAGATGGTGAACAACCAGTTGAACAGCTTCACGCCGGTCGGCACGGAAATCACCATGGTGGCGATACCGAAGAACGCGTTGACGTTGGCGCCCGAACCCATGGTGAAGAAGTGGTGCAGCCACACCATGAAGCCCAGCACAGTGATCGCGCCGGAAGCGACGATCATGGAAGTGTGACCAAACAGGCGCTTGCCGGCGTAGGTCGAAACCACTTCAGAGAAAATACCGAACGCAGGCAGAACCAGCACGTAAACCTCAGGGTGACCCCAGGCCCAGAACAGGTTCAGATACATCATGGCGTTACCACCGGCTTCCGCTGTAAAGAAGTGGAAGTCCATGTAACGGTCCAGGCTCAGCATGGCCAGCGCGCCGGTCAGGATCGGGAAGGAAGCCACGATCAGCACGTTGGCCCAGGTGCAGGTCCAGGTGAAGATCGGCATTTGCATCAGCTTCATGCCCGGGGCACGCATCTTGATGACCGTGACCAGGAAGTTGACCGCGGTAAGCGTCGTCCCTATCCCTGATATCTGTAGTGCCCAGGTGTAGTAATCCACCCCGACATCCGGACTGAACGCCAGTTCTGCCAGCGGCGGATAGGCCACCCAGCCGGTACGGGCGAAGTTACCCACACCCAGCGACAGGTTCACCAGAATCGCAGCGGCAACCAGCAGCCAGAACGACAGCGAGTTCAGGAACGGGAAGGCCACGTCACGCGCGCCAATCTGCAGCGGCACAACAATGTTCATCAGACCCGTCATGAACGGCATGGCCATGAAAATGATCATGATCACGCCGTGCGCGGTAAAGATCTGGTCGTAGTGCGACGGCGGGAACACGCCCATGGCACCATCGGTGGCCATGGCCAGTTGCGAGCGCATCATCAGCGCATCGGCAAAGCCGCGCAGCAGCATGACCAGCGCAACGGCGATATACATCACGCCGATACGCTTGTGATCTACAGACGTGAGCCATTCACGCCACAGGTAGCCCCACTTGCCGAACTTGGTAATCAAGGACAGCACAATGAGGCCCATCAGGCCGGCGCCACCCAATGCACCCATCACGATGGGTTCATGGAACGGGATGGCGTCCAGAGTAAGTTTGCCCAGCAACATCTATCTTTACTCCTTCACAGGTGCCAGGGTTGGTGTTTTACAGAGAACACGGCTCAACTCGGCCACCTTGATCTCTTCATCCGATGCCGCCATCGACTGGCGACCCGCCATGTACTTGTGCAGCACAGCCGGGAACAGGCGCGGCTCGGCCAGCGTGTAGTACGCAGCAGGATTGTTTTCGCTCGGTGCGGTCAGGCCGATATAGGTCTGTGCATCCAGCGGCTTGCCAGTGGCCTTGACGTGGGCAACCCAGGCATTGAACTGCTCAGGTGTTTCGGTCGCGATGGCATTGAACTTCATGCCGGAGAAACCACCACCGGAGTAGTTGGCCGAAATACCGTGATAGGTACCGGCTTCAGCTGCGGTCAGGTGCAGCTTGGTTTCCATGCCGGCCATGGCGTAAATCTGGCCACCCAGTTGCGGGATGAAGAACGAGTTCATCGCAGCATCAGAGGTAATGCGGAAATTCACCGGCGTGTCTTTCGGGAAGGCCAGTTCGTTCACCGAGGCGATACCCAGATCCGGGTAGATGAACAGCCATTTCCAGTTCAGCGAGACCACTTCGACGTTCACCGGGGCCACAGCGGACTCCAGCGGACGATACGGATCAAGCTTGTGGGTCGATTGCCAGGACAGCACGGACAGACCGGTCACGATGATGATCGGGATGATCCAGACCACGGCTTCGATCTTGCCGGAGTGCGACCACTTGGGCTTGTACTCGGCAGCGGTGTTGCTGGCGCGGTATTTCCACGCGAACACAAAGGTAAGGATGATGACCGGTACGACGACCAGCAGCATCAACACAGTGGCCGTGATGATGAGGGATTTCTCGTCCGCGGCGATCTGGCCTTTCGGGTCGAGGATGCCCCCTTGGCATCCGGATAGAAGAATGGGCAACACCCCCCAGAGTCCCCGCCAGTTGCGGGCACGACCGATCAAGTTTGGCATGCTGGTTCTAGTCAGAAAGAGTTACGGAAAACGGGCTTGCACGGGGCGTCCGCCGGCAAAAAGCCGTCGGTGCAAAATGGAGGACGAAACAGGAGTAACAGTGGTACGGGGATTGCGGGTTGGTCAGGCAACGGGCAGATCATTGTACTAGCTGCGCCACAGACAGGCAGATGAGCCTTAGCGACGCCGGCTACGTCTTGGTTTTTTTAGACGCGGGTTTACACATGCTTCGCACGTCAACCCAAAGGGAGAACGGGTCAAGTTGCGTATGCCACAGCAAGCGACTGGTATTACGGGCGCAACTATTAGATGAAAAAACTTGATTTTGAGCAAATGGTATTTGTACCGTTGCCGGGAAAGCGGAATATTGCCCTGGATGGCAGATCGCCCGCATTGGCCCAAAGCATTCTTCAAGCTTTCGGCAAGACTTCCGGCACGGCAAAAGAAGCACCCAAATCCGGGAAAGGCAAACCCGTCACCCGCCCTTCCGGTTTTTGATCGGAATCGTCAGATGCAGCAAACACGCATCGATCTTTCCGCAACTTCCTGCAAAAAACGCCAGCGCAAAAATCTGCCCGATTCGCTTGCTGCTGCGCGTTGATTTGACTGCCCCAAAATGACGCTGCCCGACGAACGGCAGGTTCCTGACAAACCTGAAAATCAGCGACCGCCTAAAAAACAGGCAACCCCGCTGAAAAAGTGATGCTGCAAAGCAACAGCACTTTGGTTTGCGTCCTCTCAAGGCTGGCCCTTCAAGACCATGCTAACGCAATTTTTGTTCCCGGCAATAGTTTCGGGCCATCCCGATCTTTTTCAATAGCAAAGATCAGCATGGCCCGAAAAAAACACGGCAAAGCGCGAATGCGTTACCAGCCGACCGTAATCGTCGCCACAGTCGGGTTGGCCCCGATCAGCGATGAACTGAAGCCGCGCACGTCGTCATAAGAGAACCCGTAAGACAACTGATCAATACTGTGCGCATGCCAGAACTGCGCATAGTAGTTGGTCGGGGCGGCGCTGTAGAACGCGCCGGCGTTGTCCCAGACCGCCGGGTTTTCTGCCACGTGACGGTTCATGGCGGCGGCCAGTTGTGCCTGGATCTGCAATTGCTTGGCCGTCGGGACACCGGCCGCAGCATTGCTGGCGTCGTTGAATACGCCATTACCCAGCAACACCTCGGATGTCGTCGGCATGTGGTTGATGTAATAGGTGCCGGCGCTGTCGGTGAACACAAACTGGCCGTTGACCACATGACCGGTAAACGTGCCCTGCGCGTCTGTAAACACCAGTGGCTGGCTGGCGTACTGGCTCCAGATGGCCTGGATGTAGCTATCCAGATAAGTGCTGTACGCGCCGCCCGCACCAAACCCGCCATGCGCCGGCGCAACAATCCGGTACGGCGCCTGCACGGTGGCCAGTTGCGAGAACGGTGCCGGCGTCTGGGCAGCAAACGCCTGGAACAGCGCGGCGCGGGTTTCGGTTTCGCCCACGGTCTGATCCGTACCGCCCTGCCCTTGCAGGCGCAGCAGCACCGGGAAGCCGAACTGATCCACCCGCGTGGTGTTGCCAAAGAAACTGGCCGCGCTGACATCCATCTCGATGAAGTCAAAGATCACATTGCTGTTGGGGTCGGTCGGGTTATCAATGTTGGGGCCGGTATACCCCGTGGCCGGGCTGCCCACGGCGGACATGAACATCGGACTGCCGACGCTGAGGTAAATCCGCGCCGAGGTGATCGCCGGGACCGTGACCGATTTGCACTGCGACAGCGGAATCGAATAGTTGGCGTAGCTCTGACCACCCTTGGTCTGGGCGTTGTTGTCGGCAGTCGACATCGGGATCAGCGCGCCGGCACAGTTCACATGCACATAGCCCTGGGTGGCCGGGTCTTTGCCAACCATGGTCCAGTAGACCTGGCTATCGGCATAAGCGCCGTTGGTGCCATTCACAAGGTTGAAGGTGGTCCCGGCCGCCGGGAACACCACGCCGCCGGAAGGCGACGGCGTTGGTGTGGGCGTCGGTGTCGGTGTCGGCGTGGCCGTGCTGTAGGTCAGCGTTTGCGCCGGGGTATCGGCCGCAGAACCATTGGCCTGGCCGATGGTAAACCAGTAATTCACCGTCGCGCCATTGGCCACACCGGTGATCTGGTACGTATTGTTGGTGCCGCTATTGCTCATGCGTACGTTGGCCTGACCGCCACCATTGACGCTGTAATGCAGATCAGCCCAGCTGCCGCCATTGGCATAGAACGCCACCACCCCGCCGCTGAGCGCATTGGCGCCATAGGTTGCAGCTGGCGTGGGCGCAGGTGTCGGCGCGGGCGTTGGAGCCGGTGTTGGGGCCGGCGTCGGCGTGGGGGTCGGTACCGGGGTGGGTGCCGGGGTTGGCGTGGGCGCGCTGTAGGTGAACTGGGCCCAGGCGGTATCCTGCGCCGACCCGTCACTCTGGCCCACCGTGAAGAAATAGCGGACCACCGCGCCGGCCGGGATGCCCGTCACCGTGTAGCTGTTGTTGGTGCCGCTATTGCCCATGCGGATGTTCATCTGCGCACCGCCATTCACGGTGTAGTGCAGATCGGCCCAGACGCCGCCGTTGGCATAAAACTGCACCGAACCGCCCGCCAGCGCGGTATAGCCGCTACTGACCGACGCGGCCATGGCCGTTGGCGCAACCAGCGTGGCCACCAGGGGCAACGGTGCAGCCACCAGACCGGCCAGCAGCAGCGCCAGCGTACGTTGTTTACTCAGCAAAAACCGGGGTTGATTTGGCATGAGGCTCTCCATCCTGTCCCGTTGATACGGGTTTTGAAATGGATTTCATGCTCTAGCGATGCGGCCCGTCACTCAAGTAAAGTCTTTCCCCTACGCTACAAATAATTTACCACCAACTGACAAGCAAACATGCGGTTTGCAACCGGTTGCGGTTTTTCATCGTCCGCCGCGCCCGGCTGACAAACGTGCACCAGTGGCCCCTGACCGGTAGTGCATCGCACGCACCACTGTGGTGCCAATCCCGACCAAAGGGCCGTGCAGCCTGGGTTTGCCGCCGCCTGGCATATCATGATTTGCTGTCAGACCAGCCTGCCTGCCGGGTCAATTGCCCAATTTTCCGGATGGAAATGACCGGCCATGGCACTCCCATCGTCCATCGCTCAGCGCAGCTCATCTGGGCCCGCAAAGCTGACAACTCCTTTCATCGATTGACACGGCTTGTTGCAGTGCGCAAACCGCAATGACTTGCTATCGATAAGAAGAATGCAGGTTCAGCGTTATGTATGGTGCATCGCACAAAGCTGATCAGTTGCTTCATCCCTGGTTTCATGGTGCAGCCCGATGACCCAGCCAGCCCCAGTCGCATCCCCCAATCTGCGCATTCCGGAAATCAACGGCTTGCGCGGGCTGGCCATCATGGCGGTGGTCTGGCACCACCTGAGCATTGCCCTGGCGTTTCACCCGCCTGCGATATTCGGCGTGTCTTCCGGCATGTTTTTGATCAATGGCTGGACTGGCGTCAATCTCTTTTTCATGTTGTCCGGATTCGTTCTCTATCTGCCTTATGCGGCGCAGAAAAGGCAGATCACCACGCAGGCGGACGCCTGGACTTTCTACAAGCACCGGTTTTTCCGCTTGATCCCGCTGTATTACCTGGTTTCCATCTCGACGCTGGTGTTGTGCGGCCGGCTGGCCGAGCCGCACTTTCGCATCTTGCGCGAAGCGGCCACCGTTGCAACCCTGACCTTCCCGTTCTTGCCCGGCACCTTTGTGCCCACCTCCAACTGGGCCTTGTGGTCGATCGGGACTGAAATGCTGTTCAGCCTGGTTTTCCCCTTGCTGGCCCTGCTGATCGCGCGGCGAGGCATCTGGCCCGTGCTGGTTTGCGTCTTGCTGTTTTCGCTCAGCGTGCGCGGCATCCGCATGCTTGATCCGCCAGACAAAGGGCCGGACTGGATCTCAGACGCCCTCTTGCTGGGCCGGCTGGATGAATTTGTCATCGGCATGGCGCTTGCTTCCGCCTATGTGCATCGCACCTGCTTGCGTTGGCCCACGCTGTTTTCCGGCACACTGTCGGCCGTCTTGCTGCTCATTGGCTGGTACGGGTATGAGCAATGCATTAATCGCGCGGTCAATTTCGAATGGAAGGCGATACTGGACAATGTATTCGACCTGGGCCTGGCGCTATTGCTGATGATGGTGCTCAACGGCGCGCCCTCGCTGCGCTTTTTACGCTGGCGGGTGCTGCAACTGCCCGGCATGGCCTGCTACAGCATCTATCTGTGGCACTTGCCGGTCATGAACGCACTGGGCCTGTTCAAGGGCAATACCCAACCCGTGTTCATTGTGACGGCGATACTGGGCACGCTTTTCCTGGCCGCGCTCACTTACCGGTTTATCGAGTTCCGGGCCGCGCCAGACTGGCGGGCGCTGTTTCTGGTCGGGCCGTACGCGCCGGCACTCACCACCGCAGCGTCTACCCCGGCCTTGCATGATGCGGCCTTGCAGCCCTCCCGCCAGATCGGCTGACTTAGCGGCGGCGGGGCGATTTCTTCCAGTAGCCAAATTCGTCTGCGTAGACTTCCATGTCGATATCCGCCACCCGCGCCTGCATCTGTTCCTGGGCCGCCCGCACGCCCTTGTTGTACAGGCTGGGACCGATTTCCTGCACAAAAAAGGTCAGCAAACCGGCGATTTCCAGATTGCCGACGTCCAGCTCCAGTTCATCGCGCAGATATTTTTCCAGCGAATCGAGCGCCGCTTTGTGGGCGTCCTTGTCCAGTTCCATACTCATGCTGCTGTCCGTTTGTAGGGCGGCGCGGCGCGCCATGACTCACATGCTATGTTGAGACAAGGCAGTTCACCACCGCATTGTGGCCAGGATATGCAAAGAGACATCCCCCTGCAAGGCGCGCGCAACGTGCGCGATCTGGGCGGCTTGCACAGCCGCACCGGGCGTACTTTGCGCACTCACCGGTTTGTACGTGCCGATAGTCTGGAGGCACTGCACGCGATCGACGTGATCCAGTTGCTCGATTATGGCGTGCGCATGGATATCGACCTGCGCGGCCAGCGGGAGCGGCGTCAATGGGGCGACGCCTTAAGCCGCGTGGCAGAAATCCAGTACGCGCCGATCTCCTTGCTGGACGGGCTGGACCAGCATCTGGACAACGTCCCCGCCAGCCTTGGCACGCTGTATGTGGATGTCTTGCGCTATTGCCGGCACGGCTTCCTGGCTATTTTCCGGCAGATACTCTCGCAGCCGGAAGGATGCGTCTTGTTTCATTGCTCTGCCGGCAAGGATCGCACCGGTATGGTGGCGGCATTGCTGCTGAATCTAGCGGGCGTGCCGGATGAAGACATCATTGCCGACTACACCCGCAGCGCCACCAATCTGCACCTGGCGCTGGCGCAATTTGGCGAACAGAACGCGCCCGAGCTGCGCCATCTATTGGGGGCCGAGCCCGAACACATGGTGATGTTCCTGGACCATCTACGCCGTCACTACGACGGTGCCGTCGGTTATCTGACCCTGATCGGGCTTGATCCATCGGAAATCGGCAGCCTGCGCGCCAGCATGTTTGACTAAGGTTCGGGCTGTCTGACCCTAAGCCCCGCCAGGGCGGCGCAGGCGTTCCATCCACCAGCGCAAGGCCGGACCCACCGGCTGCCCGATGCGCGTCGCCACGTGCATGGCCAGCTGCATGCCGCCCTTGGGCTGCATATCCAGCGGCAGCGCCACCAGCCGTCCGGCCGCCAGATCATCCTCCACCCAATGGATCGGCATATAGCCCCAGCCCATCGACGCCAGCAGCATGGCGTGTTTGACGCCCAGGTCTGACAAACGCCAGGTGGTGGATGAGATCACGCCATAGTCGCGCCCTTCAGTCAGGGCACTGCGGTCAGTCAGCACCAGTTGCACATGTTCTTGCAGCGTGGCGCGGTCGAGCGCGCCGGCATATTTGACCAGCGGATGATCGGGTGAGGCCACAGCCAGCACGCGGATCGGCGGCATGGAGAACCCGTCCAGCCCGGGTGGCAGTTCAGGCAAGGTGGCCAGAATGCCCAGTTGTGCGCTGCCCGCCAGCACACGCTCTGCCACTGCGCCCAGCGCTTCTACATACAGCCGGAACGTGACACTGGGAAAGGTCGCCCGAAAGTCATTCAGACAATCGAGCAAGCGCGACAAGGGAAAATACACATCCACCGCCAGCGCCAGCTCGGCCTCCAGCCCGTGTTCGATGGCGCTCGCCCTCGCCTGCAGCCGGTCTACCCGCTCCAGGATGGCGTGCGCATCGCCCAGCAGCGCCTCGCCGGTCGGCGTGAGTTTGGGCCGGTACTGGCTGCGATCAAACAGCACAATGCCCAATTGCTGCTCCAGCGTGGCCACGGTGTAGCTCACCGCAGACTGGGTGCGGCCAATCGCTTTGGCGGCCCCGAGAAAACTGCCGGCGCGGACTACTTCGGCAAAGACGCGCAGCTGTTCCAGTGAAATGCGTTCCAGGTTCATGCGTCAAACAATATCAAATAATTTTATATAGATCACAAAAAGATCACCCGTTTCTTCGATGATCAGCCCGGCCTAAGATGCACTCATCGCCACACGGACAGTGTGGGCTGCGCAGTGCCAGACCCGATGCCATCGCACAGGCTCACCGCGCCAGACAACAGGAGAACACATCATGAACAACACCCTGCAACTCCCGGCCGTCACCCGCTCACGTGAAGTGGAGCGCCTGGTCAACGGCATCCCGACCACTGACGGCGCAGGGGTGCGCCTGACCCGTGTGTTGACGCACGATCTGCAACGCCGGCTGGACCCGTTCCTGATGCTGGACGCGTTCCGCTCAGACAACCCGGACGACTACATTGCCGGCTTCCCGTCGCACCCGCACCGGGGTTTCGAGACCGTGACCTATATGCTTAACGGCCGCATGCGCCATCGCGACAATGCCGGCAACGAGGGCTTGCTGACCGAAGGCGGCGTGCAATGGATGACGGCCGGTCGCGGCATCGTGCATAGCGAGATCCCGGAGCAGCAAGACGGCTTGATGGAAGGCTTCCAGCTGTGGGTGAACCTGCCGGGCAAGAACAAGATGACTGCGCCGTGGTATCGCGATATCCCGGCCGGCGACATTCCGGTGCGTGACCTTGGCAACGGCGCTTCGCTCAAGCTGATCTCGGGCCTTGTGGCCGGCGTCGCCGGGGCAATCACCCGTGACGATACCGAGCCGTTCTACGCCGACCTCGTTATTCCGGCCGGGCAAAGTGTCAGCCTGCCGCTGCAGGCCAGCCACAACGCGTTTGTCTATGTTTACCGGGGCGAAGCCAGCATTGGTGGCCGCGTGGTGAAGTCTGCCCAGATGGGTTTGCTCAACAACGCGGCAGAGGCCGATGGCGTGACGATCACGGCCGGCGCTGTAGAGACACGTCTGATTGCGCTTTCTGGCAAGCCGCTGGCCGAACCGATCGTGCAGTGGGGGCCGTTCGTGATGAACTCGCGTGAGCAGGTAGAACAGGCCATCCTCGACTACCAGGCCGGCCGCTTCTGATGCGGCGTACACGCCAGCAGCCCGGGTTGCTGGCGTGCCGGAGCACTGACCGCTGAACACAAGACAAAACGATACAGGCCCGGCTTGGTGTTCCCCGTGCCGCCAGGCCATATTGATAGCAACTGAACCTCACCAGCGCCGGGCGCCCGCCCGGCGTTGCCCTGTCTGGAGACCCCGATGTCCGAGTTGATCCATATTGCCGGCCGCGCCGAAACCGTGGGCGGCTTGCCGATCTCGCGCCTGTTGCCGGCCGTTCAACGCCGCGCCGTCGGGCCGTTCGTGTTTGTTGATCATATCGGCCCGGCCGAACTGGCGCCCGGTCAGGGGCTGGATGTGCCGCCGCATCCGCATATCGGGCTGGCGACCGTGACTTATCTGTTTGAAGGCATCCAGCTGCATCGCGACACGCTGGGCAATGAGGTGCTGATTGAACCGGGCGATATCAACCTGATGACCGCCGGCCGCGGCATTGCCCACGCTGAGCGCACCCCGGCCAACGCGCGCAACGGCGGCAAGCTGCATGGCGTGCAAACCTGGATTGCCCTGCCGCGCCCGCTGGAACAGTGCTCGCCACATTTTGAGCATTACCCGGAACAACAACTGCCGCGGATTAACCGTGACGGTGTGCAGATCCATTTGCTGATTGGCCAGTTGTTCGGGCATATCTCCCCGGTCGCGGTCGAATCACCCACCATTTATGCCGTCCTTGATCTGGCACCCGGCGCCAGCATCAGCATTCCGGCCGATTACGCAGAACGGGCGCTGATGCTGATCCATGGCGAAGCGCATGCAGATAACAGCGTGCTGGCGGTGAACGAGCTGGTGCTTTTGCCGCAGACCGGCGATACACAGATCACCGCCACGCAGGCCACGCGCGTCTTGCTGCTTGGTGGCGCGCCGCTGGATGGGCCGCGTACGCTGTGGTGGAACTTTGTCGCCAGCGACCGCGAACTGATCGAGGCCGCCAAGGTGGCCTGGCAAGAAGACCGCTTCGGCCATATCCCCAACGAGACCGAACGCCTGCCCTTGCCGATCAAACGGCTGAGTGCAGATTGAGCCGCATCAGGCCATAGCCCCTGGCCAGGCCGCCCGCGCCGGGTACAATGGGTGGGGCGTCACGCCACCGTGACGCCCTCGCCTTTTTTGACGGGACCCAGGCATGGCCGAACTCACCTTTTTCTGGCACGACTACGAAACCTTTGGCGCAGTACCGCGCCGCGACCGCCCGGCGCAGTTTGCCGGCATCCGCACCGACGCCAACCTCAACGAAATCGGCGAGCCGGTCGAACTCTTCTGCCTGCCCTCGCCTGACTTTTTGCCCGATCCGCAATCGTGCCTGATCACGGGCATTACTCCGCAGGATTGCCTTGAGCGCGGTGTTGCCGAACACGCTTTTGCCGCCGCCATTGAGCGCCAGCTGGCCGAACCTGGCACCATTGGCGTGGGCTACAACTCGATCCGCTTTGACGATGAAATGACGCGCTTTCTGTTCTGGCGCAACCTGATCGACCCGTACGCGCGCGAATGGCAAAACGACTGTGGCCGTTGGGATTTGCTCGACACCGTCCGCACCGCCTACGCCCTGCGCCCGGAAGGCATTGAATGGCCCCGGGGCGATGACGGCAAGGTGAGCTTCCGGCTGGAATTGCTGACCAAAGCCAACGGCCTTGCGCACGAGTCCGCGCACGATGCGCTGTCTGACGTCCGCGCCACTATCGCCATGGCACGCCTGATCCGTGACCACCAGCCACGCTTGTTCGACTTCTGTCTTGGCCTGCGCAAAAAAGACGCCGTGCTCAAGGAAATCGGCAGCGAACCCAAGGTGTTTTTGCATGTGTCCGGCATGTTCGGCGTAGATCGTGGCTGCATTGCAGCGGTATGGCCGCTGGGCTGGCACCCGACCAACAAGAATGAACTGATTGTGTGGGATCTGGCGTTTGATCCGGCAGAACTGGCCGGGCTCAGCAGCGCCGATATCCGCCAGCGCATGTTTAGCCGCACGGCCGACCTGCCCGAGGGCGTGACGCGCCTGCCCATCAAGACCATCCACATCAACAAGTCGCCCATTGTCATTGGCAACCTCAAGGTGCTCTCGCCCGAAATGGCCGCGCGCTGGGGCGTGGACATGGACGTGATCCAGATGCACGCCGCCGCCGTGGCGGCCCTGCCCCGCCCGGACTGGGATGCCATTTACCAGCGCGAACCACTGGGCAAGCAGGATATCGACGAGGATCTCTACGGTGGCTTTGTGGGCAACAACGACCGGCGCACGCTGGAAAAACTGCGCCAGCTGACACCCGAACAACTGGCCGGCGCCCGCCCGGCCTTTGATGATCGGCGGCTTGATGATCTGCTGTTCCGCTACCGCGCGCGCAACTTTGCCGAAACGCTCACGGCTGACGAACAGGCGCAATGGCAACAACTGCGCGTGGATCGGCTGATCCATGGCCGCGGCGGCTACCGCACGCTGGAACAGTTTGCCGAAGCCATCGACACGCTCTCTGACACCGCAGACGAGCGCGCGGCCGGCATTCTGGAAGCGCTCTACGACTACGCGGAGCAGATTGCGCCGGAGTGGTAAGCAGCCAGACTTGCAGGGCGCGCCCAAACCGGCAAAGATGGGCGCGCCTGCCGTAGCTCAAGGCAGGCCTGACAAACACAATAAAACGGATACGACTCATGCTTGCCAGAATCACCCGGCTGTTCCCGCTGTGGGCGATACTGCTGTCCCTGCTCGCCTACCACAACCCCGCCAGCTTCACGCCCTTCAAGCCGTATATCCCGATCCTGCTGGGCACCATCATGTTCACCATGGGCCTGACGCTGACGCTGGATGACTTCAAGCGCGTGCTGACGCGCCCGGCCCCGGTCACCGCCGGGATTGTCCTGCATTACCTCGTAATGCCACTGGCCGCCTGGTGTCTGGCCAAAGCGTTTCACATGCCGCCGGAGCTGGCGGCCGGCATGATCCTGGTCGGTAGCGTAGCGAGCGGTACGGCATCGAACGTCATCATCTATCTGGCTGGCGGCGATGTCGCGCTGTCGGTCACCATTTCCTCGCTCTCTACCCTCGTCAGCGTCGTGGCAACCCCGCTGCTGACGCGCTTGTATGTAGATACCTCGATTCCGGTGGACATGCTGGGCATGCTGCTGTCGATTGTAGAGATCGTGATCCTGCCGGTGGCCCTGGGGCTGGTGATCTACCGCTTCTTCGGGCGGTTCGTGCGCAAGATCGAACCCTATTTGCCGCTGCTGTCCATGCTGGCCATCGTCACCATCATTGCCGCCATTGTGGCGCTCAGCCAGAAGAGCATTGCCGCAGTGGGCGCCGTGGTCATCCTGGCGGTCATGCTGCATAACGCCATCGGGCTGCTGGGCGGTTACTGGGGCGGCAAACTGCTGGGCTTTGAGGAATCGGTCTGCCGTACGCTGGCCATTGAAGTCGGCATGCAGAACTCTGGCCTGGCGGCACAATTGGGTGGCCACTTTTTTGGTGCTCTGGCCGCCCTGCCCGGCGCGCTCTTTTCGGTGTGGCACAACATCTCTGGCGCACTGCTGGCCGGCTACTGGCAAGACAAGCGGCAAGCAGCGGCCCGGACATCGATCCAGCCCGGCGATTCGGCCCCCACGGTCTAAAACAGAAAAGCCCGCAAATCTGCGGGCTTTTTGCTGGCGGCGACCAGGGCGCTCAGTCGCGCAGGCCTTGCCACAAGGTCGACAACAGTGTGTCGGTGTGATCCTGGCTGTATTCCCAGAAGAACGCGCCGGCCAGTTTGCGTTCCTGAATGAACGCCAGCTTGTGGCCGAGCGATTCGGCATCTTCATAACTGACAAACATCTCGCCGGACAACAGCCACGGTGCTTTGGCGTCGTCATCCCAGAACCGCGTGGCACCCTCCGGGATCAGCTTGCCCACGATATCGTCGTAATCGATCGAGGTATTGCTCTTGGGCGTGCCCGGCGCGCCAAGGCCAGCCCCGCCCACGCCATCCAGCCCGCGACCATAGAAGGCGCAGCCCAGCACCAGTTTGTCGGCCGGCAGGCCATTGGCAATAAACAGGTCGACCGACTTCTGGCAGCTATCGCCGTCCGGATCGCCCGGCGTGTTGTACAGATTGGTGTGGTGACCGGCGCGCGTGGCCCAGCCGTTGTAATAGTCGTAGGTCATCAGATTGACGAAGTCGCACAGCTTTGCCACTTCGGCCATCTCGACGCCATCCAGATAATACTGGCCTGCGCCTGCGGCAATGGTCAGCAGGTAACGCGCGTTGCCAACGCGGCCTTGTTCGTCTGACAGCGCGTCAAGCTTGTGGCGCAGGGCTTCCAGCATCAGCGTGAAGTTGTGCTTGTCTTCCGGCCGCGCCTTGATGCTGGCCATGTCGTTGGATGGGTACTCCCAATCCAGATCAATGCCATCCAGACCGCGCTGGGTCATGAAATCAATCGCAGACTGGGCGAAGACCTCACGTGATTCGGTGGTAAGGGCAGCATCAGAAAAACCGTCCGCCGACCAGCCGCCAATCGAGATCAGCAGTTTAAGCCGCGGGTTCACGCTGCGCAGTTCGTGCAAACGGGCAATGCCCTCTTCGCTGCGGGCCTGGCCATCTGCATCTTCTTTGGACGTCAGCAACACCACCTTGCCTTCATGGATATTGGCAAAGGCATAACAAATGTGGGTCAGGCGCTCGGCATCACGAATCAGCGGCAGGCGGTTCCAGTCCCGCCATCCGGCAAAGTAAGCCAGCAGAATGTTCGACATGGGCAGCAACTCCACAAGGAAGACTCAAAGAGGTCTGGCGCAGCAGACCGGGGTCGCCAGCATTATGCGACGGGCACTGCGGGCAGCCACATAATGGAGCAATCCGGATCAAGTTTCGTTCCCGCATTCGTCGCTGCAGACAGGACCAGCGCGGCTGCAGGCTATACCAAAAACATTGCCCCGCGCTGACAAGGCACGGGGCAAGCTGGTTTGCCGTTCTGGTCCATCCGGCCAGCACATTTACAGCGCGGCAATCACCGTCAGTTCCACCCGGTAGCGCGGGTCTGCCAGGCGGGCTTCCACCGTCGTACGTGCCGGTGTGTGGCCCGGGGCCACCCATTCGCTCCACGCGGCATTCATGGCGTCGTATTCGTTCACGACATCCGGCAGGTAGATGGTCACGCTCAGAATCTTGGTCTTGTCCGAGCCGACCTCGGCCAGCATGCGATCGACCGCAGCCAGCGCTTCTTCTGTTTGCCCGCGCGTGTCTTTCTCTAGCGTCTCGGCAATCTGTCCGGCCATGTACACGGTGTTGTTATGAACCACGATCTCGGACATGCGTGGCCCGACGTGGTAACGCTGAATGCTGGACATATTGTTCCCCTGTGGCGCAGCGATACGAAAACGTGATTTTAGGCAGATTTGCGCGGTGCGGCTGCAAGACAGTACTCCGAAACCTGTCAGACAACAAAAAAGGCGAACCCGCAGGCTCGCCTTTTTGTATTTCAACGTGTCCGGATCAGACTGCGGCCACGCGACGCAGACGCTGGGAGAACTCTTGCAGCGCAGCGATACCGCTGGCTTCTGCACGGGCGCACCAGTCTTGCAGGTGGGTCAGCAGTTCAGCACGCGACAGGCTGGAGCGTTCCCACAAACGGGTCAGTTCCTGGCGCATCTGGTAGACCTGATCGAGCACCTTGCTTTGAGCCAGCAGGCTATCGAGGTGCTGTTTATCGCCAACCGGGGTGTCCTTGGCATCTTGCTTGAGCCACACCTTCATCTGGCGAGCCGGATTGAAGTCAAAGTGCGGCAGGCTGGCGCTGGCGCGCAGCTTGTCCAGTTCATCGCCCACGGTGTGCTTGAGCGACTTGGCGTAGTTGGCCGCGATGGTGTAGCGGTTGGCGATAATGGCAGCCAGCGCTTGTTCATCCAGTTCCATATGGCCATCGACCATCTTCATGCGCGGGGCAACCTTGCGCACCTTGGCCAGCTTCAGTGCCGACAGGCAGCGGATATACGCCCAGCCCAGGTCGAACTCCCACCACTTGTTGGAGAACTTGGCGGAGGTACCAAAGGTGTGATGGTTGTTGTGCAGTTCTTCGCCGCCAATGATGATGCCCCAAGGCACCAGGTTGGTGGACGCATCTTCACATTCGAAGTTGCGGTAGCCGAAGAAGTGGCCAACACCGTTGATCACGCCAGCGGCCCAGAACGGAATCCATGCCATCTGGACAGCCCACATCCACAGACCATTGGCCCCGAACAAGCTCAGGTCAATGATGGCCATCAGGGTCGGGCCCATGATGCTGTGCGGGGTGTAGATATTGCGCTCGAGCCAGTCGTTGGGCGTACCCACGCCGTACTTCTCCAGCGTTTCCTTGTTCTTCGATTCCTTGCGGTACAGTTCCGCGCCTTCCCACATGACCTTCTTCAGGCCCAGCACTTGCGGGCTGTGCGGATCTTCAGCGGTTTCGCAGCGGGCGTGGTGCTTGCGGTGAATGGCAACCCACTCTTTGGTCACCATGCCCGTCGTCAGCCAGAGCCAGAAACGGAAGAAATGACTGGGAATCGGGTGCAGATCCAGACCGCGGTGCGTCTGATTGCGGTGCAGGAAAATCGTGACCCCTGCAATCGTGATATGTGTCAGCACCAGCAACACCACGATGTAGCCCCACCAGGGCATTTCGATCAGGCCGTTCAGCCATTCCATCTATGAAACTCTCCAGGACAAGAAACCCCTTGAAGTTGTTCAGAATTTACTGATACGGATCAAGGGCGAACAGATATTACAGAATAATTGCTTGCAATGCGCAACCGTTCGTACGCCCGGTTGTGCAAATTACCCGCTCGTCATTCATCGGCGGGCTTTGGCGGAACATAACCTGTCAAATTACCATCGCCGGCGGTTTTGTTGGTGGGTGTGAAATGCACCACATCCAGCCGGTTGAACGGGATATTGATACCGTGCGCCTTGAACAGGCGCCACACCCGCAGGTTGATCTCTGATTTCAGGCTGCCCTGACCGTTTTCCGGATCTTTGATCCAGAAACCGACCGAGACATTCACCGCGCTATCGCCAAAGGCATCGAGATACGGGTACGGCTTGGGGTCTTGCACCACCCGATCGATACCTTCCGTCGCCTGGACCAGCAATTGCAGCACGAGATCCAGATCAGACTCATACCCGACGGTGAAGGCCAGTTTGGTCCACACCTTGCGATCGGTATATGACTGATTGACCACCGTCGACGTCACCAGCGTGTCGTTCGGCACCAGAGACTCGGTGCCATCCAGACTCTTGAGCACGATATAGCGCGAAGTCAGGCGCGAGATAATGCCCTGGCGGTCGCCAATCTGCACCAGATCACCCAGCCGGACCGAGCGGTCCAGCAAAATGATGAAACCTGATACATAGTTGGAGGCGATCTTCTGTAAACCCAGACCCAGACCAACACCCAGCGCACCGCCAAACACCGACAGCACCGTCGGATCGATCCCTACC
The DNA here is from genome assembly GCF_014645535.1 of Silvimonas iriomotensis. Classification (NCBI taxonomy): domain Bacteria; kingdom Pseudomonadati; phylum Pseudomonadota; class Betaproteobacteria; order Neisseriales; family Chitinibacteraceae; genus Silvimonas; species Silvimonas iriomotensis. The sequence goes on from NZ_BMLX01000002.1 coordinate 1,086,148, forward strand.
AGCGGCAAGGCCACCAGCACGGCAATCACCACCAGCAGCGACTGCACCACCTTGGTCAGCATGACCCGCAAGCTGGTATCAAGCATTTCCGCGCGCATCAACCAACGCTCGGCCAGGCGGCTCAGCCACATGGCAATCAGCAGCGTCGCCGCCACAGAGGCCAGGCCTTGCAGGATGGTCAGCACAGAAATACGTTGATGGCCCAGATGAAAGCTGATGTCATCCAGCGCATCGGCAATCTCAGGCAGGATGCCCACCACGTGCAAGGCGTAGGCCAGCCAGATCAGCGCGGCAATCCGGCGCTCCCAGCGGCCAATCCATGGCGCTTCATTGAAGACGTGGCGCAGCAGATAAGCCAGCACGCTGATGTTGACCATGGCCAGCAACAGCACGTCGGCCACGCCAATCAGCCTGAACGCCGATCCCGGAAAGAAAATCCCCAGAATCACCGTGCCGAACTTGGTCACCGTCAGCGCCACCAGCGGGAAAATCAGCCGGATAACGCCCTGGCCAAACCACTGCCAGCGCGAATTGTCGCGGGTAACCCGTGGTTTAAGCAGGTAATACAGGATAACGCCGACCAGCACGGCCAGCAGCACCACACCGGCCTGACTGACCAGGTCTGGTCGCAGCCAGCCATGCTCGTTGATGTCGCCGATCAGCTCGGCAACCAGGTTCTCACGCGGGCTCATGGATGAGACTGGCGGATACGCTTGAGCGTTTCGGTGGTCGAGGTCTGGTACAGGAACGGAATCGAATGCACCTGCCCACCCCAACCCAGTACTTCCTGGCTGCCGACAATGCGGTCAATCGACCAGTCGCCCCCTTTGACAAGGACATCCGGCCTGACCGTCATGATGAGGTCATACGGCGTATCCGCATCAAACCAGGTGACAAGGCTGACACTTTCCAGCGCGGCCATCACGCTGGCGCGCTTGCCCAGATCATTGATCGGGCGGTCATCACCCTTGCCTTGCCGTTTGACCGATTCATCCGTATTGAGCGCGACGATCATGCTGGCGCCCAGCGCGCGGGCCTGCGCCAGATAAGTCACGTGCCCCGTGTGCAGAATGTCGAAACACCCGTTGGTGAATACCAGCGGGCGCTGCAACTGGGCAATGCGCGCCGCCAGTTGCTCCGGCGCGCAGATCTTCTTCTCGAAATCGGGATGCGGATATTGCTGTGCAGTCATGAAATCAAGCCTGGCCGAGGTTGGCGACCAGTTGTTTGCGGAAGCGGTTCAGATCAGCGGCGGTTTCAAAGGTTTCGCCAAACAGACTCGACAGGTTGCGCAAGATACCGCCGACCACACGGCCTTCCCATTCCTTGCCAAAATGGATTTGCGTATCCAGCCAGCGCTCCAGCCATTCCGGGTCCGGCAGGCGGCTTTGCACGGTGTCCATCGGATACAGATCCTTGTTCACGTGCAGGTTGGTCGGGTGCAGCGGCTTGCCACTACGGGCCGAAGAAGCCATCAGCATACCGATCTTGGCAAACGCCAGGCGCGCTTCGTCGCCCAGTTTGTCGATCGCACGCTTCATGTACTTCAGATACGCGCCACCGTGGCGGGCTTCATCGGTCGACAGGGTTTTGTAGATTTGCTTGATGACGGGTTCGGTGTGCCATTCCGAGGCACGGCGATACCACTGGGTCAGACGCACTTCGCCACAGAAATGCAGCATCAGCGTTTCCATCGGCGGGGCCGGATCAAACTCGAAGCGAACTGCATGCAGCTCTTCTTCGGTGGGGGCCAGGTCCGGACGGAAGCGGCGCAGGTATTCTTGCAGTACCAGCGAGTGCTTTTGCTCTTCATAGAACCAGATGGACATGAAGGCAGAGAAATCGGAGTCGTCGCGATTATCGCGCAAGAACATCTCGGTGGCCGGCAGGGCGGACCATTCCGTGATGGCGTTCATCTTGATCGTGACTGCCTGCTCTTCGCTCAACTTGCTCGCGTCGAACTGATCCCAGGCAATATCGTCCGCCATATCCCAGCGGGCTTTTTCCAGATCAGCGAAAAGTTGGGGGTAAAGCATGCAATCGGCTCCTGCGGCGACAATTCTAGTTAGAAAGTAAAAAGCAAAACTTCCTAATTAGACAGGCAGACGCGGCCTACGGCAAGGCATTTCAAACGCGATGGCCACGAATGCGAAGCATTACCAATTTATTTGATATCGTCATACAACTGTGATGCAGGAACGGTAGCCTGCGGGCCCTGATGCGCAAACAGCCGGACAAACGGATCACAGCAACGGCGAGAACAATCTGGCCCATGCTTCACCAAAGGCAGAGAGCTTTGAGATCTTGCGGGGCCGGGACACGCGCACTGACTGTTTAAGGTCATCTGCAAAGCGCGCCGCCAGCGCGTCAGCCTGCGTCGCGCCGTAGGCCAGCACACTCACCTCAAAATTAAGCCGGAAGCTGCGATTATCAAAATTGGCGGTGCCGATCGCCGCATACTTCTTGTCGACGACCAGCGTCTTGGAGTGCAGCATGCGCCCGGTGTATTCCCAGACCTGCACGCCGGCAATCACCAGTTCATCAAAATAAGAGCGTGCCGCCTCGGTCACGATCCATGAATCGCTACGCCGCGGCACCATCACCTGTACATCCACCCCACGCAGTGCGGCACTGGTCAATGCCACCATCGCGCCTTCGTCTGGCACAAAATAAGGGGTCGTCAGCAAGATGCGTTCTTCTGCGGCGTTGATCGCCGCCAGATACGCCCGGTAGATTGGCGCCCAGTCGTTATCAGGGCCGGATTGCAGCACCTGCACAATGTGCTCACCCTCGGGCGGCTCTATATAAGGCAGCGGCTCCGGGCGTTCGCCCGTTGTATAAAACCAGTCTTCCAGAAAAATCTGCTGCAACTGCTCCACGACCGCGCCTTCAAGCCGCACATGCAGATCATGAAACGCCTGCGGATTGTTGCGCTCGTCTTCTTCGTCGGTGATATTGATGCCGCCAGTAAAGCCCATGGCGCCATCACATATGACCAGCTTGCGGTGAGTCCGCATATTGATCACCGGCCGCAGACGGCGAAATGACGTCTCGTGGAAGAAGGCCACTTCCACCCCGGCCGCGGTCAGTGGCCCGAGAAACTTGCGGCCACAGCGCTTTGAGCCCAGCGCGTCGATCAGCAAGCGTACCTGAATCCCCTGCCCCGCTTTGCGGATCAACAGATCACGCAGTGCAGTGCCGATGCGGTCAGGTTCATAGATGTAGTACTCCAGATGCACCTGGCGCGTGGCGGCCTCAATAGCATCAAAGATCGCTTCATAGGTCGCACCGCCATCGACCAGCAAATCAAAACGGGTGCAGGTCACCGGCGGCATTTCGGTCGTCGCCAGGCTCATTCTCGCCATCTGCGCGGCGTAGACCGGCGGCGCCTTGCCGCCACCCTGTTTGCGGATACCCAGGCGCTGTTTACTGGCCGCGCGGCGCAGCCGCTTGCGCTTGATCTTTTGCGGCCCGAACACGAGGAAGATGATCAAACCGATCCACGGCAATGCCGCCAGCGACAAAATCCAGCTCAGCGTCGCAACAGGGGCGCGACGCTGCCAGATAATCATCACCGACAACACCACCAGATAAACCGCCCACAACAGGGAAACAGCCAGGGTCAAGGTCACGAAGCAATCCGGATATTGTTCTGATTGCCACCAAGCTTAACAAGGAAGTGAAGATATTTCGCGCGGAACGCGCAAGGCGGGGAGGGTAAAAGCAAAACGCCCGTACAGGTCTCTGTACGGGCGTTTTATATGGGTGTCTGGCAATGTCCTACTTTCACACGGGTAATCCGCACTATCATCGGCGCTAAGTCGTTTCACGGTCCTGTTCGG